>NZ_JBKKRK010000005.1:0-330014 GCF_048847255.1 Pseudomonas algeriensis | reverse complement strand
GCTACGCGAAAACCTCCGCTTCCAATACGGCCCCCTCTGGCGCCACAAGGTCCGTCTGCTGCTCATCGTCGGCGAGCCCACCCAGATCGCCGCCATCGCCCCGGAGCTGGCGAAAAAGAAATGGCTCGAAGGCGAACGCACCGTGCTGCTATGGGGCGGCAGCGTCCAGGAAGAATTGCAAACCCCACTGTTGAACCCATGGCTCACCCTACGCCGTTGGCGGGCGCTGGATGGGGTGGTCTGGGCGCTGGACAAACCGCAAAGCACCGATGCGGTGACGCTGGCCAAGGGCATGCGGCACTTGCAGGGGCTGGCTCGGCGGCTACGCCGACGGTTGCCGTTGCACTTGTGGCAGGTGTGCGAGAGCGGCTGGTCCCAGGACGGGCGCGAGAGCCAGCCGGTGGGTTGTCTGTTGCCGGCCAAGGTGACGCCGTCGCTGTTGGAGGCGTGCCTGGAGGATCTGGTCGAGCCGTTGCGTTGCCAGGGCTTTGCCCAGATGAAGATCAAGAAGCGGATGCACCACGATTTCCTGCTGCGCCTGTCCCGAGATTTGCAGGCCGAGGGCATTGCCCGTTGGCGGCAGGCGCTGGCGCCGTCGTTGAGTGGGTTCAACCCGGGGGTGATGCTGCGAGGGTTGTGGTTCAGCCTGCCACTGCGCGTGACGCAAAGCGCTGACGGCGAGCATTTCTGGTGGCCGGACCCGGCGTGGCACGGCGTGCAGCGCGACAAGGCCGTCGGCGCGCGGTTGGGGTGGGGCGCGCCGCGAGTCGTCTATGGGCTGTTCATGGGCCTGGCGCTGGTGTGGGGCGCGGGGATGGCGCTGTCCTTTGTGAGCAATCGGGCGCAGATCGTCGAGGCGCAGGCCTTGTCGACGGCGTTGCAACAGTCATCCACCCAAGAGGAGCAACTGTTGGCGCTCGAAGCGCTCGTCCATGTGCTGGCTCGCCTGGATCACCGTGTCGTGTCCGGTGCGCCGTGGTACCAGCGCTTTGGCTTGAACCGCAATGAAACCTTGCTCGAACTGTTGTGGCCCCGGTATGTCGAGGCCAATAACCGCCTGGTGCGCGACCCGGCGGCGGCGAGGTTGCGCGGGCAACTGGAGGCGCTGGTCAAGCTGGCGCCGGGCAGCCCCGAGCGCGTTGAGCGCACGCGTATGGCCTACGATCAGCTCAAGGCTTACCTGATGATGGCGCGCCCGGACAAAGCCGAGGCGCCCTTGTTGGTCAAGACCCTGGGCCACGCCGAACCCACGCGTGACGGAATTTCGTCAGGGCTCTGGCAGACCCTCGCACCGAACCTGTGGCAGTTCTACGCCGAGCAACTGGCCGCGCACCCGGACTGGCGCATCGAGGCCGACCCGCGGTTGGTGGCGCAGGTGCGCCAGGTGCTGCTCGACCAATTGGGCCAACGCAACGCCGAGGCCAGCCTGTATCAACGGGTGCTGGACGACGCCACCCAGCACTATCCAGCCCTGGGCCTGCAACAGATGGTGGGCGACACCAAAGCCGCTGGGTTGTTTTCCAGCAAGGCCAGCGTGCCGGGAGTGTTCACGCGCCAGGCCTGGGAGGGCCAGGTGCGCCAGGCCATCGATGACATCACCCAGGCGCGCCGCGAAGAAATCGATTGGGTGCTCAGTGATCGCCCCGGTGACATCGATGTGCGCTTGACGCCCGGCGAGCTCAAGGCGCGCCTGACCGAACGTTATTTCAAGGACTACGCGGGCGCCTGGCTGGTGTTTCTCAACAGCCTGCGGGGCAATCAACCCAAAAGCCTGGAACAGGTCATCGACCAGTTGACGCTGATGAGCGACGTGCGCCAATCGCCGTTGCTCGCGTTGATCAATACCCTGGCCTATCAAGGGCAAGCGGGCACCCGCGTCCCGGCCCTGGGCGACTCGCTGATGAGGTCCGCGCACAAGCTCATCGGCCCGGACAAGGCCCCGCCCATAGACCCGCTGGCCGACCTGCCGAGCGGCCCGCTGGATCCGACGTTCGGCCCGTTGTTGGCCTTGCTGGGCAAGGGTGGCGCTGACCATTTGAGCCTCCAGGCCTACCTCACCCAAGTGACCCGCGTGCGCCTGAAACTGCAACAGATCAACACGGCCAGCGACCCCATGGAAATGACCCAGGCCCTGGCGCAGACGGTGTTCCAGGGCCGGGGCATCGACCTCACCGATACCCAGTCCTATGGCCGTCTGATGGCCGCCAGCCTCGGTGCGCAATGGGGCGGCGTGGGCGAAACGCTGTTCGTGCAACCGCTGGAACAGGCCTGGCAGCGAGTGCTGCAACCGTCGGCGGCGGGCCTCAACAGCCAATGGCGGCGTTCGATCGTCGAGCATTGGAACGCGGCCTTTACCGGGCGTTATCCCTTCGCCGCGACGGCCAGCGATGCTTCGTTGCCGATGCTGGGGCAAATGATCCGCGCCGACACGGGGCGCATCGAACGTTTTCTCCACAGCCAGTTGAGCGGCGTGTTGCGCAAGGAAGGCAACCGCTGGGTGGCCGATCCCCGCCACGGTCGCGGTTTGCGCGTCAATCCCCAATTCCTGGAGGCGGTCAATCAACTGAGCGATCTGGCCGACGTGCTCTACACCGACGGCGGCCTGGGCTTGAGTTTTGAACTGAGCGGCAAAGGCGTGCGCGATGTGGTGCAAACCACCTTCATCCTCAACGGAGAGAAACACCACTACTTCAACCAGAAGGAGCGCTGGCAGCGCTTCGGCTGGCCGGGACGCAGCGACTACCCCGGCGTCAGCCTGACGTGGACCAGCGTCCACACCGGCGAACGGTTGTTCGCCGACTACGCCGGCGCCTGGGGGCTGATCCGCTTGCTGGAACAGGCCACGTTCACCGCGCTGGACGATGGCGACAGCCGCTACCGCATGGTGCTCAAGGCGCCCGATGGCCTGGGCCTGACGTGGCACCTGCGCACCGAACTGGATGCCGGACCGATGGCGCTTTTGAAGTTGCGAGGGTTTACGTTGCCGGGGCGGATATTTTTGGATGGGCGCGGGGCGGCGGAAGGATAGATCTACATCGCGCAGACGACCCGATTGCGTCCGCTGGCCTTGGCCTGGTAAAGCGCCTTGTCGGCGGCGAACAGCAATTCTTCCAACTCGCTGTAAGGCCCCTGGACCCAGGTGGCGATGCCGATACTGACGGTCATGGGCATCTCGCCAGGCATCTGTTCCACGGCCTCGCGAATGTTCTGCGCCGTCGTGAATGCCCCGGCCGTCGTGGTTTCCGGCAGTACCACCGAGAATTCCTCGCCACCGTAACGCGCCGCCAGGTCAGCGGGGCGACGGACATGCTCGCCAATCAACTGAGCCAGGCTTCGCAACGCCTCGTCACCGCGTTGATGGCCGAGGCGATCGTTGAATGTCTTGAAGTGGTCCGCGTCGATCATCAGGACTGACAACGGCTGGCCGGAACGTTGGGCGCGCAACCATTCCAGTTGCAGCATGTGGTCCAGGGTTCGACGATTGGCCAGGCCGGTCAGCGGATCGACAGACGCCAACTGGGCCAGCTCCCATTCGGCGTTGCGGCGGCGTTTCAATTCCCGGCGCAGCAGCCAGGTGAGCCAGAGCAGGCTGATGCACAGCGCGCCAGTGGCGCCACTGACCAGAAGCGCCGTGCGTTGCCACGAGGCGAAGACTTCTTGGGAAGAGAGCGCGACCACCACGATCAGCGGCAAGTCACCCACCTGGGAAAAGGTATACAGACGCTGGGTCTGGTCAACGCTGGATAGGCCTGTGAAGCTGCCGTCGCCTTCGCGCAGGATGCGTACGAAGTTTGGCCGTTTGCTGAAATCCTTGCCGATCACGTCTTCGGCCAACTGCGGTTCTTGCGCCAGCAGGATACCGTCGCGGCTGACCAGGTTGACCGTCCCGCCGTGACCGATGTTCAGGCTCTTGAACAGTTGGTTGAAGTAATTCAAGCGCATCGCGGCTTCGGCCACGCCCATGAACTCGCCACGTTCGTCGTTCAAGCGATAACTGAAGCTGATGCGCCAGTCGTGGGGTTCGCTACGGGCGCGGAAGGGCCGGCTGATCATCATGCCCGGGCGTGGATCCTGGAGATGAGACTGGAAATACTCCCGGTCGGCGTAATTACCTTTGCGTGGCTGGATCGAGGCGGAATCGGCGATCACATCACCACGCTTGTCGAGCAGCAGTATGTCGCCTTTATAAGGCGCGGCGGTGGCGCGGTCGAAGAGGGCGAGATGACGGATCGTGGGTGATACATCATTCAGGTCGTCGCGCTTTGCGGCAGCGACAAGACCTTGCAATGACAAGTCATAGAGTTCGACATTGCGCAGCACGTCGGCGTCGATCAGTTGCACGATGTTGCTCGCCGCACGGGTCGCGGCCTGCTGGGCGCTGGCGTGTTCACGGATCAGCAGGAACGTCACGATACTCAGGATGGCAATCACAGCCAGCGAGCTGGCCAAGACGAGTACCCGTTCCGAACGTATTGGAAGTTGGATATTGGCGGGTGTTGCAGTGCTCGCGCTCATGATTCCGATCTGCATTGTCATATGGCTGGGATCCTTCCCATAGGCTGCTCATCCACAGCCGCGGATGACTGGCATCAAACAATGCTGGCCTTTTGCAAGATTGTGCTTGTGACACCGGAATTGAGCAATCCACATCGTGGCTTATTTCAAGCCGGCAAACGGATCCCGAAGGTGTTTGCGCCCCGCTCGCTGTGTACGAAAACGTCGCCGCCATGCATCAGCGCAATGGCCTTGACGATGGCCAGGCCCAATCCATGGTTGGCGCCGCTGTTGCTGCGGGAGGCGTCGACGCGATAGAAGCGCTCGAACAGGCGCGGCAAGTGCTCTCCATCGATGGGCGCGCCGGGGTTGGTGACGGCGAGGGTGATCTGATCGCCGATGGCTTCGATGCGCACGGCGATCACCTGGCCGGGCGCGGTGTGCTGGACGGCGTTGCTGAGCAGGTTGATCAAGGCCCTTCGCAGGTGGGCGATTTCGATGGTGGCCTGGGCGTCGCCACTGACGTGAACCTCGACCTGGGCGTCTTCCAGGATGAAGTCCAGGTAGTCGAGGGTGGTTGCCACTTCGTCGGCCAGGGAGGTCGTGATCAGCTTGGTGGCCTTGCTGCCCTGGTCAGCACTGGCCAGGAACAGCATGTCGTTGATGATGGAGCGCAAGCGTTCCAGCTCTTCGAGGTTCGATTGCAGCACTTCGAAGTAATGCTCCGCCGAGCGCCCTCGGGTCAGCGCCACTTGCGTCTGGCCGATCAGGTTGGTCAACGGCGAACGCAGTTCATGGGCAACGTCGGCGTTGAATGATTCCAGCCGGGAGTAAGCCTGCTCGACCCGGTCGAGAGTGGCATTGAACGAGCTGACGAACTGGCCGAGCTCCGGTGGCAATGGAGACAATCGAAGCCGCCCGCAAAGGCGCGGTGGCGCCAGGCGTTGGGCTTCGTCCGATAACTTGATGAGCGGCTTGAGCCCGATGCGCGCCACCCAATAACCCAGCAACGAGGCCAGCAGCACACCGATACAGGCCAGGCTCACCAGGGCCACCAGCAGGTGGTGTTGGGTCTGGTAGAACGTCTCGGTATCGATGCCGATCATGAATCGCAGGGGAGGGCGCTGGTCCTTGGCGGGGAACTGGCTCACCAGGACTTTCATTGGATAGTGCCGGTCGGGCAACATCAGGTCATGCTTGCCCAAGGGGCCCTGGGCGACGGCGCGAATCCGAGGATCGGGGCTGCCATATTCAAAGCGCGGGTCGCCGCTGACGATCCAGAAATGGATGCGCTTGTCTTCCTCCCCCAGTAACCGCAGCTTGTTGTTGATCTTCACCCAATGCTCGGGCGTGCCATACCGACCCACGGTGGATTCAAGCACGCTGTAGCGGGCGTCGAGCTCCGCTTCCGGCAGCAGGCCCAGGCCTTTGTCGACCTGCTGGTACAGTGCACCGCCAATCAACAGGAACACCAGCGCCGCCACCAGCGTGAAGAGGCCGCTCAGGCGCAGCGCGATGCTGTTACTCACCTCGATTCTCCAGCACATACCCCATCCCACGGATGGTGTGCAGAAGCTTGTGCTCGAAAGGACCGTCCAGCTTGGCCCGCAGGCGCTTGATCGCAACTTCCACCACGTTGGCGTCGCTGTCGAAGTTGATGTCCCAGACCATCTCGGCAATGGCGGTCTTCGAAAGGATTTCGCCCTGGCGACGGGCGAGGACGCTGAGCAGCGAAAACTCCTTGGCGGTGAGGTCCAGGCGCTGCCCGGCCCGGGTAGCCTTGCGGCTGATCAGGTCGATCCACAAATCGGCGATGCTCACCTGCACCGGCTCGTGGGCGCTGCTGCGGCGGGTCAGCGCTTGCAGGCGCGCCACCAGTTCGAGGAAGGAAAACGGTTTGCCCAAGTAATCGTCGGCCCCGTCGCGCAGGCCCTTGATACGGTCCTCCACCCGTTCGCGGGCGGTGAGCATGATGACCGGTGTCTGCTTGCGGGCGCGCAGCGCACGCAGCACGCCAAAACCGTCCAGGCCTGGCAGCATGACGTCGAGCACGATCACTGCGTAATCGCTTTCCAGGGCCAAGTGCAGCCCTTCGACGCCATCGCGCGCCACGTCCACGATGTAGCCTTGTTCGGTCAGGCCGCGGTGCAGGTAGTCGGCGGTTTTTTCTTCGTCTTCGATGATCAGAACGCGCATGGCCCGGCCTCAGTCTGTATTCGCCAGCGCCGCCGTCGGCGCAGGGCCGTTTCGAGGGGCGGGTCGATGTAACAGTCGTTCAAGCCACAAGTATATGACCGGTGTGGTGAACAACGTCAGCGCCTGGCTCACCAGCAAGCCACCGACCACGGCAATGCCCAACGGCTGGCGCAGCTCTGCGCCGGCGCCATAGCCGAGCATCAGCGGCAGCGCACCGAGCAGCGCGGCGAGGGTGGTCATGATGATGGGACGGAACCGTGTCATACAGGCCTGGAAGATCGCATCCTGGGGCGTCATCCCGCCGTTTCGCTGGGCGTCGATGGCGAAGTCGATCATCAGGATCCCGTTCTTCTTGACGATCCCGATCAGCAGCACCAGCCCAATCAACGCCATGATCGAGAAATCCTGACCCAGCAGCCAAAGCATGATCAGCGCGCCAAGGCCGGCCGAGGGCAGCGTGGAGATAATGGTCAACGGATGCACGAAACTCTCGTAGAGCACGCCGAGGATGATATAGACGGCCACCAGGGCGGCGAGGATCAGCCATGGCTGGCTTTTCAGCGAACTCTGGAAGGCTTGGGCCGCACCCTGGAAATTGCCGGTGATGGCCGCAGGCATGCCGATTTCGTTCTTCGCCTGGTCGAGCAGCCGCACCGCATCCCCCAATGCCACGCCTGGTGCCAGGTTGAACGACAGGTTGGCGGCCGGGAACATGCCATCGTGGGCAATCGACAACGGGCCGTTGGTCGGAGCGTCGAAGCGGGCGAGGGCGGAGAGCGGCACCATCTCCCCGGTCAGGGGCGAGCGCAGGTAGAAATACGCCAGGCTTTCGGCTTTGCCACGCTGTTGTGTGTCGAGTTCGAGAATCACGTTGTACTGGTTGGTCTCGGTCTGGAACTCGTTGATCTGCCGCTGGCCGAACGCGTCATACAGCGCCTGGTCGACATCCGTGGCGGTGAGGCCGAAGCGCGACGCTGCACTGCGGTCGATGTTGATGTGGGTGATGCTGCCGCCCAGTTGCAGGTCATTGGAGATGTCGCGGAACGCCGGAATGCTGCGTAGCTTGTCGGTGAGTTTCTGCGTCCAGGCATTGAGGGTCGGCCCGTCGTTGCTCTTGAGCACGTACTGATACTGGGCTCGACTGGGGCCGGAACTGAGGTTGATGTCCTGCCCGGCCCGCAGGTACAGCACCACGCCGGGAATCTTCAGCAACTTGGGTCGGATCCGATCGATGAAGCCGCTGGCTGATACATCGCGCTCGCCCCGAGGCTTCAGGGCGATCCAGAAACGGCCGTTGGCGATGGTCTGGTTGTTGCCCGAGACACCGACGGAGTGAGAGAAGGTCTGCACCGCCGGGTCGGCGGCAACGATCTCGGCCAGGGCCTTGTGCTTGGCCACCATGTCCGGGAATGAGATGTCGGCGGCGGCTTCGCTGGTGCCGAGCACCAGGCCCGTGTCCTGTACCGGAAAGAAGCCCTTGGGGATGAACACGTAGCCCACCACCGCCAGCGCCAGGGTCAGGCCGAACACACCGATCATCAGCTTCTGGTGAGCCAGGGCCCGGCGCAGGCCTCGTTCATACCAGCCCAGCAGGCGTTCGCCGAAGCCCGGTTGGGCGTGAGCGGGGTGCTTTGGCGCGCGCATGAACAAGGCGGCCAGGGTCGGCGCCAGGGTCAAGGACACCACCACCGAAATCAGGATGGTCGAGGTAGCCGTCAAGGCAAACTCCTTGAACAGGCGCCCGACCACGCCGCCCATGAACAAGAGCGGAATGAATGCCGCCACCAGCGAGAAGCTGATGGACACCACGGTGAAGCCGATTTCCCCGGCGCCCTTGATGGCCGCCTCGCGCATGCCCCTGCCGGCTTCCAGGTGCCGGTGGATGTTCTCCACCACCACGATGGCATCGTCCACCACGAATCCCACCGAGATGACAATCGCCACCAGGGTCAGGTTGTTCAGGCTGAAGCCCATCACGTACATCAGGGCGAAACTGGCGATCAACGACACCCCGAGCACCGCCGAGACGATCAGGGTCGCCGAGAGCTGGCGCAGGAACAGCGCCATCACCGCCACCACCAGCAGCACCGCGATGAGCAGGGTGATTTCCACTTCATGCAACGAGGCGCGGATGGTCTGGGTGCGATCGATCATGACCTTGACCTGCACTGCGGCGGGGAGCATGGCCTCCAGGGTGGGCAGCGCCGCCTGGATGCGGTCGACGGTCTCGACGATGTTCGCCCCCGGTTGGCGGAAGATGACCAGGTTGACCCCGGGCTGATCCTCGGACCAGGCCTGGACGTAGGCATTTTCCGAACCGTTGACGACTTTGGCGATGTCGTTGAGATGAACCGGCGCCCCGTCCCGGTAGGCCACGATCAGCTCACCGTATTCCTCGGGCTTGAACAACTGATCGTTCGTGGACAGCGTAGAGATGCTCGACTCGCCGTACAGCGCACCCTTGGCCAGGTTGAGGCTGGCCTGCTGGAGGGATAGGCGAACGTCGGCCAAGGTCAGGCCGATGGCCGCGAGTCGGTCGGCCGAGGCCTGGACCCGGATCGCCGGGCGCTGCTGGCCGGTGATGTAGATTTGCCCGACGCCATCGATCTGGCTGATCTGGCGGGCGAGCAGGGTCTCGACGTAGTCACTCAGTTCGGTGCCGGGCATCAGGTTGGAGCTGATGCTGTAAATCAGCACCGGGCTGTCCGCCGGGTTGACCTTGCGCCAGGTCGGCAGGTTCGGCATGTCGTTGGGCAGCTTGCCAGCGGCGGTGTTGATGGCGGCCTGGACTTCCTGGGCGGCGGTGTCGATGCTCTTGTCGAGACTGAATTGCAGGGTCAGGTTGGTCGAGCCCAACGCGCTGCTGGAGGTCATTTGGGTAATGCCGGGGATGGCGCTGAATTGCACCTCCAGCGGGGTCGCCACCGACGAAGCCATGGTCTCGGGGCTGGCACCGGGCAGTTGCGCATTGACCTGGATGGTCGGGAATTCCGCTTCGGGCAAGGGCGCGACAGGCAAGCGAGGAAAGGCGATGAGCCCCAGCAGCACCAGGGCGAACGTCAACAGCACCGTGGCGATGGGATGGTCGATGCACCACGCCGATACCGAACCACGCCCCTTCATGGTTGCGCCTGCCCGGTCTTCGCCACGGCGGGCGGGTCGCCGATCACCTGGATGCTGGCGCCTGGCTTGAGCCGTGACTGGCCGTCGCTCACCAATTGGTCACCCGCGTTCACGCCGTTGATGATGTGCATGTCGCTGTCCTGGTAAACCATTTCAACCGGCACGCTCTCCACCTTGTCTCCGTTGACCCGGTAGACGAAAGGTTGCTCCAGCCCACGCTGAACGACGGTCGGCGGCACCACCAGCGCACCCTTGTCGACGGCGGTCTGGATTTTCAGCGTGACCAACTGCCCCGGCCACAACCGTTGTGCGGCGTTATTGAATTCGGCCTTGGCCCGCAGGGTTCCGGTGCTGGTATTGACCTGGTTGTCGATGAGGCTGAGTCGGCCTTCGCCGAGCAATTGCCCGGTGGCCCCGTCGGCGCCGATGTACGCCTTGACCAATGCCTGGTCCGGGGCAGCGATCAGTCGCTGCAGCGTCGGAAGCATCTGTTGCGGGAGGGAAAACTCCACGGCGATCGGGTCGATCTGGGTTACGGTGAACAACCCTTCGGTGTCGCTGGTGCGCAGGAAATTGCCTTCATCCACATTGCGAATGCCGACACGGCCAGTCACCGGCGAGCGGATTTGGGTGTAGGACAGTTGCACCTGCGCCGAGTCGATGGCCGCCTGGTTACCCTGGGCGGTGGCCTTGAGTTGGTTGACCAGCGCCTGTTGCTGGTCGTAGGTCTGCCTGGATACGCCATCATCGACACTCAGCACTTTGTAGCGCTTGAGGTTGACCTGGGCCACCGCCAGTTGTGCCTGGCTTTCGCCGAGTTGGGCGCGGGCCTGGTCGAGGCTGGCGCGGATGGAGCGGTCGTCGATGGTTGCCAGCAGATCGCCTTTCTTGACCAATTGTCCTTCCTTGACCAGCAGCTTGGTAAGGATGCCGTCGACCTGCGGACGGATCACCACGCTGTGCAGCGACAACACCGTGCCGATCCCACTGGCAAAGCGCGGCACGTCCTTTTCCACCACGGTCACGACCTTTACCGGTACGGCGCTGGCGGCACTGGGTTTGGTGGCGGCGGGTTTCATAGAGAACCACAGGACCAGTGCGCCCAAGGCGACCAACAGCGCGACGAGCAGGACGGTTTTTTTCTGAATGAGCATGGATGCGAAGAGCCGGTTCGGGACGGTGGGATTTCTATCTGTCTTATATAGCGTTGCGAGGCGGTCAGGAAGGTGACGGCTAGCTGTCAGGGCTGTCAGTTTCGTCCCGGTTTTCCGTCGGACGGAGCGCCGCCATGGAATCTGCTTCGTGGCACCGCGATTCCGGGCGGGTATACTGCTGCGTTTCGCGGCTCACCTAGCGAGCCCGGCATACCCGCCCGGAGCCTTACATGACTTCCCCGACACCATCGTCCGCGGACGAACGCTTGCAAGGCGAGCCGTCTGCCCAGACGGACAGCGATGTTTCCAGCGCTGAAGAAAAACCGGCGATCCCGGCGTTCAAGTTTCCCTTCAAGCCCGGCGAACTGGCGGCCGCCAAGGGGGCCGGGCAACAGCCTTGGTACAAGAATGGCGCAAAGAACGGCCATACCAAGACCCCCGGCGCCGCGCCTCCCGGTACGCGCCGCTCGATGGGCAAACGCTGATATTGTCCCCGGCGCCGGTCGCGGATTCAGTTCGCGACCCGTGGCCCCGTCAGGCTTCCACTCAATTCATAAGCCGTCAATTCGGCCTGGTGCGCCGCCAGAATCTCCGGCAACGATCCCCTCAGGTACTCGACCCACGTCTTGATCTTCGCATCCAGGTACTGGCGCGATGGGTAGATGGCGTAGAGGTTCAGTTCCTGGGAACGGTAGTTGGGCATGACCCGCACCAGCGTGCCGTTGCGCAGACCCTCGATGGCGGCATACACCGGCAGTACACCCACGCCCATGCCGCTGGTGATGGCGGTTTTCATGGCATCGGCGGAATTCACCAGGAACGGTGAATTGTTGACGGTGACCATTTCCTGGCCTTCCGGGCCGTCGAACACCCATTTCTCCAGCGGAATGACCGGACTGACCAGGCGCAGGCAGGCATGGTTGAGCAGGTCGGCGGGTTTCTGCGGGCAGCCGCTGGCCTTCACGTAGGCGGGCGATGCGCAGACGATGCTGTAGGTGATTCCCAGGCGCTGGGAGACGAAGCCTGAATCGGGCAGTTCGCTGGCGAGCACGATCGAGACGTCGTAGCCCTCGTCGAGGATGTCCGGCACCCGGTTGGCCAGGGTCAGGTCGAAGGTGACATCCGGATGGGTCTTGCGATATCGGGCGATGGCGTCGATCACGAAATGCTGGCCGATGCCGGTCATGGTGTGCACTTTCAATTGCCCGGCCGGACGCGCATGGGCGTCGCTGGCCTCCGCTTCCGCTTCTTCGACGTACGCCAGGATCTGCTCGCAACGCAGCAAGTAGCGCTTGCCGGCCTCGGTCAGGGCGATGCGTCGGGTGGTGCGATTGAGCAGGCGGGTTTGCAGATGGGCTTCCAGGTTGGAAACCGCACGCGAGACATTGGCCGTGGTGGTGTCGAGCTGCGCGGCGGCGGCGGTGAAGCTGCCGGCTTCGGCAACACAGCTGAACGCACGCATGTTTTGCAAGGTGTCCATGGAGGGCTCTCTTGGGAGGTGTCAAATTGTGACATGAAGTTACAGCGTGACGGGACCCGACTTATTGATTATCGCGTTTACGGTAACAAAGATTCACAGAAAGGTCGGCTTATCGCTATCGGGGGCGGTCCCTAGAATTGCTGCCAATGCAGAGCGATCTGGTGTCAAGGACCTGTGGGAGCGAGCTTGCTCGCGATGGCGTCTGGGCATTCACTTCAGTGTTGTATGCGAGGACCCCATCGCGAGCAAGCTCGCTCCCACAGGCCTTGCAGTCATCCGCAGACCGTCGTCAGCCCCTTCTTTTAGGAATATTGCGCCCGTGCCGCGTTGCATCAGCAGAGAGCTGAAGACTCTCAGTGTTTGGGTTTTGACGTTAACCATCAGTGGTTGCATCGGCACGGGAGCAATTGCGCCGCAAGGCAAGGCGTTATCGCCCGACCAATTGGCGACCGACGAGGCGATTCGCGAGGCTGCCCACGACGCTCATTGGCCCAACCGCCAGTGGTGGAAAGCCTATGGCGACCCGCAACTCGATCGTTGGATCGATTTGGCCGTGCCAGACAACCCGAGCCTGGCCATGGCCGCCGCGCGGGTCCGCCAGGCCAGGGCCATGGCCGGAGTCGCCGAGGCCGCCGAGTCACTGCAGATCAATGGCGAGTCCACACTCAAGCGCCACAACTGGCCCACCGACCAGTTCTACGGCCCTGGCGAACTGGCCGATACCACTACTTGGGACAATAACGCCGCCCTGGGGTTGAGCTACGCCCTGGACTTGTGGGGTCGCGAGCGCAATGCCAGCGAGCGGGCCGTCGACCTGGCCCATGTCAGCGTCGCCGAGGCGCGCCAGGCGCAGTTGGAATTGCAGAACAACATCGTGCGCGCCTATATCCAGTTATCGCTGCACTATGCCCAGCGCGACATCGTCGCTGCGACCCTAGGTCAGCAAGAGCAGATCCTCGAACTCGCACAGAAACGCCTGGATGGAGGCATCGGCACGCACTTCGAAGTCAGCCAGGCCCAAGGGCCATTGCCCGAAACCCATCGTCAACTCGACGCCCTCGACGAAGCCATCGCCTTGAGCCGCAATCAACTGGCCGCGCTGGCGGGAAAGGGACCGGGAGACGGTGCGCGCTTGCACCGTCCGACCCTGGCCTTGGGTGCTGCCTTGAAGCTGCCGTCCACGTTGCCCGCCGAACTGCTCGGCCAACGCCCGGATGTGGTTGCCGGACGCTGGCAAGTGGCAGCCCAGGCACGGGGTATCGATGTGGCCCGGGCCGGCTTTTACCCCAACGTCGATCTGGTAGGCAGCCTGGGCTACATGGCCACCGGCGGCGGGGCGCTGGAGTTTCTGACCGGCAAGAAACTCACCTACAACGTCGGCCCGGCGATCTCGTTGCCAATCTTCGACGGCGGTCGCCTGCGTTCGCAATTGGGCGAGGCGACCGCCGGCTACGATATTGCCGTGGCGCACTACAACCAGACGTTGGTGAACGCACTCAAGAGCATTTCCGACCAGTTGATCCGCCGCGAGTCGATGGACAAACAACAGGCTTTCGCCGCCGAGTCCGTTGCCGCGGCACAGCGCACCTATGACATTGCGCTGGTCGCGTTCCAGCGTGGGCTCACCGATTACCTCAACGTGCTCAATGCCCAAAGCCTGTTGTTCAAGCGACAACAGGTGCAACAACGGGTGGAGGCGGCGCGCCTGAGTGCCCATGCCGATCTGGTCACCGCGTTGGGCGGCGGGCTGGAGGCTGGCAGTGACATGCCTGTTGCAAGCAATGGCCCATGGCGAGGGAGCTTGCTCCCGCTGGGCTGCGAAGCGGCCCCGGTTTCCGCCCATGGGTGTTGCACACCCAAGCGCGAGCAAGCTCCCTCGCCACGATGCTGAGTGCTCCCTCCGTGACGTATTTACTCATGCTGTATCGCCTCGAATGGCGCCGTGGTTTCTTCGACTGGGCCCGCAGCGACGGCGTGACCTGGGTCTACATCTTCAAGGTCTTGCTGGCCGCGTTCCTCACGTTGTGGCTGGCGATGCGCCTGGAGCTGCCGCAGCCGCGCACGGCGATGATCACGGTGTTCATCGTCATGCAACCGCAGAGCGGGCAGGTGTTCGCCAAAAGTTTCTATCGCTTGCTCGGCACGTTGGCCGGCTCGGCGGTGATGGTTGCGTTGATCGCCTTGTTCGCCCAGCACACCGAGCTGTTCCTCGGGTGCCTGGCGATCTGGGTGGGCATCTGTTCGGCGGGGGCGGCGCGTTATCGCAACTTTCGCGCCTATGGTTTCGTGCTGGCCGGCTACACCGCGGCGATGATCGGCCTGCCGGCCCTGGCCCATCCCGAGGGTGCCTTCATGGCGGCGGTCTGGCGGGTGTTGGAAATTTCCCTGGGGATCCTCTGTTCCACCGCGGTCAGCGCCGCGATCCTGCCGCAAACCGCCAGTGCCGCCATGCGCAACGCGCTTTACCAGCGCTTTGGTGTGTTCGCCTTGTTCGTCACCGACGGCTTGCGCGGGCGCAGCCAACCCGAGGCATTCGAGGCGCGTAACGTCGGTTTCATCGCCGAAGCGGTGGGCCTGGAGGGCCTGCGCAGCGTGACGGTGTTCGAAGACCCGCACATGCGCCGGCGCAACGGCCGACTCAGTCGCTTGAACAGCGAATTCATGGGCATCACTACCCGATTCAACGCCTTGCACCAATTGCTCGAAAGATTGCGCACTGGCACGGCGGACTCGGTGGCGAGCGCCATCGAGCCCGGATTGCAAACCCTCGCCGAACTGCTCGATGGTTTCAGCGCACGGCCCTTGATTGATGCTGATGCGGCGCGCTTGGCGGCCGCGTTGGCAGACTACAAGGCCGACTTGCCGGCCCAGGTCCGTCGATTGCGCGCGCAGTTTTTGGAGACGGATCCCAGTGACGCGCAGCAGTTGGATTTTCATACCGCCTACGAGCTGTTATATCGGTTTGTCGAAGACCTGCACGGCTACGCCCAGACCCACGCATCCCTGGCCGACGACCGCCACGAACGCGAACGCTGGGACGAGCCCTTCGTGTCGCAGACCAACGGGTTGGCGGCAGCCGCTTCCGGTTTTCGCGCTGCGTTCATCCTCTTGGTGCTGGGCAGCTATTGGGTCGCCACCGCCTGGCCGAGCGGCGCGACCATGACGATGATTGCCGCTGCCACCGTCGGGCTGTCCGCCGCCACGCCGAACCCCAAGCGCATGGCGTTCCAGATGGCCTGCGGCACGTTGTTAGGGGCGCTGATCGGCTTCGTCGAAATGTTTTTCGTCTTTCCATTGATCGACGGTTTTCCCTTGCTCTGCGTGATGCTGACGCCAGTGATCGTCGTGGGCTCGTTCCTCAGTTCCCGCCCGCAATACGCCGGAGTCGGGCTGGGGTTGCTGATCTTTTTCTGCACCGGCTCGGTGCCGGACAACCTGACGGTCTACAACCCGTACACCTTCATCAACGATTACATTGCGATGATCCTCGGCATGCTCGTATGTGCCGCCGCCGGCGCGATTATCCTGCCGCCCAACAGCCGCTGGCTGTGGCGTCGGCTTGAACAGGACCTGCGCGAACAGGTGGTGTTCGCCATCAGCGGCAAGCTCAAGGGCTTGGCCTCGGGTTTCGAGAGCCGCAGCCGGGACTTGCTGCACCAAGCCTACGGACTGGCGGCGGGGCAACCCCGGGTGCAACGGGATTTGCTGCGCTGGATGTTCGTAGTGCTGGAAATCGGCCACGCCATCATCGAGTTGCGCAAGGAGCAGGCGACGCTACCGGTGCATCCGGCCTACGCCGAGAGCCAGCCATGGCGCCAGGCGATTCGGGGGATGGGGCGTGCGCTGGTGCGGCTATTCCGCCAGCCCGGCCAGAACAATCTGGAGCGTGCCCTGGTGGCGGTGGATCACGCCATCAGCCGCGTGCAGGCCACCGACGAACCTTTCGCCCCGCATTTCGACACCTCGGCCCTGCGCCGGGTGAAAAGCTACCTGCACTTCATCCGTACCTCTTTGCTCGACCCGCAATCGCCATTGGCCGGCCATGCCATGCCGCTTTCCCAGGAACCTGAACATGCCCCGTGAAATCGCCTTCCACGGCGTCTACATGCCCACCATGACCTTGATGTTCTTTATCGCCGCCGGCCTGGCCTGGGCGTTGGATCGGTTCCTGTCGGGGTTGGACCTGTACCGTTTTTTCTGGCACCCGGCGCTGCTGCGCCTGAGTCTGTTTACTTGTCTGTTCGGCGCGCTGGCGCTGACGGTCTACCGTTGAGATCGATGCGATGAAAAAGTTTTTCAGCCTGCTGGCGACGTTGTTGATCGTGGCCCTGGCGCTGTGGATCGGCCGGACATTGTGGGTGCATTACATGAACACGCCCTGGACCCGCGACGGCCGGGTACGGGCCGACATCATCAATGTCGCTGCCGATGTCAGCGGGGAGGTGGTCGAGGTGCCGGTGCGCGACAATCAGTTGGTGAAAAAAGGCGACCTGTTGATGCGCATCGACCCCGAGCACTACCGCATCGCGGTGAAGCAGGCGCGCTCCCTGGTGGCGTCACGCAAGGCCACCTGGGAGATGCGCAAGATCAATGCCCATCGGCGCGCCGATCTGGACAGCCTGGTGATCTCAAGGGAGAACCGTGACGACGCCAGCAACATCGCCGATTCAGCCCAGGCTGACTACCAGCACGCCCAGGCGCAGCTGGAGGCGGCCGAGCTGAACCTGGCCCGCACCGAGGTTCGCGCGGCGGTGGACGGATACGTCACCAACCTCAACGTGCACCGTGGCGACTACGCGCGCATCGGCGAGGCAAAAATGGCCGTGGTGGATATGAATTCGTTCTGGGTCTATGGCTTTTTCGAAGAGACCAAGCTGCCCAAGGTGCGGGTCGGGGATTCCGCGCAATTGCAGTTGATGAGTGGCGAGGTGCTCAAGGGCCACGTGGAAAGTATTTCCCGGGGGATCTACGACCGTGACAATCCCCAGAGCCGTGAGTTGATCGCCGACGTGAACCCCACGTTCAACTGGGTACGCCTGGCCCAACGGGTGCCGGTGCGCATTCATCTGGACGAAGTGCCGGATGACGTGCTGCTGGCGGCGGGGATGACGTGTACGGTGGTGGTAGAACCTAAGCGCTGAGGCTGCATAAATCTTCTGTGGCGAGGGGATTTATCCCCGTTGGGCTGCACAGCAGCCCTAAACCAGACACCACGGCATTCCGGTCGAAACCGCTGTCAATCGCGACTGCTGCGCAGCCGAGCGGGGATAAATCCCCTCGCCACAAAGAACGCTCCTCGTTGCCCCTTTATGATTAAAGCGCCCGACCCAACCCAAACCGTCTCATCAATCCCTTCTCCAGCAGCGCCTTGGGTAATAAACCCGCCATCAGCGGCAATGCACGACTGCCATTGCCCAGGCGCAGCAGGCGGGGTGGCTTGGGCTGTTGGATAGCCTTGAGCAGCGCGGCGGCGAATTCGCTGGCCGGGGTCGGGTTGTCCTGGGATGCCTTGGCGCGGGCACGAATGCCGTCGCGCAGCGGCCACCAGGGCGATTGCTCACTGATTAACTGTTCGGCCTCGTGCCCGGCGTTCTTGGCGAAGCTGGATGCGATGGCGCCGGGCTGGACTTCCATCACGCGGATGCCGAACGGCGCCAGTTCCATGCGCAACGCATCGCTCAGGGCGTGTACCGCTGCCTTGGAGGCGCAGTAGGCGCCGGCGAATGGAGTGACCAGCACACCGGACACGCTGCCGATATTGACCACCAACCCCTTGGCCTGGCGCAGCACGGGGAACAATGCGCGGGTCACGCCGACGATGGCGAACACGTTGGTTTCGAACTGGCGCTGCATGGCCGGCACGCCGCCGTCCAGCAGCGGGCCCATGGCGCCATAGCCGGCATTGTTCACCAGCACGTCGAGGCCGCCGTGTTGCTGGTTGATCCGCTCGCTCAACTGCTCCAATGCCTGGCCGTCGTTGACGTCCAGTTGCACCGCTGTGAAACCGGCAGCGCTTAGCTGCGCCACGTCTTCGGGTTTGCGCGCGCTGGCCCAGACCTGGTAACCGCCGGCCTTGAACGCGTCGGCGAGGGCGCGGCCGATGCCGCTGGAACATCCGGTGATCAACGCAACGGGCATGGCGCTTTCCTTGGGTAACGTTGTGATGGAATCAGTTGGAAAAACTACCCTGCAACCGCTCGGCACGAAACTCCAAGGTTTGCGGGCGATAGCCGGGGCGCAACGGCGGCAACGGCAGGCAGTCTTGCCAGCCGGCGCCAGGTTGCAGTTCGCCAGGGCCGCGATAGCGGGGTGAGCTGTAGACGTTTTCGGCCAGGTTGATGGTGTCGCCGGGCGCGTAGGCCGCTATACGCCAGTGCAGCTCGGTCAACGGCACGTCGTTGCCATTTTTCAGGCTCAACGACAGCGGACGATCAGCAGGGCAGCGCTCAGGCGCATAGGCAATGCGCAGATCCAGGCGATCCAGTTGCCGGGTTTCGCGGTTTTCCTGCCAAAGCACCCACGCCGCGACCAGCCCCAGCCCGACGAACGCCGCCAGGGAAACCGGCAAGGCCTTGGCCGGGTAGCGCAATAGCAGGATGAGCCAGGTGATGACCAGCGCGACGCCGATAAGCATGTTGAAGCCTCCGTTCCTATCGCCACATCCTACCGAAGGGCGCGGGCGATGGATATTCATCTGCCCTGCACCGTCCGTCGTCACTGTCATACATGACAGTAGGCAGCCTTGCGCGACCGTTGGTTAGATGTGCCGGGTTACCTGGCACTTTACGGAGCTGCTGCTGATGGGCATGGATCATCGAACGCCGACGTTAATCGCTGTCGACTCGCGAAGCTTGCCGGTTCGTTCGATTGGCTATTGCCGCAGCCGTGCGGATAGCCCCGCGCAGCGGCGCATCAACCGCAGCCTCTTTGACGTGGCTGGGCACACGTTGAAACAGTGGGATCCACGCTTGTGGGCCTTGCAGGAAACGGGCGAATCGACGCCCGCCAATCTTTCAGCGGTTTATTCGCTGTCCGGCACTACGCTGCAGGCAGACAGCGTCGATGCCGGCCGGCAAACCGATCTGTCGGGTCTCGCCGGTGAAGTTCTACTGGGGTGGGACAGTCGAGGAACACAGCGCGATATTCGTTATGACGACTCGCTTCGCCCTGTCGCGGTATTCGAGCAAGGCAGCGGGCAGCCGCGCCGGTGTACCGAACGCCTGACGTATGGCTATCCGGGCCAGGGCGATCAAGACCACAACCAGTACGGGCAATTGATCCGCCACGACGACATGGCGGGCACCTTGTCGCTGGCATCCTTTGCCTTGACCGGGCAAAACCTCATGCAGGATCGCCGCTTCATCCTCGATGCGGCTCTGCCCGATTGGCCGGAAGCCGAGGGCGATCGCGAGCACCTGCTGGAGCCGGGAGACGGCGCCGTTTCGACGTGGCGCGTTGGGCCGTTGGGCGATGTACTGGAGCGTGTCGACGCCAGGGGCAATCGACAACGGCAAGGCCTTACGCTCGATGGCCGGCTGTCAGGCAGCCAATTGCTGTTGGAGGGGCAAGACGATTGGCAGGCGTTGGTGAGCGACATTCGCTACGACGCCCAAGGACAAATCGAGCAGGAAACAGCCGGCAACGGCGTGCTGACTTCACTCACGTATGACCCAGAGGACGGACGCTTGTCCGAACGCCAAGCCATGCGTGCCGACCATGTGCTGCAACATTTGCGCTACGACTACGACCCGATGGGCAATGTGCTGAGCATCGAAGACCAGGCCCAGGCGATCCGCTACTTCGCCAACCAACGCATCGATCCGATCAGCCGCTTCACGTACGACAGTCTTTATCAACTGATCGAAGCCACGGGGTGGGAGGCGGGAACGGTCAACCAAGGCCCCGACTCGCTAGGACGCAGCGACCCGGCGGCGGTCAGCAATTACCGACAGGCCTACCGCTACGACGAGGCTGGCAACCTGTTGGAGCTGACTCACGTCGGCGCCCAAAGCCATGGCCGGGAAATCAAAGCGGCTCGCCACAGCAATCGCTGCCTGCCTTACCGCAACGGCGTGCCGCCCACCGAGGATGAAATCGCCGCCGCGTTCGATGCACGGGGCAATTGCCTGGAGCTGGACACGGGCCGGTTCCTGACTTGGAACCTGCGTAATCAGCTGAATTCGATCATGCCCATCGAGCGCGACTCGGGGCTCAACGACAGCGAAGCGTATGTCTACGACGGCGGCGGACAACGGGCGCGCAAACTTCGCACCTTGCAGACTGGCACCCGCACGCTGGCTGCCGAGGTGCGATATCTGCCGGGGCTGGAGTTGCGTGCCGAGAGCGGCACGGGCGAGGCATTGCAAGTGATCGTCGCCCAGGGCGGGCTCAGCGAGGTTCGGGTGTTGCATTGGGAAAGCACGCCGCCCACCGGGAAGAATGATTGCTACCGATACAGCGTCGCCGATCATCTGGGTTCGGTGAGCCTGGAGCTGGCCGAGGACGGGCGGATCATCAGCCAGGAGCATTTTTATCCGTTTGGCGAAACCGCGTATCTGGTTGGGGAAAATGCAATCGAGGTGGGTTACAAGACGGTGCGTTATTCGGGCAAGGAACGGGATGCAACGGGGCTTTATTACTATGGCTTTCGTTATTACATCCCATGGTTGCAGCGCTGGCTGAATCCGGACCCGGCTGGCGCGGTCGATGGTTTGAATATGTATCGTATGGTCAAAAACACTCCCGTGACTTTCGTTGACGGTGACGGGCTCATGCCTGAGAAGCAGAACAGAGGAGATGTCAGTAAAATAAGAAGTCTGTTTGAACCTGCCCGCACGACTCGAGACGCTCCAACGACCCTTGCCAAGGGAGGGACCGAGAACCGCGCATTTACGGCGAAACAAAATCCGCCTCCCTTTACGCTGGGGCTAGTGTCTGAGCGGTCGGTGAGACCGCCACTAGAAAGCACCAGTTCGGCAGAGATGTATGAGGCTGCGCAAACTCCCTCGATTGAGGGAGGAAAGATGCTGGTCGGCCCGCATACCCTAACACTTACCCCGTCCGGCAAAGTTTTGGCAATGAGAGGCGATGACCGTTCTCCTGAACAAATATTGAAAGCCGGCGGCTTTTATCCCAGAGATAACCGAGGCCTGGAAATCAAGAAGGATTTTCGGAACGCAGTGGTGAGCAAAGGTTTCAATACGCTCGCCAGTGAACATGTAAGAAGTCCGGTCCCAGGTTATGTGTCTTTGGGAATGGACGAGGATTCTGGCGGGTATGGCGACACCAGAAATTATCTGTATCGAATGGAAATTCCTGGGCTAAAAGAGCGCGAGATCAACAATCGGACCTTAGGTCTTCAACAACCGTTTGAGTTCAAACCGAAAGGACGGCTGAGTGCTCGCCTTCTGATGAGCGATGACTCGCTTGAGAACGCCGACTTTGTTGCGATGATTCCGCCTGTAACAGTAGAACTCACTTTCATCACGCCAATTCCGGCCGCTTATATAGTTTCTTACCGGAAAAGAGGCACTAAAGAATGGATTCCCTTCCCTGGATGATATTGGGGTTCGTCTTGATTGACAGGAACATAAAAAAGCCCCCACCCAGCCCGCTGCGGATAGGGGACGCAGTGGGCTGGATGAGGGCTTCTTGTCTGGCTGATCGTTGCTGATCTTATTGGGCGATAGTCTTCACCGACACGCCGCGCTCCAGTGGGGTGGAACGACCGTAGATATCTTCGAAGCGCTCGATGTCGTCTTCGCCCAGGTAGCTACCAGACTGCACTTCAATGATTTCCAGCGGGATCTTGCCGGGGTTGCGCGGGCGATGAAGTCCGCATTGACGCATTTCGGCAGCCTGGGAGTTCTTCTTCGTATACCGTCGGTCGTGACTGTCATATCTGACAGTAGGCAGCCTTGAGCCACCGTTGGTTAGATGTGCTGCGATAGCCTGGACACGCGGAGCTCCACTGATGGGCATGGATCATCGAACGCCGACGTTAATCGCTGTCGACCCGCGAAGCTTGCCGGTTCGCTCGGTGGGCTACTGCCGCAGCCAGGAGATTGCTCCCGCGCAGCGGCGCATCAACCGCAGCCTCTTTGACGTGGCTGGGCACGCGGTGAAACAGTGGGATCCGCGTTTATGGATCTTGCAGGAAAACGACGAATCGACGCCCGCCAATCTCTCCATGCTTTATTCACTGTCCGGCACGACGCTGCGGGCAGACAGCGTTGATGCCGGTCGGCAGGCCGATCTGCCGGGTTTCGCCGGTGAAGTTCTGCTGGGTTGGGACAGCCGAGGGACGCAGCGCGACCTGCTCCATGACGAACTGCTTCGCCCCGTGGCGGTGTTCGAACAAGGCAGCGGGCAGCCGCGCCGGTGTACCGAACGCCTGACGTATGGCTATCCGGGCCAGGGCGATCAGGACCACAACCAGTACGGGCAATTGATCCGCCACGACGACACGGCGGGCACCTTGTCGCTGGCATCCTTTGCCTTGACCGGGCATAACCTCATGCAGGATCGCCGCTTCATCCTCGATGCGGCTCTCCCCGATTGGCCGGAGGCCGAGGGCGATCGCGAGCACCTGCTGGAGCCTGGAGACGGCGCCGTTTCGACGTGGCGCGTTGGGCCGTTGGGCGATGTACTGGAGCGTGTCGATGCCAGGGGCAATCGACACCGACAAGGCCTTACGCTCGATGGCCGGCTGTCAGGCAGCCAATTGCTGTTGGAGGGGCAAGACGATTGGCAGGCGTTGGTGAGCGACATTCGCTACGACGCCCAAGGACAAATCGAGCAGGAAACAGCCGGCAACGGCGTGCTGACTTCACTCACGTATGACCCAGAGGACGGACGCTTGTCCGAACGCCAAGCCAAGC
This sequence comes from Pseudomonas algeriensis, assembly GCF_048847255.1. NCBI lineage: Bacteria > Pseudomonadati > Pseudomonadota > Gammaproteobacteria > Pseudomonadales > Pseudomonadaceae > Pseudomonas > Pseudomonas algeriensis. The sequence goes on along the minus strand of NZ_JBKKRK010000005.1, from coordinate 306,687 downwards.
GTGCCGACCAGGTGCTGCAACACTTGCGCTACGACTACGACCCCATGGGCAATGTGCTGAGCATCGAAGACCAGGCCCAGGCGATCCGCTACTTCGCCAACCAACGCATCGATCCGATCAGCCACTTCACGTACGACAGTCTTTATCAACTGATCGAAGCCACGGGGTGGGAGGCGGGAACGGTCAACCAAGGCCCCGACTCGCTAGGACGCAACGACCCGGCGGCGGTCAGCAACTACCGACAGGCTTACCGCTACGACGAGGCTGGCAACCTGTTGGAGCTGACTCACGTCGGCGCCCAAAGGCATGGCCGGGAAATCAAAGCGGCTCGCCACAGCAATCGCTGCCTGCCTTACCGCAACGGCGTGCCGCCCACCGAGGATGAAATCGCCGCCGCGTTCGATGCACGGGGCAATTGCCTGGAACTGGACGCCGGTCGGTTCCTGGCCTGGGATCTGCGCAACCAGTTGAGGTCGGTCACGCCCATCGAGCGCGACTCGGGGCTCAACGACAGCGAGACGTATCGCTACGACGGCGGCGGGCAACGAGCCCGCAAGCTGCGCACCTTGCAGACCGGCACCCGCACGCTGGCCTCCGAGGTGCGTTATCTGCCGGGGCTGGAACTGCGTGCCGACGGCGGCACGGGCGAGGCATTGCAAGTGATCGTCGCCCAGGGCGGGCTCAGCGAGGTTCGGGTCCTGCATTGGGAAAGTACGCCGCCGACCGGAGACAACGACGCTTACCGGTTCAGCGTTGCCGATCATCTGGGCTCGGTCGGCCTGGAGGTCGCCCTTGATGGGCGGATTATCAGCCGTGAGCATTTTTATCCTTTTGGCGAGACGGCTTATCTGGCGGGAGAAAATGCGATCGAGGTGGGGTACAAGACGGTTCGTTATTCGGGCAAGGAGCGGGATGCGACGGGGCTTTATTATTATGGTTTTCGTTATTACAGCCCTGGGCTGCAGCGGTGGATGAATCCGGATCCGGCTGGGAGCATAGACGGTTTGAATCTATACGCGATGGTGGGAAACAATCCGCTTACTTTTGTGGATACGGATGGGCGCATAAAGGAAGAGGCGACGAGTGATAAAGGAAGTAAAACGTCGTTTATACCCAGTGCTCCGCCGTTCAGGCCGCTGCCATTTATTCCCCAACCGCCTTCTGCGCCGGGGCCTCCTCCCCCGCCACCAGGACTTGCAGGCCCCATTCTGCTACCGACGCCGGTACCTAATTTAGTCGAGAAGGTATTCGAACCTATTGGGTTGGCACCTCCGAACTTACCAGGAAATACTCCGTCGGTTTCATGGGAGACAAAAGACTACGTGGACATTGTTTTACTTGCCCAAACAATCAGTAAATTGTCCGGCTCTCCCGAGCGATCACTCGTAATAAAAGACGTTTCCCATGAGGAACTGTTCGCGCGGATCCGAGCGGTTCCGGGTAATGAAACAATGCAGTTTGATCAGGATAACCTTAGTGTCAATCCGGCCGCATGGACGTCACCGGAAGGGGTTGTTTATATGGGGGTGACCGCTCCAGATTATTCGGAAAATGGTCAGCTGGATGTGAGTAAGATTCGCTCGACCATTATTCACGAAAGCTTGCATCATTCTTCGCATGCGTATGTTGGTTTTCAACATGACGCTCATCTGAACGAAGAAAATAGTAATTATGATGAGTACGTGACTGATTATTTTGCTTATCAGGTTTTCACCGAAATATTTCCAGGGGCGACTTATAAAACGGGATATTTTACAAAGATTTTGGGCGGAAAATTCATGCATTGGGGGGGCAATATGGCTAAATATATGATCGATTCTGGTCATGTAACCTCTAACGAACTGAAACATGCATATTTTCGAACCGGTAAACTAAACGCTTTACCAGCTTCGTCGTTATCAAAATGGAAAACCTTCGCGAAGCAGAATCAAAGACCTCTGAGAATGTGACCAGGCAAAAAAAGCCCCCACCCAACCCACTGCGGATAGGGGACGCAGTGGGCTGGATGAGGGCTTCTTGTCTGGCTGGTCGTTGCTGATCTTATTGGGCGATAGTCTTCACCGACACGCCGCGCTCCAGTGGGGTGGAACGACCGTAGATATCTTCGAAGCGCTCGATGTCGTCTTCGCCCAGGTAGCTACCAGACTGCACTTCGATGATTTCCAGCGGGATCTTGCCCGGGTTGCGCAGGCGGTGAACCGACGCGATCGGGATGTAGGTCGACTGGTTTTCGGTCAGCAGGAACACGTTCTCGTCGCAGGTCACTTCGGCGGTGCCGCTGACCACGATCCAGTGTTCGGCGCGATGGTGGTGCATCTGCAGCGACAGGCACGCGCCCGGCTTGACCGAGATGTGCTTGACCTGGAAGCGACCGCCCATGTCCACCGAGTCATAGGAACCCCACGGACGATAGACCTCGCAGTGGTTCTGGGTTTCGGTGCGGCCCTGGGCATTGAGGGTGTTGACCAGTTGCTTGACGCCTTGGACCTTGTCCTTGTGGGCGATCATCATGGCGTCCTTGGTCTCGACCACGACGATGTTGTCCAGCCCGATCACCGACACCAGCTTGCCGTTGCCGTGGATCATGCAGTTGCGGCTGTCCTGGACCACGACGTCGCCCTTGGTGACGTTGCCGTTGGTGTCTTTGGCATTGACTTCCCACAGCGATGCCCAGCAACCGACGTCGCTCCAGCCCGCCGACAGCGGCACCACGCAGGCGCGCTGGGTTTTTTCCATCACCGCGTAGTCGATGGAGTTGTCTGGGCAGCAGGCGAAGGTGGCGTCGTCGAAGGTGATGGTGTCGGCGGTCTGCTCGCTGCGCTCAAGGGTCAGCAGGCAGGTGTCGTAGATGTCCGGATCGTGTTTCTTCAGCTCTTCGAGGAAGCGACTGGCGCGGAACAGGAACATGCCGCTGTTCCAGAAGTAACCGCCGGCTTGGACGAACTCGGTAGCGCGCTTGACGTCGGGTTTTTCGACGAAGTGGGACACGCGGCTCACGCCTTCAGGCAGCAAGGCGTCGTTGGTCGACTTGATGTAGCCGTAGCCGGTTTCCGGCTTGGTGGCCGGGACGCCGAACAGCACCATTTCGCCACGCTCGGCCGCCACGGTGGCCAGGGCCAATGCGCGTTGCAGGGCTTTCTGATCCTCGATGACGTGGTCCGCCGGCAGTACCAGCATCAGTTCGTCGCGGCCTTCGTTGACCAGCATCATCGCGGTCAGGGCCACGGCCGGCGCGGTGTTGCGACCGAACGGTTCCATCAGGATGCGCTGGGCTTCCAGATTCTGGGCGGACAGCTGCTCGTTGACGATGAAACGGTGCTCTTTGTTGCAGACCACGATCGGCGTGTCCATGCCTTCGAACACCAGGCGCTCGAGGGTCTGTTGGAACAGGGTGTGTTCGCCGGTCAGGGCCAGGAACTGTTTAGGGAATTGCTTGCGCGAAAGCGGCCAAAGACGTGAGCCACTACCACCTGACAAGATCACCGGAATCATGTTTGTTACTCCTTTGAAGCAAAAATGGTTTTAGAGCTACTGCGTTCTGTCGTTTCACTCTCTTGTTTTTGTTCCGTATCCGAATGACACCTGTGTCCTGTGGGAGCGAGCTTGCTCGTTCCCACAGGTGAAGCGTCAGTCAGAAAAACTCATCAGCGGGTGGACACCGGGCGCTTGACCCAGACCGGCGACAGGCTGCTGCCGGAACCCGTCACGTACAGTACGGCCGCTTCGCCGCGCTCAAGGGCTACTGGCTTCACATCGCCGACTTTCTTGTCGCCTTCGTACAGAGCCAGAGACACTTTCACCGGGTTGATTTCACGTTCGCCACGGCCCTTGGCCGCTACCTCCTTAACCACGTCGGTCTTGCCGTCGGCGGTCTTGAGGGTCAGCTTCTTGTCGCTGAGGTTCTGTACGCGGACCAGGGATTTCTGCTTGTTCTTGAACGGTGGTTCTTCGATCAGTTGTGGCTGGCCGCTGGCGTTGTTGACCAGGGTGTAATAGTGATCGGAGGCCAGTTTAACCGGTACGGTCTGGCTCCCTACCTTGGCGCTGTAGTCGCCGCCAGGCATGAAGCTGAAGTCACTGCTGGCCAAGGGGGCCACGTCGCTGATGTTGGTGCTGCCGACGGTGGCGCTGACTTCGGCGTTGCTGGCGTTGTAGACCCGCACGAAGCTCGAGCCTTTCGGCGCGACAGGGCCATACAGGGCCGAGTCACCGGCGAAGGCTGAGAAGGAAAGGGCGCTCATGCTGGCGACCAGGGCAACGGCCTTGAAGGAGCGAGCAGCGAGACGACGAGGAGTAGTGTTGAAAGTCATGATGGACCTCTCTTTCAGTTTTGCGCCCGGTCGGGCGTCTCGGATTGTGTGTTAGCAGCTACGTTCTGTTGGCGGGTGCCGGCTTGCTTGAGTTCGGCGACCCATTGCGGATCGGCGTCGCCGATCTCGTTGTTCACGGGCAGATAACGTTCAGGAAACTCCCAGATCAGCACCTGTGGCGGGCTGTTCTTGAAGGCGTCGCTCTTGAGGTAGCTGAGCATCGGCAGAATCGGGCCATGGCCGTCTTCGGCGTAGTTGACGACGTCGCTGTGCAGCGCTTGCTTGAGAGCACCGACGAAGTTCCAGTTGGGGTTGGCGCTGTAGCTGGTGCCGATCAGGGCCACGGGCACCTGGGCATCGGCGAACAACGCGTCATCGCTGGCCGGCTGGTCGTCGGCTTCGCGGGTGTTGCGCTTGACCAGCGGCTCCTGGGCCGGCATCAGGTTTTCGAACAGGGGATCGAGCGGCAGGAACTGACGCAGGTCGCCCTTGTGGATGATCTTCTCCGCAGGCTCGGTGATAAAACGCTGTGGTTCGCCATTCAGTGGTGTGCGTTCGGCAATGGCTTTGGCCAGATGTTCCGCGGCAATTTGCGCGCCTTCCGGCGTCCAGTGAGTGTCGGTGCGCAGGAACACTTGCTGGCCGCTCTGCTTGGCCTGTTGCAGCGGGCCGAGCAGATCAGGAGCGAGGATCTTGTCCGTCGCCACGCGGGCGTGGAAGTCCTGGTACAGGTTGGCGTGGATGCTCGACGGCTTCACTTCACCCAGGTGCTCGGGATACAGCCGGGCCTTGGCGGGCACGATCGCCATGACCAGGGTGATGCCTTGTTCCTTGAGCTTCTGGCGCACGCCTTCGATCAGCGCGTAGTTGCCTTGCAGGTTCTGCTCTTCGTTGACGATCGGGTTGAACTCTTCGTCGCTGAACAGCCACTGGTCGCGGCCCAGGACCACGCCCTTGCGGCCTTCGTTGAACAGCTTGTAGTCCAGCGCGGCCCAGATGTTGGTGCCCAGACGCTTGATCGGGAATTCATCGTCGTAGTGCGTTTCCACGGCCTTGGCCCAGCGACCGTTGAGCACGGTCGCATCGGGGTTGGTGCTGAAGCCTAGGAAGCTGCGCATCGACCAGATACCCAGCGCCGTCAGGATCAACATAAACAGCGCGACGTAGAAGATGCGTAATGAGCGGGTCATGTCCGGATCCCTCAGAACTGGAAGTAAAGGAACGGCGAGAAGCTTTGCGCCGACAGTTTGAGAATCGAGGCGATGAACAACAGCAGTACCAGGGCGCGCATCACATAGCGTGACCAGTCCACGGTCCAGTAGGCCGGTTGCACCTGGGCTTCGACGCCCACGGTGTAGCCGGGTTCATGGATGGTCGACGGGTTGTCGCCCGGTACGGCTTTGATCAGCCCCGGTTGCGCGGTGGCCGGGCCATTGGCTTCGGCGCTCACCTCAGGCTTGGCCTTGACCGGCGGACGGTTGGTGTAGAAGTCCCGCAGGCCGAAGAAGGCGAGGGTGATGTAGGCCACCGCCAGCGTGGCGATCTGCAAACCGGTGAGGTTGGCGCGGGTCAGTTCCGACAGCGACCAGTCGTTGAAGCTGAACATCGCGCCGTACATGCGGCCGGCGACGTGCAGGTTCTCGGCGCGGAAGATCACCCAGCCCATCACCACCAGCAGGAACGTCAGTGCCCAGCGGATCGGGTTGATGCTGCGCGGGTTGGTGTCGATGCCCACGGCTTTTTCGATCGCCAGCCAGATCCCGTGCCACGCGCCCCAGATCACGTAGGTGATGTTCGCGCCGTGCCACAGACCACCGAGCAGCATGGTCAGGAACAGGTTGCGATAGGTCATCAGCGTGCCTTTGCGGTTACCGCCCAGGGTGATGTAGAGGTAATCGCGAAGCCAGGTCGACAGGCTGATGTGCCAGCGACGCCAGAACTCGGTGATCGATTGGCTGATGTAGGGCTGCTTGAAGTTTTCCATGAAGCGGAAACCCATCATCAGGCCCAGGCCGATGGCCATGTCGCTGTAGCCGGAGAAGTCGAAGTACAGCTGCGCCGTGTACGCCAGGGCGCCAAGCCAGGCATCGCCCGTGGTCGGGTTCTGCAGAGCGAAGCAGTGGTCCGCCACCACCGCCAGGGTATCGGCGATGAAGACTTTCTTGATGAAGCCCTGCATGAAGCGCGTGCAGCCTTCGGAGAATTTGTCCAGCGTATGGGTGCGGTTGTTGAACTGATCGGCCAGGTCACGGAAACGCAGCACGGGGCCTGCGATCAAGTGCGGGAAGATCGCCACGAATGCCGCGAAGTCGATCAGGTTGCGCGTGGCCGGCGTATCACCGCGATACACGTCGATGATGTAGCTGATGGACTCGAAAATGTAGAACGAGATGCCGATCGGCAGCAGCACGTGAGTCAGGATGAACGGGTTGAGCCCGAAGCTGGTGATGATCGCGTTGAGGCTGTCCACGCCGAAGTTGGCGTACTTGAAGTAGCCCAGGATGGCCAAGTCCACGCCCACGCCGAGCAGCAGCCAGCGCTGGGCCGGCTTGGTGCGCACGCCGGCGGCACCGACTTTCAGGCCGATCCAGTAGTTCCACAGGGTGACACCGGCGAAAAGGGCCAGGAAGTCCACGCGCCACCACGCATAGAACACATAGCTGGCGATGAGCAGCAGCAGGTTGCGATAGCGTTGCCCGCTCAGGTAGTACAAGCCGAGAAAGATCGGCAGGAACAGGAACAGGAACACATTGGATGAAAATACCATCCCGATCTCTCCTTGTTGAATCAACAGTCAAGGGCCAGAGCCCCCCCAAACCCCCCCATGAAAACCGGGGGGTCATTGCATTTGAAACAGACCACTTTCCCTTGTGGGAGCGAGCTTGCTCGCGATAGCAGTGGTTCAGCTTGCATCGCAGTCGCATGTGCCGCCGTCATCGCGAGCAAGCTCGCTCCCACAGGGTTCCCTTTCAGGCAGGGAGACCAGTGTCAGCTTCCTTTCTCGCCTTTCTCCCGCGAAGGGTCATACACCCGGGTCAGGTCCCCGCCGAGGCGGAAGGTCTTGAACGGTTGCATTTCGTGCTTGCGTTCCAGCACGTCCTCGGAGCAGGTGTAGAGGCTGCAGAACGGTTCGAGCCAGGCGAATTTCGAATCGATCTTCAGATCCTTCATGTCCTGTTCTTCGCCGTTTTTCTCTTCGAAGATGTCCGGGTCTTTCACCCCGGCGAGCACTCGTTCACCCAGTCGCTTGAGGGCACCGTTGTTTTCCTGGCGCAGGTCCACGCCGTTGACCTGGGCGAAGCTGGCGATCATCGCCAGCGGTGGCAGGGCGTAGTTGTGGTAGGACAGGGCGCGTTGCTTGCGCTTGAGTTCGTTGGGCAGATAGCCCTCGGCATCAACCTGGTTGGCGCCGACCTTGTATTCCTTGACGGCCCAGTCGAACAGGTCGCGACGGTTGGTCGCCACGGACGTGGCCATGACCGACCAGGCGGCCCAGTACGAATGGTTGTTGATTTTCTCCAGCGGCAGGTTGTCCCAATCGCTGACCACCTGGTCGGCCATCTTGCTGAACCAGGCTTCGATCAGTTGCGCCTGTTCTTGATGGTTCGCCAGCGGGCGCGACTCGGAGAACTTCAGGCGCACATAGGCCGAAGCCATGCTGCCCAAGGCCCATTTGCGCATGGACTTGCCGGTGTGGTTGAAGTCCTTGGACATCAGCGCATCGGCCTTGGCCCAGGCGGTCAGCCAGTTCAGCGTGCATTCAAGCTGCTCGGGACGACCGTCGCGCATGAACTGCATGACTTGTTTGCTCACGCCGCGCTCGATCCTGGTGATGTCGGCGGTGCTGTCGCGGAAGGCTTTTTCCGATTGCAGGTTCAGCGTTGCGCGAGCTTTGTCGGAGCCCTCGTATTTGCTGCGAAACTGCAGCGAGCCCGTGTATGGCGTCGGCACTGCCTCGCAGCCCTTGCCGCCGTCGCCTTCCTTGACCTTTTCAATCGGTGCGAAGTAGCCCTGTGGCGGGCGCAGTGGCGCCGCGGCCTGCGTGGCCCCGGCGAACATCGCCAGGGTCAGCAGGGACGGAGCCAACAGCGTTTTCAACGTTCGGGTGCGCATGGTTCTGGTCATGAGACGAGACCTCATTGTCCGATTTGAGCCGTTTGTTGCTCGGCTTGCGGAGATGCATTGCGTTTGCAGACTTTCGCTTCGATTTGCAGTGGTTCTTTACCGGCTTCGGGTCCCTGGACTTCGACAGCCAGCAGGTTCTGCGAGGCCCAGTCTTCGTCGGTGCGCAATTGGAAGGCGAAACGTCCGTCGGTTTCGGAGGTGTTCGGTTTTTCGATCTTGATGTCCTCGTGGCGCCCATTCATGTACCAGAGGGTGGCTTGCAAGGTTTTCACCGAGGTGTCGGCGAAGCGGATATCGATCTGGTGACTGCCGTTACGCAGGTCCATATTCTTGCTGTTGACCATCAATTCATTCTTGCCCGGCTTGAGCTTGGCTTTGCTGCTCATCAATGCCGGCTTGCCTTCGCAACCGTTGTTGTCCAGCAGCGCCATCATCTGGCGGTAGATGGTTTCCTGGTCCAGGCGATACAGCGGCGAGAATTCCCAGATGAGGATCTTCGGTGGGTTCTTCTGGAACTCTTCGCTGCCCAGGTACTGGATCATCGCACCCTCGAAACCGCCGCCCGGGAAGGCTACGTTGAGGATGTCGGCGCCGATGGCTTCTTGCAGGAACCCGGCGAAGTTGTAGTTCTTGCCGCTGTGACTGGTGCCCACCAGCGTGATTTGCGGGTCGCCCGCATCGCCGAACAGGTCGCCATCGCCCGCCTCGCCCTTGGGCTCGGTGGTGAACTGGTCCATGTACTGGATCGCATAGCTGGTGCCACACAGTTGCCCGGCCATGTTGTGCAGGGTGCCGGTCTTGCCCATGCGGCCGGACTTCTTGGTCTCGAATTCACGCTTGGGAATGTCAGCGAATGCCGGGATCTGCTTGACCTTCTCGGCCACGATCTTCGCCGTGCGCTGGGCGCCGTACGGGGTCCAGTGCTGGTCGCCACGGAAGTAGAAATCATGGGCCGGCAGGGTTTCGGGCAGGTTTTCGTTGGTCAGCGGCGACAGGTCCGGCACCACGTAACCCATCTGGGCGAAACGGCCGAGCATGGTTTTGTAGTTGGTCAGCGCCTTCTCGTAGTCGAAGGCGGCCTTTTCCTGCGGGTTGAGCTTGTTGCGGTTCACCAGGCCCCGGGTCGGCTGGTAGACAAGCACCAGTTCTACGCCTTTTTTCTTGAACGCATCGTGCAACTGCTGCATGCGCTTGTAGCCGGCCGGCGTGGTGTTGAACTCCGTGCGCAGGTCTTCCTGGGTACGGAACAGCCAATCGCCCTGGGCCTGGACCAGCGTGGTGAAGTTCTGCTGGTAGCGCGTGGTGTAGTTTTTCGCGTCATGGGCAGCCGGGCACAGGTTGCAGCAAGGTTCGGCGGTAAAGGTCGGTGCTTTGACTTCATCGGCGCGCGCGCCGCTTGCGGCGGCGAGAATGCCGGCGGTCAGGGCGGACAGGCCCAGAAGTTTGATCATGCGTGGGTTCATAAAGGTCATTCCTCAGTCCCGCAATTCGGTCTGGCTTTCAACAGGGTCGATCAGCACGGCTTTTTGCTGGCGCACCAGCAGGTCGAGGATTTCGTCCTGGCGTTCGCCCAGGATCCCCGTGAAGCTGATGCCGCTGGATTTGGTCGGCGCAAGCATGGACACGCGGTACAGCTCGACGCTCAACGGCGAGTCGATGGACAGCGGGCCGCTGCCGTTGCCGGCCAGTTCGCCGCCGACCACGATCAGCGACACCTCGGTGTCGAACGGGTCGAGCTTGATGTCGCGGTCGGTGTCGGACAGGTCTTTGATGTGGCCATACAGACCCGTCAGGCCGTTGGCCATGGACAGGTTTTCGTACAGTCGGATGTTTACGCTGTTACGAATCCGGATGCCGTGGCGCTGGTTGCTGATCACCTTGTTGCCCCACAACAGGTTGTCACCACTCTCATAAAGCGTGATGCCGTCGGTGTGGTTCTTGTAGATCTCGTTGTAGGCGATCACGTTGTTCACACTGTTGCGGTCGATCACCACGCCCGAGAGCTTGTTGTCGTAGCTGCGGTTGTTGAAGATGAAGCTGTCATTGACCTCACGGGAAATAATGATCCCGTGCTTCTTCTTGGTTCCGTAAACGGTGTTGTCGGCAATGATCAGCCGATGGGAACGGTCGTGGGGGTCGATGCCGTAGACGATGTTGTCTTTGTAGGTGTTGCCCTTGATCACAAAGTCTTCCGTTTCGTAGCAGTAGAAGCCGTACCACATGTCCGAGAACTCGGAACCGATGATCCAGCCGGTCGGTTCCGGGCGCTTGAGGACCTTGGCCATGTTCGGCGTGTACTGGGAAATACTCACGCCGTACGACTTACTGTTGGCGTAGCCGAAGCTGGCCATCTTGGTATTGACGATGTAGGTCTCGGTACCACCCCAGGACAGCAGGAACGGACGGAACTCGTTGGGCGAACGGAACGTGGCGGGGCCGTTGTCCTTTTCGCGCCAGCCGGTGACCTTGGTGTCGCGGATGAACATGTGCCCATCGTTGACCAGGAACGAGCCGCCCTCCTGGGACAGGCGCAGTTCCTGGGTCTGCTTGTCGATTTCCAGGATGCCTTTTTCGCCCACGACAATCGGGATCCGCGCCAGGAACACCCCTGGCGACGTTTCCTTGAGGTACTGCTTGGGCACTTTCTTGACCAGGTCCTTGAGGTTCATGTAACCGTCGTCGATGAAGATGGCCTGCGGGATGCCGTGCTGACGCACCACCCACTCGGCCATCTTGTTGTCGCCGCCGATGAAGTCCTTCAAGGCGTTTTCCTGCATCATCCGGCGCACGCTGACTTTGCCGGGCTTGCTGCGCACAATCTTCGCCGCGACCGCTTCGGCGGTATAACCCTTGAGGTCGGGCAGGGTTGGCGCGGCCAGTTCCAGCGGCGCGGTCGGCGCGCTGCTGACGGTGTAGGTCTTGGCTCGTTGCAGCTCCTTGACCACGTTGCCCGGCTTGACCGCCGGTTCAACGTTGGCGAACGCCGATGAGCCGGCCAGCAGCATCGCTGCGGCCAACAGGCTGATCGAACCCTTCATCGCCTGGCTGTTCCTGAGGTAGCGGTTCATATCGGGCACTCCCATGGCCGTTCGCATCAGAAGCGCCAGATCACGTCGACAAAGGCACGATGCATGTACGAATCGACCTCTTTGCCGTAGGCGTCGCCTGGCTTGAACACGCCGCCACGCAAGCGCACCAGCGCCGACGGCTCATCTATGGATTGACTCAGCGCAGCCGGCAACAGGCCTTGCTTGAAGTACTTGGTGACCACCAGATCGACTTCCTGGCCCAGGTCCTTCTCGCCGTCGCGCAGCGGCAGGGTCGAGGTGGACAAGATGGCGCCGGTCACGTCGTCGGTGTTGTTTTGCACGGCATTGATGCCGTTGCTGCCCACCGCCTGGTTGCCGTCCACGCGCCAGAACTTGTGGTACACGAGGCTGGCGTCGTATTCGTCGCGCAGTTGCCAGGAGCCGAACAGGCTGGCGCTCTGGGTGTTGGCCATTTCGCCACGGAAGGCCTCGCCGAAACGGTGGACGCGCGAGCGGGTGCCGGTGAAGTTCGAGCGGTTACTCTGCAGGCCGTTCTGCTCGTAGTCCTCGCTGGCGCGGGCGTAGGCCGCACCGACTTGCCATTGCGGATCCAGACGCAGGCGGATACCCAGGTCGGTGGCCCAGCCGTCAACGTCGTCGCTGCGCTTGAGCTGCGCGGGGCGGGTGCCGTCGGCGTCGAGCGGGTTGACGGTGTCGCGGTCGCCGGTCATGCCGGTGATGCTTGCCCAGTAATTGACGGTGTTGGTGTTGCGCCAGTTGTAGGCATCGCTGTTGGCTTCCAGGCCGAGCCAGGTCAGGTCACCATTCTGGGTCTTGTCCAGGGTGTCGGTGGCTTCGCCCGGGGTCGGGTAGTCCAGGCTGCCGTTGTCATGGGTGTGGTGCGCGCGGATCCCGGCCCATTGGCCTGGCATCCATTGGTACGCCACGTCACCGTAGACGTGCAGGCGATCCTCGTCTTGGGGCGACAGTTCCTTGAGGTCGGTGCGGTATTCGCTGAAACGCTCGGCCACGCCCAGGTTGGCGCGCAGCAGGGTGGTGTCGAAGGTCCAGTTCAGGGCTTCGATGTTGGTGTCGCGCCATTGCCCGTCGTCGTTGCGCAGGCGCTGGCGACCGAACTTCAACAGTTCGCCCGGATAAGGCGTGAGGCCGCTGTAGCCAATCCAGAATTCGCGCATTGCCAGGTAGCTTTTTTCGGCTTCGCGATCACCGCTGTCGGTTTGCTGGGGCGCGTCATCCGACTGCTGCAGCGTGTCGGTCTCGATGATGTCGGTGGATGTCACGGCCTGGGCCATGGCGTAGCCGCTCCAGTTACCGCTTTCGCCATAGATCCAAGGGCGCAGGTCCAGGCCGATACCGTTGACGTCGCCACCGCTCTGGGTGCCGAGGTCGCGGTCATCTTCGGACTGGCCGGTGATCTTCACTTCCAGGCCGAAATTCTTGCTTTCGGTCAGCGCCGCCAGGGTCGGGCAGGACCACAGCAGGGCAAACGACAGGCCAATACCAGCCTGTACAAAAGGGTTGAGCTTCAAAAGCTTCATAGAGGTTCCTCGCCGTCATCTTCTTTTAGGGCTTGCAGTTCCAGCGTATCGGGGCTCATGGCGCCGCGAATGGCCTGCTCTTGTTGTAGCAGGCGTTGCGCTTGTGCAAGTTGTTCCGGCGGTAATTGTGCTTCGAGGGTCTGGGCAAGCTCGGTGGCCTGCGGGGTGTTTTGTGCCTTAGCCAACTGGCTGAACACGTAAGCGTTGACCGGGTTGGGCTTGGTGCCCTTGCCTTGGGAGAACAGCTGGGCAATGGCGTAGTCGGCGCTGTTCTGGCCGTTGCGGGCGGCCTTGAGCAGGTGGTCCAGAGCCTTTTGCGAGTACACCTGGCCCAGATAACCACGGCGATAGATCTGGCCGAGGTAATAATCGGCCGCCACTTCACGGCCCACGGCTTTCTGGAAGTGCGCCTCGGCGACCTTGGCGTCGGCGGGCACCCACTTGCCTTCGTAATACAGCTTGCCCAGCAACAGCTCGGCGCGCGGCTGGTCGGCGGCGCGGCCGTTTTCCAGGTACTGCATCATCTTGTCGACGTCACCCAGCTCGGGGAAATCGTAAAGCAGCTGCGCCAGGCTGACCCAGGAAGCGGGGTAGCCGGGGGCGATGCCTTCGAGCAACGACTGGGCGGTTTTCTCGTCGGTCTTGCCCAGGCTCTGATCGGCCAGGACGCGGGCGACGCTGTCTACACGCTGGGCCGAGACCACACCGCGGGCGTGACCGGCTTGCATCTGCTTGATCAGCTCGGCCTGTTGTTCCGGCTGGCCGCGTTTCTGGTAGACCGTGGCCAATTCGACGTAGCAGATATCGGTGGTCGCCAGGGCGGCCTTGCAGACCTTTTCCACTTCGTCCAGGTGCTGGTCGTACGTGCCCTGGGTGCGGTAGAGCAGGATCTGCGCCAGGCCGGCTTCCGGGTAGCCGGCGCTGCGCCATTGGCTGATCTGCTGCTGGGCGTTGACGTTCGGGAAGCTGTGGGGGTATTGCAGGTACAGCATCGCCAGCGGGATCAAGGTATTGCCTTCACCGTTGGCGAAGGCTTTTTTCAACAGGCCTTCGGCTTCGTGTCTTTCAGCCTCGGTGGATCCGGGCTTGGCCACCAGCAGGCGACCCAGGCGAGCCTGGGCGCGCGGCGAGATATCGGCGGCGGCGCGGTAGGTCGCCTCGGCCTTTCTCATCTGCTCGGGGTCGCGGCTGTCCACCTGGATATCGGCCAGGCCCACCTGGGCCTCGCTGTAGCCCAGATCTGCCAGTTGCTGATAGTTCTGCTGCGCCAACGCCGTGTCGCCGCGCTTGAGGGCTTCGTTGGCCAGGCGCTGGTCGGGCAGGCCGGCGCAACCGGCCAGGCTGACGGCCAGTGCCAAGGCACACAACGCATAGCCTGTGTGGGAGCGAGCCTGCTCGCGATGCAGGCTGCTCGGAGTCTCAGACAGACCGCGTCGATCCCATCGCGAGCAAGCTCGCTCCCACAGGGAACGCGGCGCATTGTTGTTTTGTGGAGTGATCACGGGCATATCCTCGACTTAAAGACCAACGGCCATGGCTTTGTCGATCAGCCAGTTCAGGCTTGGGCCACGATCGCTGACGACTTCCACGGGACGGCCGGCCAGTGCGCTGTCGAGGGCTTCGTCGGGCTGGATCAGCACGCGGATATCGGAAGACAGGTCGGCGCTTTTCAGGCTGGTGCTGCTGACGATCTTGCCGGTACGGGTGGTGTCTTCGCCGGCCACCTGGAAGCTGACCGGTGTACCTGGGCGCACGTCGCCGAACTGGCGATAGGAGAAACGCGCTTCAACGTTGGCTTCGGCGCCACGTGGAACCAGTTGGAAGATCACGTCGCCCTTGCTGGCGTACTGGCCGTTGGAAACCAGTTGCTGGGCCACGATGCAGTCGCATGGCGAGGTGAGGGTGCCGGTCATTTGCTTGCCGAACAGCTCTTCAACCTTGGCCGGCTGCAGCTGGTTGTCGTCCAGGTGACCCTTGAGTACGTCCAGCATGCTGGTGCTGAAAGTCGCCAGCGGAGCGCCTTTGGCGGCCAGGCCGTCGGCCTTGACCAGGCTCTGCACGGTGCCGTCGCGCGGCATGGTGATGGCCATGCCCGGTACGTTGACGATGCCGGCCTGGGCGTGGCTGACGAAGTACATGCCGTATACCGACTTGAAGATGAAACCGAACGCCGCCAGGCCGACAATGAAGATGCCCAGGCTGAAGGTCACGGCGCGCAGGCGGCCGAAGGCGCTCATGCCACCGTTGTCATCTTTCTGTTTGCGGGCCTTGGTGAAGTTGTCGCGTTGCAACGTCGCCAGCACGTCGCCGACGCCTACGATGTCGCCGGCCAGGTGCGAGGTGATGATATGGCGCAGTGTCGAGATGTCACGCGGCTCCAGGTTCTGGAACTGGCAACCGGTGCGGCCGGTCTGGCGGTCGTGGGAACGGATTTGCAGCTCCACGTCCATGGCCAGGCCAAGGTTGTCGATCACGAACTGCAGGCGGGCCTTGTACGTCTCGCCAACCTTGAGCGGCATCTGGCCGGCGTTGAAGCACAGCCCACCGGCCGACAGGTCCAGGACCTTGACTTCCATGGGCGTACGGTCTGGGCCGAAGAAGCGCAACTTGGCCGGGATTTTGACCCGGGCGTGTTGGCGTTGGGCTTCGGATTCATGCACTACGTTGACATTCACGGCGGTGTTCATAGGGGCGATTTCCTAGTTAATTCAGGCAAGTTCGGTCAGACCATCGTCAGCAGCACGGCGACAAAGATGCTGCCGGCGGAGAAGGTCATGGTCCGAGACGACCAGGTGTTGAACCAACGTTGAAAGCTGGCGAGATCACGGGTCAGGTGGGTGGGCTGGCGGGTCCAGGACTGTTGATCGAGGCGGAAGAACACATAGATCTTCACCATCGCGCCGACGATCTGGTTGTAATAGAGAATCGCCGGGTAGGCCGGGCCGATCCGGTGTCCGGAGCACGACAGCAACAGGGTCAGTAGCAGCCGCGTGATGCCGATCCACAGCAGGTACACCAGGATGAACGCGGTGCCGTACTTGATGCTGGCGATGATCGCCACGGTCAAGCCCAGCAGCGAAGTCCACATCGAGACGCGCTGGTCGAACAGCACCACCGACGTGAACAGGCCCAGACGCCGCAGACCCAGGCCCAGGGCCCGGGAGTTCTGCCGCAGGTTGTTGCCGTACCAACGGAACATCAACTTGCGACTCGCCTTGATGAAGCTTTTTTCCGGCGGATGCTCAACCGTGTTGATGGCCGCGTCTGGCACGTAGAACGTGTCGTAGCCCAGGCGCATCAGGCTGAACCAACTCGATTTGTCATCGCCGGTGAGGAACTTGAAGCGGCCCAGGCGCCAGTGTTGCAGCGAGTCGCTTTCCACGTCGGCGATGAAGTCCGGGTTGGTGACCACGGTCGCGCGGAATACGGACATGCGTCCGGTCATGGTCAACACGCGCTTGGACAGGGCCATGGAGCACATGTTGATGTGACGCTGGGCGAAACGCAGCTTGTGCCACTCGCTCATGATGTAGCCGCCGCGTACTTCGCAATATTCGTTGGTGGTCAGGCCGCCGACATTGCCGAACAGTTGGAACCACGGCACGGTCTTGCGCACCACGCCCTCGGCGAGGACGGTGTCGCCATCGATCACCGCGACCACCGCGCGATCGTCTGGCAGGTGGCGGGAGATGGCGCGAAAGCCGTAGGCCAGGCCGTCACGCTTGCCGGTGCCAGGGATGCGCACGAAGTCCAGCTTGACGTGCTCGGGCGGGTTCATGCGGGCCCAGAGGCTCTTGACCAGCAACTCGTCGGACATTTCCACGATGGAGCAGACCACGGTGGTGGGCAGCCCGCACTCGATGGCTTCGCGAATTACCGAGCCATAGACCTGGGCGGTGGTCAGCGCATCGATGCGAAAGCTGGTCACCATCAGGTACACATGGGACGGGTCCGCCGCCTTGCCCAACTTGCGAACCTTGCGGCGCAGGTGTGGGTAGACGATGTACAGGAAGATCATGCCGCGCACGAAATGCGTTGCTCCCATGGAGTAACGCCAGATGCCCACGGCGCCGATCAGGAAGATGAAGTCCTTGGATTCGGCGTCGAACGTGGACGTGGGCAACGCCGTGGCGATGCCCATCAGTAAACTCAAGTAAAACAGCCAACCGGCGGCCTGAAGCAGGCCGTGCTTTAGCCTGTGCATAATCTGCATCCGTCTCTATCTCGGGCGGGCCCTGGGGGCGGCCCGATGGGTTAAGGCAGGCGAAATGCCGGCCGGGGCGAGCCCCGGCCGGCTAACAGACTTACCAGCAGATGCCTTCGGTCCGGCCATTCGCAGAGGTGGCCTTGGACATGAACCCAACCAGGTCGATGACCTGCTTGCCTTCCGGTACGTTCTCGGTCAGCGTGCGGAACTTCTCGTCGCGGTTGCCGAGGATGATGATGTCGGAGCTGTCGATCACCGCGTCGAAGTCGGAGTTGAGCAAGGACGAGACGTGAGGGATCTTCGACTCGATGTAATCCTTGTTCGCACCGTGGACACGGGCGTATTCGACGTTGCTGTCGTAGATGCGCAGGTCGTAGCCCTTGCCGATCAGCATTTCCGCCAGCTCTACCAGCGGGCTCTCACGCAGGTCATCGGTGCCGGCCTTGAAGCTCAGGCCCAGCAGGGCGACTTTGCGCTTGTCATGGCTGGATACGATGTTGAATGCGTTCTGCACCTGGGATTCGTTGCTGCGCATCAGCGAGTTCAGCAGCGGTGCTTCCACGTCCAGGGAGCCTGCACGGTAGGTCAGGGCGCGCACGTCCTTGGGCAGGCACGAGCCGCCGAAGGCGAAGCCTGGGCGCATGTAGTACTGGGACAGGTTCAGGGCCTTGTCCTGGCAGACCACGTCCATTACTTCACGGCCATCAACGCCGACAGCCTTGGCGATGTTGCCGATCTCGTTGGCGAAGGTGACCTTGGTGGCGTGCCACACGTTGCAGGTGTACTTGATCATCTCGGCGACGGCGATGTCCTTGCGGATGATCGGCGCATCGAGTTCTTCGTACAGCGATTGCAGGACGTCGCCCGAGGCTTTGTCGAACTCGCCGATGACGGTCATTGGCGGCTGGTCGTAATCCTTGATCGCGGTGCTTTCGCGCAGGAACTCAGGGTTTACCGCAACGCCGAAATCAACGCCGGCTTTCTTGCCGGAGCAATCTTCGAGGATCGGGATAACGACGTTGGCCACGGTGCCTGGCAGTACGGTACTGCGGACCACGATGGTATGGCGGGTGGTCTTCTCGCGCAGTACAAAACCGATTTCACGGCACACTGCTTCGATGTAGTTCAGTTCCAGGTCGCCATTCTTCTTACTTGGCGTGCCGACGCAAATCATCGACAGATCGGTATCACGAATTGCTTCGGCGAAGTTGGTAGTACCACGCAACCGACCTGTTTGAATGCCTTGCGCCAACAGCTCGCCAAGACCCGGTTCAACGATCGGGGATTTACCCGCGTTGATCATGTCGATTTTGTCTTTGGCGACATCTACGCCAACTACGTCATGGCCCCGTGCAGACAGGCAACCGGCACATACTGCACCGACGTAACCCAAACCAAATATGCTAATGCGCATCGCATTTACCTCTGTTTTCACGCCATTAAATGGCCGGAGTTAATAGTGTTCAGCGGTCATCGTGCACTCGGAAGTGTGGAATGCAGGCGCCACAGTGCCGTGTGCAGGCATACAAAGTTCCGAGTGTCTAAATAATTGCACTCAAGTTGTGCGCAAAGCGGCCTAGTTGTTATGACCTGCCCTGTTATGCAGCCAGTCCTCGTTGGCGGGACGTCGGTGCAAAAGATCCTTCACTTCAGACTCCTGGCAAAAAGCCCACAAAATCAGAAGCTTGTGTGCTCGGGGGAGCACGTTAATAGGGGCGCGGCCTTGGCCTTGTAGGGGATACTAATGGTGCATTATCTCCCGTCCTTCAGGGTGGATCCAATTAGACGACCGTTTCGCTAAGTTGTCGTTACAACTCTGTTACTCCGGACGACGTGCCACGTAAGTTATCTCGTACATCCTCGGCGAGAATCGTTACGGGTGGTATGAGCCGTGCGTTTTGACATAGTTCCGATCCGCTCATCGCCATTTTCGAAATTTTTCGAAATATCTGCCTAGATGGCACTGCCCTCATAGTGATAGCACTCACGTTTTTAGCCTTTAGTTTCGGGGAGTTGAGGGGGGTAGATAGTTTTGTGCCACTACTGATGAAAAATTTCCGTGCCACTACGGAAAAATCTGACATTTGTCGAGTGAAAGAAAAGTTAGCGCGGTGTGTGTTTGTTTTATTGGCGCCAAGAAAGTGGCAAGTAGGGAGGGGAATCGGGATGACATCCAGCGAAGTGATCGAGGCCCCTTATCGGGGCCTGAAAGAGGTATTGCGTTATTGCGGGGCGTGGTCGCGCAAGAAGACCAGTTTTTCCGGGGTGGATTGTTCGGGGTTGTAGCGATAACCCTGCACATCAAACTCCCTTAGTGCAGTGGGATTATTAATGCGTTGTTCGATGACAAATCGGCTCATCAGGCCCCGGGCTTTTTTCGCGTAGAAGCTGATGATCTTGTACTGGCCGTTCTTGAGGTCCTTGAATTCGGTATCGATCACCCGTGCCTTCAGGACACTGCGTTTAACCGCCGAGAAGTATTCATTGGAGGCGAGGTTCAACAACACGTCGTCACCCTGTTCGGCCAAGGCTTTGTTCAACCATTCGCTGATGCGGGTGCCCCAGAAGGCGTAAAGATCCTTGCCCCGGGCATTGGCCAGTTTCGTGCCCATCTCCAGGCGATAAGGTTGCATCAGGTCCAGGGGACGCAGCAGGCCATATAAACCGGACAGCATGCGCAGGTGCTGTTGGGCGAAATCGAAATCGGCGTCACCGAGGCTTTGCGCATCGAGGCCGGTATAGACGTCGCCTTTGAAGGCCAGCAATGCCTGTTTGGCGTTGGCGGGGGTGAACGCCGGGTTCCAACTGCCGAACCGTGCTGCGTTGAGGCCGCCGATCTTGTCGGAAACGTGCATCAGTTCGCTGATCTGGGCCGGCGAAAGTTCGCGTAGTTGCTCGACCAGCTCCTGGGAGTGGTCAAGGTATTGCGGCAGGGTGAAGCGCTCGATGGCCGGCGGTGTTTCGAAATCGAGGGTCTTGGCGGGGGAAATCACCATCAGCATGCAGACGTCTCCTTTGAGGGTGCGGCGATTCTAGGGGGTTGTCCGGGTGGACTCCAGCTATTGGGGTGATAGGGGATGGATGGTGGTGGTGCCTTTGTGGCGAGCAAGCAAGCTCCCTCGCCACAAAGGCAGGTTCTCCAAGAAGGATCAGCTATCATGCCGCGCGGGTTTCGTTATGGAGACATCCCCTTTGCGTATCGCCCTTCTATTGTCAGCCTGGTTGTTGAGTTTCGCTGCGATCGCCGCACCCAACGACGTCGCCACCTTGGACCGCAGCACCTGGCCTGAGCAACTCACCAATCCGACGCTGTTCGATGTTGCCTCGCGCGCCGAGATCCTGATGTTCGCCCGGGTATTGCTGGACGTCGATGCCATGGATGAAGTGGCGCTCAAGCAGTACCTTGGGCTGCGCTCGGTCAATATGGCGGCGGTCGACGCGCTGCGCACACGGCTGTGGCAGCGTCTGCTATCGAGTTACAACTTTGCCCAGCGAAGCTGTGAATTGGATGCCTCCTTCTGCTATCTGGTGGAAAACATGGCGACCCTGCGAGAAGAAGCGGGCAGGTTCCAACTCGATGATAATTCCTACTACATCAAGTGGGCCGAGCCGAGCCGGATCTTCCACACCCACTATCGGGACGAGTTGTTGCGCAAGGCGGCGCTGTTTCCCCAGGTCAGCAGTGAAATCGAGCGTTTCGGCGATTACGAGCGCAACGGCGAGCAGATGAACGACCGGCTGTTCTTGCTGACCTTCGACAGCGGGGCCAATATCGCGCCGGATAACACCCCGTGGCTGACCGAATACCTGCGAAAATCGAACATGAACGGTACGTTCTTCGTTCTCGGCAAGGATATCCAGGCGCGGCTGGCGGATCGCTCGGTCAATGATCTGCAGAGCCTCTATTCCAGGCAATGCGTCGGTGTGCAGGGCTGGGAGTTTCGCTCTCACAGCTATTGGCAGGATTGGCAAGACTCGGTGCGGCGCAGTGTCGACCTGGTCAAGGGCAAGCTGCCGGAGAATTTCGTGCCGCTGTTCCGCCCGCCCCAAGGCCAGCGCCGGGGCGATGCGCAATCATTCTTCCAGGCACAGGGCCTGCAAGTGGCGCTGTGGGATATCGATCCTCAGGACAGCACCAACCGCCTCAAGCCCGAACAGAGTGCCCAGCGGGCGCTGACCTTGATGCTGTTGTGGCGCCATGGCGTGATCAACTTCAACGCCAAGCAGGATGCGGTGAAAATCGCACTGCCCTGGCTCGTAGCGCAAACGGCGCAGAGCGGGATCGGCTGGGAGGAATGTCAGGACGCGTTTCGCTGAAGGATGGGAAAGGCCCGGAAATATTGGGCGGGGTGGGTTTTTTGGCTCGCATTCGGTGCGACCCGACTTCCGACTTTAACGGTGCGACAGCGGTACGCCAAGGGTTATTCGTCACTCTGAAAAATAAACTTCAAAAAAGCGTCAAAGTGCTTTTTCCTGTCATGTGTTTTGGAGTATCAAGAAGTCAGACCGCCGAAACCTGCAACACAGGTGGCGTCTTCCAAGACCCAGATTGTGTGCAGTTCACCTGAATCCTCGCGGGTGAATTCGGTGGCTACCTCGAGGCGCAGCACTGTCACGGTATTGCGTCGAATGGCCCCCACATAGGTGACCGAGTATGGATGACCACGGACGTAGCCCTTCCTCCAACCAGCCAATCCTCTATGTACTCGATACCAACGTATTGATCCACGATCCAAACGCGCTCCTGAACTTCGAAGAACACCACGTAGCCCTCCCGATGACCGTCCTTGAAGAGCTGGACAAGCTCAAGAGTGGGCATCACAGCGTGGCGGCCGAATGTCGCCAGGCGATCCGCCTGATCGACAAGACCCTGGGGGACGCCTCTCCCGAGGACGTCGAACTCGGCGTACCGATCCAACGTGGCAAAAGCGGCCCCAAGGGCCTGCTCTCGATCCTGATGAGCAAGCGCACCGAACCCAACCTGGTGCTGCCTGAACACCTTAACGACAACATCATCATCAACCAATTGATCGACCTGCACGCGCGCAACAAGGATCAGGCCGTGGTGCTGGTGACCAAAGACATCAACATGCGCCTCAAGGCCCGCGCCTGCGGGATCGCGGCCGAGGACTACAGCACCGACCAGCTGGTCGACGACGTGTCGCTGCTGCCCAACGGCTACCACACGATGACCGGCTCCTTCTGGGACCGCGTGAGCAAGGTCGAAACCCGCCAGGACCATGGCCGCACGTGGCACCAGGTGCAATTGATCGACAATCTGCCGGCGGTGCACATCAACGAATTCATCATCGACGAACAAGGCTTCGTCGGCTGGATCAAGGAAATCCAGGTCGACAAACTGCTGATCCTCGACTTGCATCAGGAACCCTTGTTGCATCAGGAGGCGTGGGGCCTCAAGCCTCGTGACATCTACCAGAGCCTGGCGCTGTTCGCCTTGCTCGATCCGGATATCCACCTGGTCAACCTGTCGGGTGCGGCTGGTTCCGGCAAGACCATCCTGGCCCTGGCCGCTGCTATCGAGCAGACCATGGTCAGCAAGCGTTACCGGCGCATCATCGCTACCCGCAGCGTGCAGGGCCTGGACCAGGAGATTGGCTTTTTGCCCGGCACCGAAGCGGAAAAAATGGAGCCGTGGCTGGGCGCGATTACCGACAACCTCGAAGCTTTGCACATGGATGACGAAAGCACCCATGGGAGCGTCGACTACATCCTCAGCAAAGTGCCGTTGCAGTTCAAATCCCTCAACTACATCCGAGGCCGCAGCTTCCAGCAAAGCCTGATCTTGATCGACGAATGCCAGAACCTGACGCCGCACCAGATGAAAACCATCATCACCCGTGCCGGCGCCGGTTCCAAAGTGGTGTGCCTGGGTAACCTGGCACAGATCGACACCCCATACCTGTCCGCGACCAGCTCCGGGCTGACCTACCTGACCGAACGCTTCAAGGACTTCCCCAACGGGGTCCACATCACCCTGCAAGGCGTACCGCGCTCGATCCTGGCCGAATACGCTGAGTCTCATCTGTAACACCAGCCGAACCGGGCGACCTCACCGTCGCCCGGTTCTTCCATGCACCACATAACCCTGTGGGAGCGAGCAGGCTCGCTCCCACCAAGGATCTTCAGTGTCTGTTAATTACGGGCACGACAATCAGCCCTGCCAGAATCTGACCCACGGGTTTACAATCGACGCTCCTGATCAGGAGTAACCCTGTGCTGACTCATCTCGATTCCCAAGGTCGCGCCAATATGGTCGACGTGACCGACAAGGCCGTGACGTTCCGTGAAGCCACGGCTGAAGCCTTTGTGCGAATGCAGCCCGATACCCTGCGGATGATCGTCAGTGGCGGCCATCCCAAGGGCGACGTGTTTGCCGTTGCCCGCATCGCCGGCATCCAGGCTGCGAAGAAAACCAGCGACCTGATTCCGCTCTGCCACCCGCTGATGCTCACCGGCGTCAAGGTCGAGCTCAATGCCGAAGGCGAGGACCGGGTACGTATCGTTGCCCGTTGCAAACTGTCGGGGCAGACCGGCGTGGAAATGGAAGCGCTCACCGCCGCCAGCGTCGCCGCGCTGACTATTTATGACATGTGCAAGGCCGTGGACCGGGGCATGACCATCGAAGGCGTGCGGGTGCTGGAAAAGCTTGGCGGCAAGAGTGGTCATTTCCAGGCGGATGCATCATGAAAATCACTGTGAAGTTTTTTGCTCGCTACCGCGAAGCGCTCGGCGTGGACTCGGTTAAGGTGGAAGGCGGTTTCGCCACGATTGACGACGTGCGCGCCTTGCTCGCGCAGCGTGACGGCGCCGAAGTGCTGAAAGAGCAAAACCTGATGTGTGCCCGCAACGAGGATCTCTGTCAACTCGACGAGCCAGTGGCGGACGGCGATGAGGTGGCGTTCTTTCCCACCGTGACCGGAGGCTGAGCCATGGCGATTCGGGTACAGGTGGAACCGTTCGACCCGGGCAGCGAAGTCAACGCGATGCACGCGGCCAATGTCGGCGTGGGTGCTGTGGTCAGTTTTGTCGGCTACGTGCGCGACTTCAATGACGGCCTCGATGTGTCCGGGATGTTCCTGGAACATTATCCGGGCATGACCGAGAAAGCGCTGGGCAAGATCGCCATCGAGGCCGAGCAGCGCTGGCCATTGCTCAAGCTTGAAGTGCTGCACCGCATCGGCGCCTTGGAGCCGGGTGAGCCGATCGTTTTTGTCGGCGCCGCCAGCGCCCACCGCCAGGCGGCGTTCGACGCCTGCGCCTTTGTCATGGACTACCTCAAGACTCGCGCGCCGTTCTGGAAAAAAGAAAACACCGTCGATGGCCCGCGCTGGGTCGAAGGGCGGGACAGTGATCATGCGGCGGCGGATCGCTGGAAGCAGTAGTCCACGTCGTTTCTTCGCAATACTTATGCCCGCATCGCGAGCAAGCTCGCTCCCACAGTGGCGCTTCGTTGCACACAATGTTTGTGTCCGACACAGATCCCCCTGTGGGAGCGAGCCTGTTCGCGATGAGGCCGGTAGCCTCCCATCACTTTCGCCTGTTTCCCCAATTGACGATGTGTACATTAAAGTCCAGTATGGATTTATAAGTACAAAATAAGTCGCGCCTGCCTTTCTCTGCCAAACCAACAACAACCCGCGTGAGAACGATTATGAAGAAGCTCCCCCTCATCACTGGTCTGGCCTTGAGTCTGTTGGCCTCCAGTAGCCTGTTCGCCGCCGATAAAACCTTGCGCATCGGTATCGAGGCGGCTTATCCGCCGTTTGCTTCGAAAACCTCGGAGGGGAAAATCGAGGGGTTTGACTACGACATCGGCAATGCCTTGTGCGCACAGATGCAGGTGAAGTGCGAGTGGGTCGAGGGTGAGTTCGATGGGCTGATCCCGTCGCTCAAAGTGAAGAAGATCGACTTGGCCCTGTCGTCCATGACCATCACCGAAGAGCGCAAGAAGTCGGTGGATTTTACCCACAAGTATTACTTCACCTCATCGCGCCTGGTCATGAAGGAAGGGGCGTCGGTCGATGACCAGTACGCCAGCCTCAAGGGCAAGACCGTCGGCGTGCAGCGCGCCACCACCACGGACCGTTTCGCCACGGAGGTCTTTGAGCCCAAGGGCGTTACGGTCAAGCGCTACAGCAATAACGAAGAAATCTACATGGACCTGGCGTCGGGTCGCCTGGATGCGATTTTTGCCGACACCATTCCTTTGGAAGACTTCCTGTCGATGCCTCGTGGCAAGGGCTATGCCTTCGTCGGGCCGGAGCTCAAGGACCCGAAATACGTCGGCGAGGGCGCCGGGATTGCGGTGCGCAAGGGCAACACCCAATTGGTGGCGGATTTGAACAAGGCCATCGATGGGATTCGGGCCAGTGGCGAGTATCAGAAAATCCAGGCCAAGTATTTCAAGTCGGATATCTACGGCGATTGATCGATAGCCTTCGCGAGCAGGCTCGCTCCCACAGAGCATTTGTGTCGTGCACGAGATATGTGTGCAATGCGATTCAATGGGGGAGCGAGCTTGCTCGCGATGGCGTCAGGCCAGGCAACCCAAAACCTCAGCCCTTCAATTCCTTCAGATGCTTGTACACCGTCGCCCGCCCCATGTTCAGCACATTGGCCACATAGTTGGACGCGCTCTTGCCCTTGAACGCGCCTTCAGCATGCAGCGCCAACACCAGCTCGCGTTTGTGGTCGCGGGTCAGCAGGTTCAGGCTCAGTTGACGCTCGCGCATCCAGGCGTGCAGGAAAGTGTTGATCCGCTCCTGCCAGTCATCACGAAACAGTGAATCCGGCTGGGGAATCAATTTGCCTGGCGACAGGAACAGATCCAGCGCGGCCTTGGCATTCTCGAACAGCGAAATATTCAGGTTGATGCACAGCACCGCCAGCGGATGACCGTTTGCATCGCGCAGGACGCTGCTGAGGCTGCGAATCTTCTGTCCGTCCCAGTTCAGTTTTTCGTACGGCCCGATGTTACGTTCGCTGACGTCCTCACTGAGCATGTCTTCCAGGGACGAGTCATCGCCGATTTCGCGCTTGGACAGGTTATTGGCGATGTAGTCGACCTTCTGGGTGCGCAGATCATGCAACACCACTTCCGCGTGGGGGTAGAACAGTGTGGCGATGGCATCGGCGATAGTGCGGAAGTTATCGAGTGTCGGATTGGCTTGCGGGGCATTCATGACGGGACTCCAGACGGTCAGCGCCCCGTGGAACAGGGGCGCGAGGGAGTGTGCCGCAATCGTGGCGATGCGTCACCTCACCGAAGGTCAACCCAGGCGAGTGGGCGATAGCATCGCGGCGTTCAGGCCGAAACGGGTCAAAGGCTCAGGCAGTGGTTCACCGCGCGCCAGTGCCGCGCTTGCCTGGCCCATGGCAGGGGAGGTCTGGATGCCATAGCCCCCCTGGGCCGCGACCCAGAAAAGGCCGGGTACTTGTGGGTCGAAGCCGGCCAGCAGATCACCGTCAGGCACGAAGCTACGCAATCCGGCCCAGGTGCGGGTCGGACGGCGAATGGTCAGGGTGGTGGCCTCTTCGATCTGGTAGATGCCCATGGCGATGTCCAGCTCTTCGGGCTGTACGTCGTGTGGTTCGACCGGGTCGGCATTGGCCGGAGAGCCGAGAAACATGCCAGCGTCGGGCTTCATGTAGAAGGATTCGTCGAGGCTCACCAGCATCGGCCAGTCGTGGATATCCACCCCCTCGGGGCCGGCGAAAATGAACGCCGCCCGCCGCTTGGGTTGCAGGCCCAGCTTGCGCGCGCCGGCCATTTCGGCCACTTGATCGGCCCAGGCGCCGGCCGCGTTGATCAGCACCGGCGCGTAGAACGTCTGGCTGGCGGTCCTGACCTGCCATAGCCCTTGGTCGTCGTGGATCAAGTCCAGCACTTCGCTGCCGGTGTGTACCTCGCCGCCGCTGCGACGGATACCGCGCAGATAGCCTTGGTGCAGCGCATCGGTATCGATATCGCAAGCCGTGGGGTCGTAGATCGCGCCGTGGACTTTATCCCGTCGCAGGATCGGCAGGCGCAGGCAGGCCTCTTCGGCGCTGAGCAATTGCATTTGCGGGACCGTGGCCTTGGCGCTGAGGTATTGGTTACCAAGCTCGGCCGGGTCGCCGATGAAATCCACCGTCATTTCGCCGCGCGGGGTGAGCAACGGGTGTTCGCAGAACCCGGCTGGTGGTGCGTCGAAGAAATCCCGGCTGGCCTGGGTCAATGCCCGTACCTGAGGGGTGCCGTAGGCTGCGGTGTACAACGCCGCCGAGCGTCCGGTGGAGTGATAGGCCGGATGGGATTCGCGTTCAAGCACAATGACCCGGCCGTGGGGTGCGAGCCAGTAGCCGGTGGAAGCACCGGCGATGCCGCCGCCAATGATGATGAAGTCTGCTTGTGTCATGAAGTTCTCCTGTCGAGCGCATTGCCGGGAGTTTCCGAGAACCTGTGGGAGCGAGCCTGCTCGCGAAAGCGGTGTGTCAGTCACGCGTATTTATCTGATAAACCGCTTTCGCGAGCAGGCTCGCTCCCACAAGGGAAAATGGGTGTGTCAGTCGAGAAGTTGGTAAAGCGCATTCGCCAGCGCAACATCCTCCAGCCCCAACCCAATGGAACGGAAAAACACATGGCGCTCATAGTTTGGTCGCACCGCACGTTCGCTCAGCAGATCGGGCAAGTCACCCACAATGCTTGAAGGCTCCCAGCCATGCTGTTCAGCGGCGATCAACATCTCGCCAGCCGAGCCCGGAGTGGTCTGACGATAGTCGCAGAACACATCCATGTCGTTGAGGCTCTGGGGCGGTACTTCATGGGCACGTGGGGCATTGGTGCTGATGGAAGTGATCAGCGCAGGTCTGCCCAAGGTCTGCGGGTCGAGCACCGCTACGGCGGACGAGGTGCAGAGCATCACCACATCGACGTCGTGCAACGCGGCTTCAAGTGTATCGGCGATGTGCAGGCGCGGGTCGAGCCCGGTGATTTGCGCGAGATCCTGGGTTGAGCGCTCTTTGAGGCTTGGCGAATAGAGACTGATGCCTTGCCAATCCCGCAGTCCCTTGACGTACTGCACATGGGCGCGCGCCAGCGCGCCACTGCCGATCACCGCCAGGCGCCTGGCGTTGTGGGGGGCGAGGGCATCGATGGCGACGGCGGTGGTGGCGGCGGTGCGGACGGTCGTCAGCTCGGCGGCATCGCACAGCATCAACGGCTGGCCGGTCTGCATCGACATCAGCAAAGTCCAGGCGGTGATGAGTGGCCCTTGCTCGCGCACGATGTAGGGCGAGGTCTTGACCCCATAGACCTGGTCTTGAGCCAGCACACCGAGGAAGTTGATGAAGTCCCCGGCGCCCTCGGGAAACACCACCCTTTGCTGGGGCGGCTGCACCGCTTGCCCGGCCGCAAGATCGCGGAACAGCTTGCGCAGGACTGCCAGCACATCGACGTGCCCGAGCAGTTCTCGGGCCTGGGCTTGGGTCATGACATAAGGCGTACTGGTCATCGTAGACTCCGGGTGTCTCGAATAAACTAATTTGTCCATTATGGACTTTTAGTTTATTCGAGCAATATCCCCGGGCAAAAAAAACGCAGCCTGAGTTGGCTGCGCTGATCATTCCCACGCGCTGCGTGGGAATGCCTGAATGGACGCGTTGCGTCCGTCTCGACGTTAGGGCCGCTTGCGCTCAACCGGCCGCAACAGATGAGTCGGTGGCATCTCGCAACTGATCTTGCGACCCAGCAGCGCTTCGATCGACGGCAACTGGTAAGAGTCGTCTTCGCCGGCAAAGCTGATCGATACACCTGCTGCCCCGGCACGACCCGTGCGACCAATGCGGTGCACATAGTCGTCCGGTACTTCAGGCAAGGTGAAGTTGATCACATGGCTGATGCCGTCGATGTGAATGCCCCGACCCGCCACATCGGTGGCGACCAGCACGCGGATCTTGCCTTCGCGGAAACCTTCCAGTGTCTTGATCCGCTTGTGCTGCGGCACGTCGCCCGAGAGCTGGGCGGCGTTGACGCCGTCGCGCACCAAGCGTTCCTCGATGCGGCGCACTTCGTCCTTGCGGTTGGCAAACACCATCACCCGCTCCCAGCCATTGTCGTTGACCAGGTTGTAGAGCAGCTTGTACTTGTCGGCACCGGCGACGGCGTAGATATGTTGCTCGACGTTCTCACTGGCGACATTCTCGGCTTCGATTTCGACGATGGCCGGGTCAGTCGTCCACTGTTTGGCGAGATTCATCACATCGTCGGTGAAGGTGGCGGAGAACAGCAGGGTCTGGCGTTCGCTTTTCGGCGGGGTCTGGCGAATGATCTGGCGGACCTGGGGAATGAAGCCCATGTCGAGCATGCGGTCGGCTTCGTCCAGCACCATCACTTCGACCATGTCCAGGTGCACGTCGCCGCGCTGGTTGAAATCCAGCAGGCGGCCCGGCGTGGCCACGAGGATGTCGCAGTGGCGGGCTTCGAGGTGCTTGAGCTGCTTGTCGAAATCCATGCCGCCCACGAACGTCATCACGTTCAGACCGGTGTACTTGGTCAGGTCGGCGGCGTCCTTGGCGATTTGCACCACCAGTTCGCGGGTCGGCGCAATGATCAGCGCGCGCGGTTCGCCCATATAGCGTTCCTTGGGCGGTGGGGTCTGAAGCAATTGGGTAATGATGGAAATCAGGAATGCGGCGGTCTTGCCGGTGCCGGTCTGGGCACGGCCGATGGCGTCTTTGCCAGCGAGGGTGTAACCGAGCACCTGCGCCTGGATCGGCGTGCAATAGGGAAAGCCCAGGTCCTGGATGGCATGCATCAATTCAGGGGCGAGCTTGAAATCGTGGAAGCGGGTCTTGCCTTCCTGGGGCTCTACGACAAAGTCCTCGAGCTTCCAGGCGACGACGGACGGTTTTGGTGCGCGTTCGCGGCGCGGCCTTGGCGCTTCGCTGCGTGGCTTTTCCTGGGCAGGGGCCGCGACAGGCTGAGCTGCGGTGGCGGTTGGCGGCGTTGTTTTCGCCTCCGCAACCGGCGGTGCGGTCCGGCGCGACTGCTGCGCATCGGCGCGGTTCGGGGCCTGGGGCGCGCTGGCGACAGGCGCGAGCTGCTCGGCCTCGCTTTTACCGAACATCTTCTTGAGTGCTTTGAGCACGGTCATCTCATCGATTGGTTAAGGAATGTACGCCGGCCAGTGTAATGCAAGAAACGGGCGCGGCGTAGTGTGTTCATCAAAGCGCTGGCGTGCGATAGGCCTCTTAGCGCAACTGCTTATCCAGCCAGGCGCCGATGTCGCGGATCTCCTCGGGTAACACTTCGTGGCCCATTGGGTATTCCTGCCATGTCACGGTGACACCATGCTGCTTCAGATACTCTTTCGCCGTCCGGCCCATCGGGTTGAGCACCACCTCGTCGTATTGTCCGTGCAACGCCAGTACCGGGATGCGCTGCTGGCTGGCAGAGAGTTGCAATTCCTCGCTGAAAGTTGGCGCATATGTGGACAGCGCGATAACGCCCCCCAGGGGCCCCTGCCATTTGACGAATGCGGTGTGATAGACCACCGCGCCACCTTGGGAAAAACCCGCGAGGAAGATTCGCGAAGCGTCTATTCCGCTGGATCGCTGGGTTTCCATCAGGTCGATGACCCGCTGGGCCGAGGTTTCGAGTTGATCTTCGTCAATGGCTCGAGCGGGGCTCAGGGCGCGGATGTCGTACCAGCTTGGCATGGCATAGCCACCATTGATGGTGACGGGCTGAGTGGGTGCTTGAGGCAGGACGAAACGTGTGGTGAGCAGGCTTTGCTGCAACATTTCGGCTACCGGCATGAAGTCGTAGCGATCGGCGCCCAGGCCGTGGAGCCAGATAATGCAGGCATCGGCGGTGCCAGAAGGCTCGAGAATCAAGGGGTCGGTCATGGTGTGCTCCAAAAATGTGCGGGCGCGCTCGATCGGTGCATGGTTACGGTGCGCGCTTGGTGCCTCAGTTAATTACATGTCGCAATGCTACAACTTTTTGTCTTGACGTACCCGGTATGGGGTAAGCGCAGCGGTATGGTACGGGCTTTGCTATGGGGTAGCTGAGTGATGATTCTTACGCTGCGCGGTAACACTATCAGCTAGACGCGACGCATGGGATATCAGAAATCCGGTGATGGATGTTCGCCAATAGCCGCTACGGGCTTCGCGAACGTGAAGGGCTACAGCCCGTTCGGCCGATTGGTGAGAAGTGAGCAGGCCGCTGTTGATGGGCGCTCTCATTAATAGACTCATAGCGAAGGCCCAGACGTCGGTCGACCCTAAAAAAAGCCAACAGGGGTCGGCAATGCCTCAAAAGGGTGCGACAGGGCTCAAGCTCCGACACAACAAGAGCAAAACTGGAGGTTTGAATGAAGTTACTGAAATCCACCCTGGCAGTCGTGACTGCAGCAGCAGTCCTCGGCGTCAGCGGGTTCGCTCAGGCGGGTGCAACCCTGGATGCCGTGCAGAAGAAAGGTTTTGTGCAATGTGGTGTAAGTGATGGCTTGCCGGGCTTCTCGGTGCCAGATTCCACCGGCAAGATCGTCGGTATCGACGCTGACTTCTGCCGTGCCGTTGCCGCTGCGGTATTTGGCGATGCGACCAAGGTCAAGTTCAGCCAGTTGAACGCCAAGGAGCGCTTCACCGCGCTGCAATCGGGCGAAATCGACGTGCTGTCGCGCAACTCCACCATGACCAGCTCCCGTGATGCGGGCATGGGCCTGAAGTTTCCTGGCTTCATCACCTACTATGACGGCATCGGTTTCCTGGCCAACAGCAAACTGGGCGTCAAGAGCGCCAAAGAACTGGACGGTGCAACCATCTGCATCCAGGCCGGTACCACCACCGAACTGAACGTATCCGACTACTTCCGCGCCAACGGCCTGAAATACACCCCGATCACCTTCGACACCTCCGATGAAAGCGCCAAGTCGCTGGAATCCGGTCGTTGCGACGTGCTGACCTCCGACAAGTCCCAGCTGTTCGCCCAGCGCAGCAAGCTGGCCTCGCCAAAGGACTACGTGGTTCTGCCGGAAACCATTTCCAAGGAGCCTCTGGGCCCGGTCGTGCGTAACGGCGACGACGAGTGGCTGGCTATCGTGCGTTGGACTGGCTTCGCCATGCTCAATGCCGAAGAAGCAGGCGTGACTTCGAAGAACGTCGAAGCCGAAGCCAAGTCCACCAAGAACCCTGACGTCGCTCGTATGCTGGGCGCTGACGGTGAATACGGTAAAGACCTGAAGCTGCCTAAGGACTGGGTCGTGCAGATCGTCAAGCAAGTCGGCAACTACGGCGAAATGTTCGAGCGCAACCTCGGCAAAGACACCCCGCTGCAAATCGATCGCGGTCTGAACGCTCTGTGGAACGCAGGCGGCATCCAATACGCACCACCAGTGCGCTGATGGTTCTATCACCCGGTGGGCCAACCACCGGGTGATGTTCTGTTCCATTCTTTGCGGGGCACTTCATGCAAAATTCAATCGGCGCACCTAAGCAGAGGTTCAGCCTCAGCGATCCACGAGTGCGTGCGTGGGTATTTCAGATCGTCACCATCGTGGCGGTCATCTCGCTGGGCTGGTTTCTGTTCGATAACACACAAACCAACCTGGAACACCGGGGCATCACGTCCGGTTTCGGTTTTCTGGAGCGCAGTGCCGGGTTCGGCATCGCCCAACATCTGATCGACTACACCGAAGCGGACAGTTATGCCCGCGTCTTTGTCATCGGTCTGCTCAACACCCTCCTGGTGACCTTCATTGGCGTGATCCTGGCGACCATCCTGGGGTTCATCATCGGCGTCGCACGCTTGTCGCAGAACTGGATCATCTCCAAGCTGGCGACCGTCTATGTGGAGGTTTTCCGTAACATCCCACCGCTGTTGCAAATCCTGTTCTGGTACTTCGCCGTATTCCTGACCATGCCGGGACCACGGGCTGCCCACAATTTCGGTGACACGTTCTTCGTCAGCAGCCGGGGCCTGAACATGCCGGCGGCGCTGGTGGCCGATGGGTTCTGGCCGTTCGTGATCAGCATCGTGCTGGCGATTGTCGCGATCGTGCTGATGACGCGCTGGGCCAACAAGCGCTTCGAAGCGACGGGCGAGCCGTTTCACAAATTCTGGGTCGGCCTGGCGCTGTTCCTGGTGATCCCGGCAATCTGCGCTTTGGTCTTCGGGGCGCCTGTGCATTGGGAAATGCCACAGCTCAAGGGCTTCAACTTCGTCGGTGGCTGGGTGTTGATCCCGGAGCTGCTTGCGTTGACCCTGGCCTTGACCGTGTACACCGCGGCGTTCATCGCCGAGATCGTGCGCTCGGGCATCAAGTCGGTCAGCCATGGCCAGACCGAGGCGGCCCGTTCCCTGGGGCTGCGCAACGGTCCGACCTTGCGCAAAGTCATCATCCCGCAAGCCCTGCGTGTGATCATTCCGCCCTTGACCAGCCAATACCTGAACCTGGCGAAGAACTCTTCCCTGGCGGCTGGTATCGGTTACCCGGAAATGGTTTCGCTGTTTGCCGGCACGGTGTTGAACCAGACCGGCCAGGCCATCGAGGTGATTGCGATCACCATGAGCGTGTACCTGGCGATCAGTATCAGCATTTCCTTGCTGATGAACTGGTACAACAAGCGCATTGCGCTGATCGAGCGGTGAGGAAACGCGCATGACATCTCATACTTTCAAACCCGACATGCCACCGCCGAGCAGCAGTATCGGCGTGGTGGCATGGATGCGCGCCAACATGTTCTCCAGCTGGCTCAACACGCTGTTGACGTTGTTTGCGTTCTACCTGATCTACCTGATCATTCCGCCGATCCTGCAATGGGCGATCCTGGATGCCAACTGGGTCGGCACCACCCAGGCCGACTGCACCAAGGAAGGCGCCTGCTGGGTGTTCATCCAGCAGCGTTTCGGCCAGTTCATGTACGGCTATTACCCGACGGGCCTGCGCTGGCGCGTGGACCTGACCGTGTGGCTGGCCGTGATCGGCGTGGCGCCACTGTTCATCTCGCGCTTCCCGCGCAAGGCGATCTACGGCCTGAGCTTCCTCGTGCTGTACCCGATCATCGCCTGGTGCCTGTTGCACGGCGGCGTGCTGGGCCTGGATACCGTGGCGACCAGCCAGTGGGGCGGCCTGATGCTGACTCTGGTGATCGCCACCGTCGGCATCGCCGGAGCCTTGCCGCTGGGTATCGTCCTTGCACTTGGCCGTCGCTCCAACCTGCCGGCGATCCGCGTGGTCTGTGTGACGTTCATCGAGTTCTGGCGCGGCGTGCCGTTGATCACGGTGCTGTTCATGTCTTCGGTGATGCTGCCGCTGTTCCTGCCCGAAGGCATGAACTTCGACAAGCTGCTGCGGGCATTGATCGGGGTGATCCTGTTCCAGTCGGCCTATGTGGCCGAAGTGGTGCGCGGCGGCCTGCAAGCCATTCCGAAGGGGCAGTACGAAGCGGCCGCGGCGATGGGCCTGGGTTACTGGCGCAGCATGGGCCTGGTGATCCTTCCACAGGCACTGAAGATGGTGATCCCGGGGATCGTCAACACGTTCATTGCGCTGTTCAAGGACACGAGCCTGGTGATCATCATCGGCCTGTTCGACCTGCTCAACAGCGTGAAACAAGCTGCCGCCGACCCGAAATGGCTGGGCATGGCCACTGAAGGCTATGTGTTCGCCGCCCTGGTGTTCTGGATTTTCTGTTTTGGTATGTCCCGCTATTCCATGCATTTGGAACGCAAGCTGGACACTGGCCACAAGCGTTAGGAGTTGACTCATGAGTGAAGCGATCAAACAGCCTGTGAGCCCTGAAGGCATTATTCAGATGCAGGGCGTGAACAAGTGGTACGGCCAGTTCCACGTGTTGAAAGATATCAACCTGAACGTCAAGCAGGGCGAGCGCATCGTGCTGTGCGGCCCGTCGGGTTCCGGCAAGTCCACGACTATCCGCTGCCTCAACCGCCTGGAAGAGCACCAGCAGGGTCGCATCGTGGTCGACGGCGTCGAGCTGACCAACGACCTCAAGCAGATCGAAGCGATCCGTCGTGAAGTCGGCATGGTGTTCCAGCACTTCAACCTGTTCCCGCACCTGACCATTCTGCAGAATTGCACCCTGGCGCCCATGTGGGTGCGCAAGATGCCCAAGCGCAAGGCCGAGGAAATCGCCATGCATTACCTGGAACGCGTTCGCATTCCAGAGCAGGCGCACAAATACCCGGGTCAGCTCTCCGGTGGTCAGCAACAGCGCGTGGCGATCGCCCGTGCCCTGTGCATGAAACCGAAAATCATGCTGTTCGACGAACCGACCTCGGCCCTCGACCCGGAAATGGTGAAAGAGGTTCTGGACACCATGATCGGCCTGGCCGAAGACGGCATGACCATGCTCTGCGTAACCCACGAAATGGGCTTCGCCCGTACCGTGGCGAACCGTGTGATCTTCATGGACAAGGGTGAAATCGTCGAACAGGCCGCGCCGAACGACTTCTTCGACAACCCGCAGAACGACCGCACCAAGCTGTTCCTGAGCCAGATCCTGCATTGATCTGATTAGGCGGCGAAATAGACCCGGACTTGTCCGGGTTTATTTTTGTCCGCAGGTCAGAGATCCGCCGTGTCGCGTTCCCCATGGCGACTCGACAGCAGTCGCTGCAAATCGGCTCCGTCACTCAGCGCAACGACCTCAGCCATCAGATGCGGATGGCGATCAAGCAGCCGCATCAGCACGAACAGCGATTGAGCCGGGGCGACTTCGCCGCGCTCATAGCGGGAGAAGGCGTTGTGTCCGCCTCCCGACAACAGCTTCACTGCGTCTTTTTGCGTGAGGTGCAGTTTGCGCCGGATGCGTTTGATTTCCGCACCTATGGCCAGCGCATAATCTTCGAGCAACAGGTCGCTGGCCTTGGAATAACGCTCGGCACTGTCAGTGTCGTGATCGAATTCGATTTCCCCGCAGATCCGGCATTCCCATCCGGCGATGTCGGATACTTGACGGGTAACCTGCTTATAGTCGACCGCAAATGTGCGGCCTTGGAAGTGATGCATCGCTTCGAGAGTGCCGCAGCTGACGCATTGCTGGGTTTTCATTGGTTTTTCTCCTTGAAGGAGATCACCGGATGCCCACCGCCGGGGCGATAGGACACTTTGATGTAGATCTCCCGATCCTGAAATGTTGTGTGATAGACGTCTTGCCAGATTCGGTGATCGGCGTAGGTCGTCATTGATTTGTGCAGCATTCTGTATTCGAGCAATTGAACGATTCGCAGCATTTGGGGAAGACTCAGCGACATCCTTCTGCCGCCCTCCCGCGCACTTAGCGTGAAGGCCTTGCTTCCCAACCTGCGAGTCTCGACCTTGACCACCGCCAGGTCGTAATGGGGTGTGCTCTTTTCCATAAGAAGTCATTTGCCCTGTTTCTGAAATTACCCATATTGGGTAATTATGTCCAATCGAAATTTCAGGATCTTTTACCTCCAATAAAACGTAGGCGGTTGCTGTCCTACACGAAGCTGACTAACATGTCAGAAAATTCATCCCATGATTGGATGAAAAGGCGAAGCCCATGTCCGACATTTCTCCATTGATAAAGCGCTCGTTGGTCGATCAGGCCTTGGAGCAATTGCGCCAACGCATCAGCGACGGCGTGTGGGTCGTCGGCCAGCGCCTGCCCACCGAGCCGGAGCTGGTTGCCGAGTTGGGCATCAGCCGCAACACCGTGCGCGAAGCCATGCGCGTGCTGGCGTTTTCCGGGTTGATCGAGATCCGCCAGGGCGACGGCAGCTATGTGCGGGCGGTGGTCGATCCGCTGGACACGCTCAAGGCGTTGTCGCGCTGCTCGCTGGAGCAGGCGAGGGAAACCCGGCACATCCTGGAAGTGGAGGCCATTGGCCTGGCGGCGCTGCGGCGTACCGATGAGGATTTGCTTGCCTTGCGCCAGGCGCTGAAAACCAGCGGCGAGCATTACCACGGCGACCTGGAGCACTACATCGCCTGCGACCTGATTTTCCATCGGCTTCTGGTGGATGCCGCGCATAACCCGGCCCTCAGCGAGCTCTATCGTTATTTTTCCAGCGTGATCGGCGCGCAGTTGCGCCAGAGCCTCAACGTCATTCCTCGCCATCAACACGTGTTTGACCTGCATGTCGAAATCCTCGACGCCGTCGAACGACAGGAGCCGGAGCGGGCCAAGGCCCTTTGCCGGCAGTTGATCAATGAACCCTGAACCAGAGCTTTCCATGTCCCGCGACCCGCTTGACCACGCCACCGCGACGACGCACAAACGTGCCGCCGAACTCGAAGAACTGCTGATCGACGCCGAAGCCGACGATGAGCAAGCCCAGCAGAACCATCCATTGGTGCGCCGGCCCTGGCTGTTGTTGCTCGGGCTGATTCTGGTGGCGCTGAACCTGCGTCCGGCTCTGTCGAGCATGGCGCCGCTGCTCAGTGATGTATCAAAAAGCCTTGGACTGTCGGCTGCCCAAGCGGGCCTGCTGACTACGCTGCCCGTGCTTTGCCTGGGGTTGTTTGCACCGCTGGCTCCGGTTCTGGCTCGGCGTTTTGGCGCAGAGCGCGTCGTGTTGGGGATTTTGCTCACGTTGGCTGGCGGGATCATTCTGCGCAGTTCGTTCGGCCAGTTCGGGCTGTTCGCCGGTAGCATCCTGGCAGGTGCCAGCATTGGCGTGATCGGCGTGCTGCTGCCGGGCATCGTCAAGCGCGACTTCGCCAAACAGGCTGGGGCCATGACCGGTGTCTACACCATGGCGCTGTGCCTGGGCGCCGCGATGGCGGCCGGGGCTACGGTGCCTTTGAGCGAACGAATGGGCGATAGCTGGTCGCTTGGCCTGGGTTTCTGGATGTTGCCTGCGCTATTGGCCGCGGTGTTCTGGTTACCGCAAGTTGGGCACAAGCACGGCGCTCACAACGTGGCCTATCGTGTCCGCGGTCTGCTGCGTGATCCGTTGGCCTGGCAGGTGACGCTGTACATGGGGTTGCAGTCTTCCCTGGCCTACATCGTATTCGGTTGGCTGCCGTCGATTCTCATCGGCCGGGGCCTGACGCCAACCCAGGCCGGGCTGGTGCTGTCCGGTTCGGTGATCGTGCAATTGATCAGCTCGCTGGCGGCGCCATGGCTGGCAACGCGCGGCAAGGACCAACGGCTCGCCATCGTGATTGTGATGGTCATGGCCCTCGGCGGTCTGTTCGGTTGCCTCTATGCCCCTATCGAGGGCCTGTGGGGCTGGGCGATCTTGTTGGGGTTGGGGCAGGGCGCGACGTTCAGCCTGGCCCTTACCCTGATCGTATTGCGCTCGCGCGATGCCCACGTGGCCGCGAACCTTTCGAGCATGGCCCAGGGCTTTGGTTACACGCTGGCGTCCCTGGGGCCGTTCGCGGTGGGCGTGGTACATGACTGGACTGGCGGCTGGAGTGCTCTGGGCTGGATCTTCGGCGTGATTGGCCTGGGGGCGATCATCGCGGGAATCGGTGCCGGTCGGGCTCTGTACGTCGGCGTGGTCAGCGAAAGAGTCACCGAGCCTCATTGATATCATTTTCATGGCGAATGACGATGGTCTTCCCGGCGGCGGGGGATTATCGTGCAGGCCTGTCGAACCGTTTCCCGGAGCCTGTCCATGAGTGATGCCCATAACGCCCTGATCACCCGTTTCTACCAGGCCTTCCAACGCTTGGATGCCGAGGCCATGAGCGCTTGTTATACCGATGACGTGGTGTTCAGCGATCCGGCGTTCGGCGAACTGCGCGGGCGCGATGCCGGTGACATGTGGCGCATGTTGACCACTCGGGCCAAGGATTTTTCCCTGACGTTCGACAATGTGCGCAGCGACGAGCGCAGCGGCGGCGCCCATTGGGTGGCAACGTACCTGTTCAGCCAGACCGGCAATATCGTGGTCAACGATATCCAGGCGCGCTTTGTGTTTCGCGATGACAAGATCTGCGAGCACCACGACAATTTCGATCTGTGGCGCTGGTCTCGCCAGGCTTTGGGCGCCAAGGGTCTCTTGCTGGGCTGGACGCCGCTGGTGCGCAACGCTGTCAGGGCGCAGGCCCTCAAGGGGCTGCGGGCGTTCCAGGCCAGTCGCTGATAAGATCGCGGCTTGTTTCCTACCTGCTTGTTGAACATCCGTGACGACCGCCAACGAATCTTCCGAGCTGTGCGTGCCCGAGGCGACCGAGCCGGGCAAGCCCTGGTTCGTCTACCTGGTGCGGGCCGCCAATGGCTCGTTGTACTGCGGCATCAGCGATGACCCGGTGCGGCGCTTCGCCAAGCATCAAAGCGGCAAGGGCGCGCGCTTCTTCCTGTCCAGCCCGGCCGTGGCGCTGGTGTACACCGAGGCCTGTCGCGACAAGGGCGAGGCCCTGCGCCAGGAACGGCTGATCAAGAAGCTCAGGAAGAGCGCCAAGGAATGCCTGGTAGCCAGCGCAACGGCTCTTGATCAACCGCGCTGATAGTCCTTCATCACGCCGGTAGGCTGTTGTTCCTTGGCGCGCTAAAGTGCGGGACTTCCTACCTGCATTGGCGAATCTCATGTCAGAGCTGATTCTTCATCATTACCCGACATCTCCTTTCGCGGAAAAAGCCCGCCTGCTGCTGGGTTATAAAGGCTTGGCCTGGCGCTCGGTGAACATCCCGCCGATGATGCCTAAGCCCGACCTGACCGCGCTCACCGGCGGCTACCGCAAGACACCGGTCCTGCAAATCGGCGCGGATATCTATTGCGACACCGCCTTGATGGCTCGTCGGTTGGAGCAGGAAAAAGCCTCGCCGGCGCTGTTCCCTGAAGGTCGTGAAATGATCGCGGCGTCCTTTGCGGCGTGGGCCGATTCGGTGGTGTTCCAGCATGCGGTGAGTCTGGTGTTCCAGCCGGAGTCGGTGGCGGTGCGTTTTGCCAAGTTGCCGCCTGAAGCGATCAAGGCGTTCATCAGCGACCGCGCTGGCCTGTTCAGTGGCGGCACGGCCACGCGCTTGTCCGCCGAGCAGGCCAAGCACCAATGGCCGGCGATCATGGCGCGGCTTGAGCAGCAGTTGCAGCGCGAAGAGGGGGATTTCCTGCTGGGTGATCCTTCGATTGCCGACTTTGCCATGGCTCATCCGCTGTGGTTCCTCAAAGGCACTCCGGTGACCTCGCCGCTGGTGGACGTATATCCGGCTGTTTCGGCATGGCTCGCGCGAGTGCTGGGTTTCGGCCACGGCGCGTCGAGCCAGATGAGTGCCGAAGAAGCCTTGGGGGTTGCCCGCAATGCGACGCCGGCCGCGCTGCCGGATGAGTCGTTTGAAGAGCCGAACGGGTTCGCGGTTGGGCAGCAGGTGACCATCGCCGCGACGGACTATGGTGTCGATCCGGTGGCTGGGGAGTTGCTGTTTGCCGGTAGCGAGGAATTGATTCTGCGTCGCGAAGATGAGCGTGGCGGGGTGGTGCATGTGCACTTTCCGCGGTTTGGATTTCGGGTCGAGACCCGATGAACAACGAATGATCTTGTGGGAGCGAGCTTGCTCGCGATGGGCCAGGGCAATCAATATTGATGTTGAATGTCAGTCCGCTATCGCGAGCAAGCTCGCTCCCACAGGGGGGGTGTTCACAGGATCTGCGTTTGCCGCTAATCACTGTGTAGGAGCGAGCTTGCTCGCGATGAGGCCCTTAAGCCTATATCGCGGGCACTTCTTCAGCACCCTGTCTGCATCAGTTGCGGCGCTTGAGCTGATCAGTCAGCGATGTCGGCAACCCCTTGATGATCAACGTCCCAGCCTCTTCGTCATACTCAATCTTCGAGCCCAGCAAGTGCGCTTCGAAGCTGATGGACAAGCCTTCGGCGCGGCCGGTGAAGCGGCGGAACTGGTTGAGGGTGCGTTTATCGGCGGGGATTTCCGGCGATAGGCCGTAGTCCTTGTTGCGGATGTGGTCGTAGAAGGCTTTCGGGCGCTCTTCGTCGATCAGCTCGGAGAGCTCTTCCAGGCCCATCGGCTCACCGAGCTTGGCCTGGCTGCTGGCGTAGTCCACCAGGGTCTTGGTTTTCTCCCGGGCATCGTCTTCCGGCAGGTCTTCGCTTTCGACGAAGTCGCTGAAGGCCTTGAGCAGGGTGCGGGTCTCGCCGGGGCCGTCGACGCCTTCCTGGCAGCCGATGAAGTCACGGAAGTACTCCGAAACCTTCTTGCCGTTCTTGCCCTTGATGAACGAGATGTACTGTCTGGACTGCTTGTTGTTCTGCCATTCCGACACGTTGATCCGCGCCGCAAGGTGCAACTGGCCCAGGTCCAGGTGGCGGGACGGGGTCACGTCCAGCTCGTCGGTGACTGCCACGCCTTCGCTGTGGTGCAGCAGGGCGATGGCCAGGTAATCGGTCATGCCCTGTTGGTAGTGGGCAAACAGCACGTGGCCGCCTACCGACAGGTTGGACTCTTCCATCAGTTTTTGCAGGTGTTCCACCGCCACACGACTGAAGGCGGTGAAGTCCTTACCGCCGTCCAGGTACTCCTTCAGCCAGCCGCTGAACGGATGCGCGCCGGACTCGGCATGGAAAAATCCCCAGGCCTTGCCTTGCTTGGCGTTATAGCTCTCGTTGAGATCGGCGAGCATGTTCTCGATGGCCGTGGATTCGGCGAGTTCAGAGTCGCGGGCGTGAAGCACAGCAGGCGTGCCGTCGGGTTTTTTGTCGATCAGGTGGACGATGCAATGACGGATCGGCATGGATTTCTCGGCTGGTGAAAGAGAGGAGGGCGCGCTCCCCGAAAAAGGGCTCAGTGTACCGCAATCACTGGTTTTGCAACGCGTCGAAGGCCCTTTCAGACCCTTCCGACACCCTGCGAGCATTTTTTTACCGATTTAGCGCAATAAAGCTGACCAAATGGGTAGGTAGAGGCGGATATTTCACAGGCGTTGTGCTAGTTTTGCCCGGTCTTACG
Organism: Pseudomonas algeriensis; assembly: GCF_048847255.1. Taxonomy (NCBI): domain Bacteria; kingdom Pseudomonadati; phylum Pseudomonadota; class Gammaproteobacteria; order Pseudomonadales; family Pseudomonadaceae; genus Pseudomonas; species Pseudomonas algeriensis. The sequence goes on along the minus strand of NZ_JBKKRK010000005.1, from coordinate 264,548 downwards.
CGATGTCACTGCGTTAAGCGTGCATTCAGCATTTGTCAGGTCGAACCAAACCCGGATTTCGGCATCTATTACCCCGATCCGTCGTGGTGATGACCGAGGGCGGCTGATCAGACAGATCGGGCTCGATGGCTGACACTGCACTCTGCAATCCATATGAATTTGATAGGGAAGGAACACTACATGGCTCTTACTAAAGACCAACTGATCGCTGATTTGGCTGAATCTGTAGACGCACCTAAAGCTACCGTGCGTGCTCTGCTGGACCAACTGGGCCAAGTCGTTGCCGATCAGCTGGAAAACGGCGGCGAACTGACCTTGCCAGGCGTTGGCAAGCTGAAAGTCACCGAGCGTCCTGCCCGTACCGGTCGCAACCCTTCGACTGGCGCAGCCATCGAAATCCCGGCCAAGAAAGTGATCAAGCTGGTTGTGGCCAAAGGCCTGACCGACGCGGTCAACAAGTAAGACCGCCCGATAAAAACCGTGCCGCGGAGCGATCCGGGCACGGTTTTTTATTGCCTTGGAAAAACCAGTGAGACGGCAATGCTGTCGCAGTAAACCCGTGGCGAGGGAGCTTGCTCCCGCTGGGCTGCGCAGCAGCCCCAACTGCGAGTACTTTGTATTGGGTGGCTCCACTCAGCCCTTGCGAACCCAACGCGACTGGCCCCAAGCCTGTTGCTGTGCCTCGGTCTGGAAGGTCCAGGCCACGAAGCGGCTCTGTTTTTGTCCCTGGGACATTTCCACCACCTGACTATGCAAGGCCCCCGCCTTTTTCAGCGCTGTCTCGATGGCCGGCAGGTTCGACGCCTTCGATACCAGGGTGCTGAACCACAACACTTGGCCCGCCACCTGTGCGCTTTCGCTGATCAGTTGCGTGACAAACCGCGCCTCGCCGCCCTCGCACCACAACTCCGCCGCCTGGCCGCCGAAGTTCAGCACCGGTAACTTGCGCTTCGGATCCGCTTTGCCCAGCGCGCGCCATTTGCGCTGGCTGCCCTTGGTCGCTTCTTCCAGGGAGGCGTGAAACGGTGGGTTGCACATCGTCAGGTCGAAGCGTTCGGCGCTTTCCAGAAGGCCCAGCAGAATCTGCTTGCGGTTGGTTTGCTGGCGCAACTGGATGGCCTTGGTCAGCCCGTTGGACTGCACGATCGTCTTGGCCGAGGCAATCGCCGTCGGATCGATCTCCGAGCCGAGGAAATGCCAGCGGTAATCGCTGTAGCCGATCAGCGGATAGACGCAATTGGCGCCGGTGCCGATATCCAGCACCTTTACCGCAGCCCCGCGGGGGATTTCACCTTCGTTGTGGCTGGCGAGCAGATCGGCGAGAAAATGCACATAGTCCGCACGCCCTGGCACCGGCGGGCACAGGTAGTCAGCGGGAATGTCCCAATGCGCGATGCCGTAAAACGATTTGAGCAGCGCCCGGTTGAACACCCGCACGGCTTCAGGGCTGGCGAAATCGATGCTTTCCTTGCCGTAGGGGTTGATGATTACGAACCTCGCCAGTTCGGGCGTGCTCTTGATCAGCGCCGCAAAGTCATAACGGCCCTGGTGGCGGTTGCGCGGGTGCAGGCTGGCTTTCTCCCGTGGCGCCTTGGCCTCGGTGGCAGGCTTGGGCTTCTGGCGGGCAGGCTTGGGTGTGCGAGGGGCGGTCATGGGCGGGTCGATTCGGGGCTGGTCAAAAAGTGGCGAGCATTGTCCCACATCTGGTCCGTTCTTGATGACTGCGCGGGTTAAATGTGGGAGCGAGCAAGCTCGCTCCCACAGGGGGGCGATACCTGAAAGAAAAGTGGCAGGCATAAAAAAGGAGGTCGAGCTGGACCTCCCTTTTCATTGCGAACAACCGTTACAGACTGGAAATCCGCGCGTGTTGCTCGGCCAGCTTGCCCAGGGCCAGCTCAGCCTCGGCCAACTTGGCCCGTTCCTTCTCGATGACTTCGGCCGGCGCCTTGTCGACAAAGCCGGCGTTCGACAGCTTGCCGCCAACGCGCTGGACTTCACCCTTCAGGCGCAGGATTTCCTTGTCCAGGCGCGCCAGTTCGGCGGCCTTGTCGATCAGCCCGGCCATCGGCACCAGCACTTCCATCTCGCCAACCAACGCGGTGGCCGACAGCGGCGCCTCTTCGCCGGCAGCCAGCACGGTCACCGATTCAAGCTTCGCCAGCTTCTTGAGCAGCGCTTCGTTCTCATTGAGGCGGCGCAGGTCTTCGGCGCTGGCGTTTTTGAGGAACAGGGTCAGCGGCTTGCCCGGACCGATGTTCATTTCGGCGCGGATGTTGCGCAGGCCGAGCATGAAGGTCTTCAGCCACTCGATGTCGTCTTCGGCCGCCGGATCGATGCGGCTCTCATTGGCCACCGGCCATGGTTGCAGCATGATCGTTTTGCCCTGTGCACCAGCCAGCGGCGCGACGCGCTGCCAGATTTCCTCGGTGATGAACGGCATGAACGGATGCGCCAGGCGCAAGGCCACTTCCAATACCCGAACCAAGGTGCGACGGGTGCCGCGCTGGCGCTCGACCGGAGCGTTTTCGTCCCACAAAACCGGCTTGGACAGTTCCAGGTACCAGTCGCAATACTGGTTCCAGATGAACTCGTACAGCGCTTGCGCCGCCAGGTCGAAACGGAACTGGTCGAGCTGGCGGGTTACTTCGGCTTCGGTGCGTTGCAGCTGGGAAATGATCCAGCGATCCGCCAGGGTCAGCTCGTAGGCTTCGCCGTTCTGGCCGCAATCTTCGCCTTTATCCAACACGTAACGCGCGGCGTTCCAGATCTTGTTGCAGAAGTTGCGATAGCCTTCGACGCGGCCCATGTCGAACTTGATGTCGCGGCCGGTGGATGCCAGCGAACAGAAAGTGAAACGCAGGGCATCAGTGCCATAGCTGGCGATGCCGTCGGCGAATTCTTCGCGGGTGGCTTTCTCGATCTTCTTCGCCAGTTTTGGCTGCATCAGGCCGGAGGTGCGTTTCTGCACCAGGGTTTCCAGGTCGATGCCGTCGATGATGTCCAGCGGATCCAGGACGTTGCCCTTGGACTTGGACATCTTCTGGCCCTGGCCGTCGCGCACCAGGCCATGGACGTAAACGGTCTTGAACGGCACCTGAGGGGTACCGTCTTCGTTTTTCATCAAGTGCATGGTCATCATGATCATCCGGGCGACCCAGAAGAAAATGATGTCGAAGCCGGTGACCAGCACGTCGGTGGAGTGGAATTTCTTCAGGAATTCGGTCTGCTGCGGCCAGCCTAGGGTGGAGAAGGTCCACAGGCCGGAGCTGAACCAGGTATCGAGAACGTCGTTGTCCTGTTGCAGGGCAACGTTCGGGCCGAGGTTGTGCTTGGCGCGGACTTCGGCTTCATCGCGGCCAACGTAGACCTTGCCCGACTCGTCGTACCAGGCCGGGATGCGATGACCCCACCACAGCTGACGGCTGATGCACCAATCCTGGATGTCGCGCATCCACGAGAAGTACATGTTTTCGTATTGCTTGGGCACGAACTGGATGCGGCCGTCTTCCACGGCGGCAATCGCCGGCTCGGCCAATGGCTTGGTGGACACGTACCATTGATCGGTCAGCCACGGCTCGATGATGGTGCCGGAACGGTCGCCTTTCGGGACTTTCAGGGCGTGATCATCGACGCTCACCAGCAGGCCGGCGGCTTCGAAGGCCGCGACGATCTGCTTGCGTGCCTCGAAGCGGTCAAGGCCGGCGTATTCGGCCGGGATCTGGCCGTCGACGTTCTCGTTCAGCGTGCCATCGAGGTTGAATACCTGGGCTGCTGGCAAGACATTGGCGTTCTTGTCGAAGATGTTCAGCAGCGGCAGGTTGTGGCGCTTGCCGACTTCGTAGTCGTTGAAATCGTGGGCCGGGGTGATTTTCACGCAACCGGTGCCGAATTCAGGGTCGCAATAATCGTCGCCGATGATCGGAATACGACGGCCCACCAACGGCAGCTCGACAAACTTGCCGATCAATGCCTTATAGCGCTCGTCGTTCGGGTTCACCGCCACGGCGGCGTCGCCGAGCATGGTTTCCGGACGGGTAGTGGCAACGATCAGGTAATCCTTGCCTTCGGCGGTTTTGGCGCCGTCGGCCAGCGGGTACTTCAGGTTCCACAGGAAACCCTTCTCGTCGTGGTTCTCCACTTCGAGGTCGGAAATCGCCGTGTGCAGCTTGGTGTCCCAGTTGACCAGGCGCTTGCCGCGGTAAATCAGACCGTCTTCATGCAGGCGCACAAAGGCTTCCTTCACCGCTTCCGAGAGACCGTCGTCCATGGTGAAGCGCTCGCGGCTCCAGTCCACGGACGAACCGAGGCGGCGGATCTGGCGGGTGATGGTACCGCCGGACTCCTCTTTCCATTCCCAGACTTTCTCCAGGAATTTTTCGCGACCCAGGTCATGACGGTTCTGGCCCTGGGCTTCGAGGCGGCGCTCCACCAACATCTGGGTGGCGATACCGGCGTGGTCGGTGCCCGGTTGCCACAACGTATTACGACCTTGCATGCGACGGAAACGGATCAGGGCGTCCATGATCGCGTTGTTGAAACCGTGGCCCATGTGCAGGCTGCCGGTGACATTCGGCGGCGGGATCATGATGGTGTAGGAATCGCCCGCGCCTTGCGGAGCGAAATAATTCTCGGACTCCCAGGTGTTGTACCAGGAAGTTTCAATGGCGTGCGGCTGGTAGGTCTTATCCATGCGCGGCGGGACCCTATAGGCATTTATTCAGGAAAAGCCGGGAAGTATAGCGGGCAGGGCTGGTGCAAGCCACAAGCTGCGATGAATGCGGAGACAGTTGACCCCTGTGGGCGCGAGCTTGCTCGCGATAAGGCCATCACATTCAACATTGATGGTGACTGACAGCCCGCTATCGCGAGCAGGCTCGCTCCCACAGGATGTTCACAATGAGGCGGAGGACGCTATTGGTACTGGCTCAACAACCGCTCCATCCGCGCATCCAACCGGCGCTTGATCTCGGTCTCGATATGCGGTGCGAAGTCGTCGATGACGTCTTGCATGATCAACTGCGCGGCGGCGCGAAGTTCTCGGTCCAGGTGTAGCAAGGCGTCGGGGCCTTTCGGTTCTGCCTTGGTGGCTGGCTGGGGTTCAGGCTGGCCGTTGATCGGGTCGAACAGCAGCGGGATTTGTTCGTCATGCACCGGCTCGTGCTCCACCGTATCGGTCAGCAGCGGCGGTTGCAGGTTGTCATCGCCGAGCAGTTGGCGGATCGACTCGAGGTCATCCAGCAGTTGCGCGGGTTTTTGCGAAGGTTTTGGAGTATCCATCGTAGGCTCAGAGTCGCTGTAAACGGTGGTCTTGCAGAGGATAGCCCTGTTCACGGTAGAAACGGAAACTCTCCCGAGCGGCTTGCCGGATGGCCGGGTCTTCCACCACCACTTCCGCCACCCGGGCGAAGCGCTGGGCGAAGGCCGGCACTTTCAGGTCGAGGTTGACCAGCAGGTCGTGGTGTTGCCCGCAGTCATTCCCAAGCCCGAGTACGATCAAGCCCTCGGGTTCGTTTTCGGCAGGGCCATGGGGCACGAAGCTCTCGCCCTTGAACGCCCACAAGCGCGCATCGAGGTCGTCACGCTGGGCGGCATCGCTGCAATGCAGGTAGATGCGATGGCCCATGCGCCAGGCCTTTTCGGTGAGTTTGCAGGCGAAATCCAGCCGCGCCGAGGGATCGGCGCTGGGCAGGATATAGAAATCGACTTTGGTCATTGCGGTTCCTGGATCGCCGATGCGCCGCCCGAAGGCGACGTACCGGCGATCATCAGTGTCAGGCTTTGGCGCGGTCCAGCAGGTACTGGGTCAACAGGGGGACCGGACGGCCGGTGGCGCCCTTGTCCTTGCCGCCGCTGGTCCAGGCCGTGCCGGCGATGTCCAGGTGCGCCCAATTCAAGTTCTTGGTGAAGCGCGACAGGAAGCACGCCGCCGTGATGGTCCCGGCTTTCGGGCCGCCGATGTTGGCGATGTCGGCGAATGGGCTGTCCAGCTGTTCCTGGTACTCGTCGAACAACGGCAGTTGCCAGGCGCGGTCGTCGGCTTGCTGGCCGGCGCTCAGCAATTGGGCGATCAGCTCGTCATTGTTGCCCAGCAGGCCCGAGGTATGGGCGCCCAAGGCAACCACGCAGGCGCCGGTCAGAGTGGCGATGTCGATCACCGCTTGCGGCTTGAAGCGTTCGGAGTAGGTGAGGGCGTCGCACAGCACCAAGCGGCCTTCGGCGTCGGTGTTGAGGATTTCGACAGTCTGGCCGCTCATGGTGGTGACGATGTCGCCAGGGCGCGACGCCGTGCCGCTGGGCATGTTCTCGGCGCAGGCGAGGATGCACACCAGGTTGATCGGCAATTGCAGTTCGAGCACGGCGCGCAGGGTGCCGAACACGCTGGCGGCGCCGCCCATGTCATATTTCATTTCGTCCATGCCGGCGCCGGGCTTGAGGCTGATGCCGCCGGTGTCGAAGGTGATGCCCTTGCCGACCAGCGCGTACGGCTTCTCGGATTTCTTGCCACCGTTGTATTGCATGACGATCAGGCGCGGCGGCTGGGCGCTGCCCTGGCCGACGGCATAGAACGAGCCCATGCCCAGGTCCTTGATCTTCTTCTCGTCGAAGACCTCGACCTTGAGACCCTTGAATTCCTTGCCAAGCGCCTTGGCCTGTTCGCCCATGAAAGTCGGGTGGCAGATGTTCGGCGGCAGGTTTCCCAGGTCACGGGTGAAAGCCATGCCGTTGGCAATGGCGGTGGCATGGGTCACGGCGCGCTGGACTTCGGCCTGGGCGGCCTTGATGGTCAGCAGGGTGATTTTCTTCAGGGCACGCGGTTCGGCTTTCTGGCTCTTGAAGCGGTCGAACTGGTACTCGCCGTCAATCAGGGTTTCGGCCAGCAGGCGATTCTTGCCGTAGCTGTCGCGGCCTTTGACTATCAGTTCGTCCAGCGCCAGTGCAGCGTCGCCGCCACCGAGGTTTTTCAGGGTGGCCAGCACGCCGGCGATGATCTTGCGCAACGGACGGTCGCCCAGTTCGGCGTCCTTGCCCACGCCCACCAGCAGCACACGGTCGGCCTTGAGGTTGGGCAGGTTGTGCAGCAACAGGCTCTGGCCGACCTTGCCGGCCAGGTCGCCGCGCTTGAGCACGGCGCTGATTGCACCGCCGCTCAGGGCGTCGAGCTGGCTGGCAACGACACCGAGCTTGCGGTTTTCACCCACGGCAACCACCAGGGTGGCGGTCTTCAACGTTTCTGGGCTGACGCTTTTTACAACCAGTTCCATGTCCGGATCCTTGAGTCAATGGTCAAGAGGCCAGGCGCCACGACGACATTGGCGCGCTGAACAGCTGTCTTCTATAAAAAGAAGCGCCGGGGCTTGCCGGCGACAAAGGCGGCAGTTTGAACCTCGGCGCCCGAGCCTGACAACCCTGGCAATCGTTAACTTTTTGGCCATGAAGCGTCTGCTTAAAGCGTGCGCAGTGACAGGCGCCTCCAATCACAGGATAATGCGGCTCTTTTTTCGGCGGCTCGCATTGTGGGCCGGCTCGATACGTTTGCTAGTTTGGCCGCCTTAGGGTTTGTATGAAAAGTCGCGCAGGCGCTTCTCGTACAAGGCCCAGCCTGACAATCCTGGAGTGTCTGGTTTGATCGTCTTCCGTTACCTATCCCGCGAAGTCCTGTTGACCCTGAGCGCCGTCAGCGCCGTGCTGCTGGTCATCATCATGAGCGGGCGCTTCATCAAATACCTCGCCCAGGCGGCCTCCGGTGCCTTGGACCCGGGCTCCCTGTTCCTGATCATGGGGTTCCGCCTGCCGGGCTTCCTGCAATTGATTCTGCCGCTGGGGCTGTTCCTCGGCATCCTGCTGGCCTATGGGCGCTTGTATCTGGACAGCGAAATGACCGTGCTGTCGGCCACCGGCATGAGCCAGCAACGGCTGTTGCGCATCACCTTGTTCCCGGCAACGCTCGTGGCGCTGGTGGTCGCGTGGCTGAGCCTGAGCCTGTCGCCGCAAGGGGCCAACCAGTTCCAGCTGTTGATCAACCAGCAGGACGCCATGACCGAATTCGACACCTTGGTACCGGGGCGCTTCCAGGCCCTGCGGGACGGGACGCGGGTCACTTATACCGAACAGCTCTCGGACGATCGCATCGACCTGGGCGGCGTCTTCATTACCCAGAAGAATGTGTCTTCTGACACCAAGAAGGATCGGGGCATTTCCGTGCTGGTGGCTGAAAAAGGTCGCCAGGAAATCAACCCCGACGGCAACCGCTACCTGATCCTTGAAAATGGCTATCGGTACGATGGCACGCCAGGCCAGGCCAACTACCGGGCGATCAAGTACGACACCTACGGCGTATTGCTACCCAAGCCGGAGGCCAGCGACGAAGTCACCGATCGTGACGCCATGTCCACGGCCAGCCTGCTGGGCAACGACGACATCCGCGCCCGCACCGAGCTGCAATGGCGCCTGTCGCTGCCGCTGCTGGTATTTATCGTGACGCTCATGGCGGTTCCGCTGTCGCGGGTCAATCCGCGCCAGGGCCGTTTCCTCAAGTTGTTGCCGGCGATTCTTTTGTATATGGCTTACCTGACCATCCTGATTTCCGCCCGCAGCGCCCTGGAAAAAGGCAAGATTCCGCCGACGCTGGGCCTGTGGTGGGTGCATTCGATATTCCTGGCCATTGGCCTGGGGCTGCTCTACTGGGAGCCACTGCGCCTGAAGCTCGCAAGTCGTCGCAGCGCGCTGGAGGTGGCCCGTGGTTAAGCTCGATCGCTACATCGGCAGCAGCGTATTCATGGCGATCCTCGCCGTATTGGGGATCATTCTTGGCCTGGCGACCTTGTTCGCGTTCATTGATGAAATGGGCGATGTCAGCGATACCTATACGCTGCTGGACGTGGCGAGCTACGTATTGCTGACCGCGCCGCGCCGCTTGTACGACATGCTGCCGATGGCCGCATTGATCGGCTGCCTGATCGGCCTGGGCAGCCTGGCGAGCAACAGCGAACTGACCATCATGCGCGCCGCTGGCGTGTCCATCGGTCGGATCGTCTGGGCGGTGATGAAACCCATGCTGGTGCTGATGCTGGTGGGTGTGCTGATCGGCGAGTACGTCGCCCCGGCCACCGAGAATACCGCCCAGGCCAACCGCTCCCTGGCCCAGGGCGGCGGTGACGCGCAAAGCGCCAAGCACGGTCTGTGGCACCGCCAGGGTGAAGAGTTCATCCATATCAACTCGGTCCAACCCAACGGAACCTTGTATGGCGTGACCCGCTACCGTTTCGACGATCAGCGGCATATGTTGTCCTCCAGCTTCGCCAAGCGGGCCCAATTCGCCGACGATCACTGGCAACTGAGCGATGTCACCACCACGCTGTTCCATGACAAGCGCACCGAAGTCGTCGCCGCACCGCAGGAACGCTGGGACGTGGCGCTCAGCCCGCAGTTGCTCAGCACCGTGGTCATGGCGCCGGACTCGTTGTCCATCACCGGATTGTGGGGGTACATCCATTACCTGGCGGACCAGGGCCTGAACAACGGTCGCTACTGGCTGGCTTTTTGGGTCAAGGTGTTGCAACCCCTGGTGACCGCTGCGCTGGTGTTGATGGCCATCTCCTTCATCTTCGGTCCGCTGCGCTCCGTGACCCTTGGCCAACGGGTATTCACCGGTGTGCTGGTGGGCTTTACTTTCCGCATTGCCCAGGATCTGCTCGGGCCATCGAGCCTGGTGTTCGGCTTCTCGCCATTGTTCGCGGTGCTGGTGCCGGCCGGCGTCTGCGCGTTGGCCGGGCTCTGGCTGTTGCGCCGGGCAGGTTGATTCAACGCTCGATGTGGCGAGCAAGCATCCTCGCCACACATGCTCATCGACAGGCGAGCGTGACGCTTGCGCGGTGTATCGGGTACAATTCCCGGCTATTTTTCGGCGGGCCATGCCTGCAGCCTTTTTGAGTGTTGATCCGTGAGTGATTTGAGTCATATCCGCAATTTCTCCATCATCGCCCACATTGACCATGGCAAGTCGACGCTGGCTGATCGCTTCATCCAGATGTGCGGCGGCCTGGCCGAGCGTGAAATGGAAGCCCAGGTCCTGGACTCCATGGACCTCGAGCGTGAACGCGGGATCACCATCAAGGCCCACAGCGTTACCCTTTACTACAAGGCTCGCGACGGCATTACCTACCAGCTCAACTTCATCGATACCCCGGGCCACGTCGACTTCACCTATGAAGTCAGCCGGTCGCTGGCGGCCTGTGAAGGTGCGTTGCTGGTGGTCGATGCCGGCCAGGGCGTCGAGGCCCAGTCGGTCGCCAACTGCTACACGGCCATCGAGCAGGGCCTGGAAGTCATGCCGGTGCTGAACAAGATCGACCTGCCCCAGGCCGATCCGGACCGCGTGAAGGAAGAAATCGAAAAAATCATCGGCATCGATGCCACCGACGCGGTCACGTGCAGCGCCAAGACCGGCCTGGGCGTGGATGAAGTGCTCGAGCGCCTCGTCACCACCATTCCCGCGCCGACCGGCAATATCGAAGATCCGCTGCAAGCGTTGATCATCGACTCCTGGTTCGACAACTACCTGGGCGTGGTTTCCCTGGTTCGCGTGCGCCATGGCCGCGTGAAGAAGGGCGACAAGATCCTGGTCAAGTCCACCGGCAAGATCCACCTGGTGGACAGCGTCGGTGTCTTCAACCCGAAACACACCGCTACCACCGACCTGAAGGCCGGTGAAGTGGGCTTCATCATCGCGGGTATCAAGGACATTCATGGGGCGCCGGTGGGCGATACCCTGACCTTGAGCTCCACCCCCGATGTCGACGTCCTGCCCGGTTTCAAACGCATCCAGCCACAGGTCTACGCCGGCCTGTTCCCGGTCAGTTCCGACGACTTCGAAGACTTCCGCGAAGCCCTGCAAAAGCTGACCCTGAACGACTCGTCCCTGCAGTACACCCCGGAAAGTTCCGACGCCTTGGGCTTTGGCTTCCGTTGCGGGTTCCTCGGCATGTTGCACATGGAAATCATCCAGGAGCGCCTGGAGCGCGAGTACGACCTGGACCTGATCACCACGGCGCCGACGGTAATCTTCGAGCTGCTGCTCAAGAACGGCGAGACTATCTACGTCGACAACCCGTCCAAGCTGCCGGACCTGTCGGCCATCGAAGACATGCGCGAGCCGATAGTGAGGGCCAACATCCTTGTGCCCCAGGAGCACCTGGGCAACGTCATTACCCTGTGCATCGAGAAGCGCGGCGTGCAGCACGACATGCTGTTCCTCGGCTCGCAGGTCCAGGTGACCTACGACCTGCCGATGAACGAAGTGGTGCTGGACTTCTTCGATCGCCTGAAATCCACCAGCCGCGGCTATGCTTCGCTGGACTATCATTTCGATCGTTACCAATCGGCTAATCTGGTGAAACTGGATGTGCTGATCAACGGCGAAAAAGTCGATGCCCTGGCATTGATCGTGCACCGCGACAACGCGCACTACAAAGGTCGTGCGTTGACCGAGAAGATGAAGGAGCTGATTCCGCGGCAGATGTTCGATGTGGCAATCCAGGCCGCCATTGGCGGGCAGATTGTGGCGCGTACAACCGTCAAGGCACTCAGAAAGAACGTATTGGCCAAATGCTACGGCGGCGACGTCAGCCGTAAGCGCAAGCTGTTGGAAAAGCAGAAGGCCGGTAAAAAACGCATGAAGCAGGTCGGCAACGTGGAAATTCCACAGGAAGCCTTCCTCGCGGTGCTCAGGTTGGATAGTTAGGTCCTATGTCGCTAAATTTCCCGCTGTTGCTGGTTATCGCCGTGTTTGTCTGCGGCCTGTTGGCGTTGCTTGATCTGTTGTTCCTGGCGCCTCGGCGCCGGGCCGCCATTGCCTCTTATCAGGGCAGTGTCAGCCAGCCTGACGGCGTGGTCATTGAAAAGCTCAACAAGGAACCGCTGCTTGTCGAGTACGGCAAGTCGTTCTTCCCGGTGCTGTTCATCGTGCTGGTGCTGCGCTCGTTCCTGGTGGAGCCGTTCCAGATTCCGTCCGGTTCGATGAAGCCCACCCTGGATGTGGGCGACTTCATCCTGGTGAACAAGTTTTCCTATGGGATCCGGCTGCCAGTGATCGACAAGAAGGTCATCGAGATCGGCGACCCGCAACGCGGCGACGTGATGGTGTTCCGCTTCCCAAGCGATCCGAACGTCAACTACATCAAGCGTGTGGTGGGCCTGCCGGGCGACAAGATCCGCTATACGGCCGACAAACGTTTGTTCGTCAATGGCGAACTGGTGGCCGAGCAGTTGATCGGTTCCGAACCGGGCACGCTGGGCAGTGCCGAGCTCTACAAGGAAAAGCTCGGCGAGGCAGAACACCAGATCCGCAAGGAAATGAGCCGCTACCGCGCCACGCCGGACCATTCATGGACCGTGCCGGCCGGGCACTATTTCATGATGGGCGACAACCGCGACAACTCCAACGACAGCCGTTACTGGGATGATCCGAACATACCCAAGGACATGTTGGGCATGGTCCCCGACCGCAATATTGTCGGCAAGGCCTTTGCGGTCTGGATGAGCTGGCCGGAACCCAAACTCAGCCACCTGCCGAACTTCTCGCGGGTAGGGTTGATCAAGTAATCACACACGGCGCTGTTGAACACAGCGCCGAATGCATTTCTGGAGCCTGCACAAGGCTGCCCGAAGGCATGAAGCCAACGATAGTCAGGACGTCATTTTTGAACACAGCGTTAATTGTCCCAAGCCAACGGCGCCTTGCCGCCGTGGCGGTGGAATCCAGCCACGAACTCAGCGTGGGTAAACCGTGAGCGTTTCTCTAAGCCGCCTCGAGCGTCAGCTCGGCTACACCTTCAAGGATCAGGAGCTGATGCTCCTGGCCCTCACTCACCGCAGTTTTGCCGGGCGCAACAACGAGCGCCTGGAATTCCTCGGCGATGCCATCCTCAATTTCGTCGCCGGCGAGGCGTTGTTCGAACGCTTTCCCCTGGCTCGCGAAGGCCAGTTGTCGCGTTTGCGCGCAAGGCTCGTGAAAGGTGAGACCCTGGCCGTATTGGCCCGGGGTTTCGACTTGGGCGAGTACCTGCGCCTGGGTTCCGGCGAACTGAAAAGCGGTGGTTTCCGCCGCGAATCGATCCTCGCCGACGCCCTGGAGGCATTGATTGGCGCGATCTACCTGGACTCGGGCATGGAAATGGCGCGCGAGCGCGTGCTGGCCTGGCTGACTTCCGAGATCGACAGCCTGACGCTGGTGGACACCAACAAGGACCCCAAGACCCGCTTGCAGGAATTTTTGCAATCGCGCAGTTGCGAACTGCCACGCTACGAAGTGGTGGATATCCAGGGGGAACCGCATTGCCGAACCTTTTTCGTCGAATGCGAAGTGGTCTTATTGAATGAAAAAAGCCGTGGCCAGGGCGTGAGCCGTCGTATCGCCGAACAGGTAGCGGCCGCCGCAGCACTGATCGCCTTGGGCGTGGAGAATGGCAATGACTGATACAACCGTCACCCGATGCGGCTATGTCGCCATTGTCGGTCGGCCGAACGTGGGCAAGTCCACGTTGCTGAACCACATCCTGGGCCAGAAGCTGGCGATCACCTCGCGCAAGCCTCAGACCACGCGCCACAACATGCTGGGCATCAAGACCGAAGGCGATGTGCAGGCGATCTACGTCGATACTCCGGGAATGCACAAGGGCGGTGAGAAGGCCCTGAACCGCTACATGAACAAGACTGCCTCGGCAGCGTTGAAAGATGTTGACGTGGTGATCTTCGTGGTAGACCGCACCAAGTGGACCGAAGAAGACCAGATGGTCCTCGAGCGCGTCCAATACGTGACCGGTCCCTTGATCGTGGCGCTGAACAAGACCGACCGCATCGAAGACAAGGCAGAGCTGATGCCGCACCTGACCTGGTTGCAGGAACAGTTGCCGAACGCGCAAATCATCCCGATCTCCGCCCAACACGGTCACAACCTCGACGCGCTGGAGCGGGTGATCGCCGAGCACCTGCCGGAAAACGATCATTTCTTTCCTGAAGACCAGATCACCGACCGCAGCAGCCGTTTCCTCGCCGCCGAGCTGGTGCGCGAGAAAATCATGCGCCAGATGGGCGCCGAGCTGCCGTACCAGATCACGGTGGAGATCGAGGAATTCAAGCAACAGGGCAAGACCCTGCACATCCATGCCTTGATCCTCGTCGAGCGTGATGGCCAGAAGAAGATCATCATTGGCGACAAGGGCGAGCGCATCAAGCGCATCGGCACCGAGGCGCGCAAGGACATGGAGCTGCTGTTCGACTCCAAGATCATGCTCAACCTGTGGGTCAAGGTGAAAGGCGGCTGGTCCGATGACGAGCGCGCGTTGCGTTCGCTGGGTTACGGCGACCTGTAATCGTTAATGTGAGTACATGAATGCCACTGTGGGAGCGAGCCTCTGTGGCGAGGGAGCTTGCTCCCGCTGGGCTGCGAAGCAGCCCCCGGATCTGCGATCGCATCTAGCCAAACCCATCGTATGGCCTGGTTTCACGGCTGCTTCGCAGCCGAGCGGGAGCAAGCTCCCTCGCCACAGGATTTCTTCAACCATTGATGTCTTGTTGATATTCAGGCCCCCGATGTCCCCCAACCCACCCACCGCCCAACCCGCCTATGTCCTCCACAGCCGCGCCTACCGCGAAAGCAGCGCCCTGGTGGACTTCCTCACGCCCCAAGGGCGGCTGCGGGCGGTGTTGCGTGGGGCTCGGGGCAAGGCCGGGACGCTGGCGCGGCCGTTCGTCCCATTGGACGTCGAGTTTCGCGGCAGGGGCGAATTGAAGAATGTCGGGCGCATGGAAAGCAACGGCGTCGCGGCCTGGCTCAACGGCGAAGCGCTGTTCAGTGGTTTGTACCTCAATGAACTGCTGATCCGCCTGCTCCCCGCCGAGGATCCTCATCCTGAAGTCTTCGACCACTATGCCGCCACGCTGCTGGCCCTGGCCGAAGGTCGCCCTCTGGAGCCATTGCTGCGCTCTTTCGAATGGCGCCTGCTGGACGATCTGGGCTACGGTTTTTCCCTCGACACCGACCTGCACGGACAACCCATCGCGGCGGACGGCCTCTACCGCTTACAGGTGGACGCGGGCCTGGAGCAGGTCTACCAGTTGCAACCCGGGTTGTTCAATGGCGTTGAGCTTCTTGCCATGGCCGAGGCCGACTGGACCGCGCCCGGTGCTTTGGCGGCGGCCAAGCGTTTGATGCGCCAAGCCCTGGCGGTTCATTTGGGCGGCCGGCCGCTGGTCAGTCGCGAGCTGTTTCGCAAGCCCTGATCTACCCGTATGCTGTGGGCCGAATCTCTGTCCATTCAGGAGCGCTTTTCGTGAGCACCAGCAATCGCATTCTTCTCGGCGTGAACATCGACCATGTCGCCACCCTGCGCCAGGCCCGAGGTACTCGCTACCCGGATCCGGTCAAGGCCGCACTGGATGCCGAAGAGGCGGGCGCCGATGGCATTACCGTGCACCTGCGCGAGGACCGTCGCCACATCCAGGAGCGCGATGTGCTGCTGCTCAAGGATGTGCTGCAAACCCGCATGAACTTCGAAATGGGCGTGACCGAAGAAATGATGGCCTTTGCCGAGCGCATCCGCCCTGCGCACATCTGCCTGGTCCCGGAAACCCGTCAGGAGCTGACCACCGAAGGCGGCCTGGACGTGGCGGGGCAGGAGGCGCGGATCAAGGCTGCGGTGGAGCGGCTGTCGAAGATGGGCGCCGAGGTATCGCTGTTCATCGACGCCGACGAGCGGCAGATCGAAGCCTCCAAGCGGGTCGGGGCGCCGGCCATCGAGCTGCACACCGGGCGCTACGCCGATGCCCAGAACCCCACGGATGTGGCCGATGAGCTGCAACGGGTGGCAGACGGCGTCACCTTTGGCCTGGCCCAGGGCCTGATCGTCAACGCCGGCCACGGCCTGCACTATCACAACGTCGAAGCCGTCGCGGCGATCAAGGGCATCAACGAGCTGAACATCGGCCACGCGCTGGTGGCCCATGCGTTGTTTGTCGGGTTCAAGTCAGCTGTGTCGGAAATGAAGGCGCTGATCCTGGCGGCCGCTAAGCCTTAAAATCACTACGAGCCCTGTGGGAGCGAGCTTGCTCGCGATGACGGCCTGACAGCCAACATCGATATTGACTGTCAGTCTGCTATCGCGAGCAAGCTCGCTCCCACAGGGGGTATGCCTTAAAGTTGCGGTGATTCCTGGCTCGGCTTGCTCTTGTCGACACCGGGCACGTGCAGGTTGCCCTCGGCCACCTGGTTGCCTTCGAGCTGTGGCTGCGTCACCCAGGTCAGGATGTCGTAGTAGCGACGGATGTTCGCCACGAAATGCACCGGCTCCCCGCCCCGGGCGTAGCCGTAGCGGGTCTTGCTGTACCACTGCTTCTGGGACAGGCGCGGCAGGATT
The DNA here is from genome assembly GCF_048847255.1 of Pseudomonas algeriensis. Classification (NCBI taxonomy): domain Bacteria; kingdom Pseudomonadati; phylum Pseudomonadota; class Gammaproteobacteria; order Pseudomonadales; family Pseudomonadaceae; genus Pseudomonas; species Pseudomonas algeriensis. The sequence continues at coordinate 248,136 of NZ_JBKKRK010000005.1, read as the reverse complement.
TTTTTCACATCCAGCCACTTGTTCGGATTCAGTCCTTCCTTGGCGGCGAGCTTGCGCGCGTCGTCCAGATGACCACTGCCCACGTTATAGGCGGCGAGGGCGAACCAGGTGCGGTCCGGTTCCTCGATGCTTTCATCCAGTTGTTCCTTCATATAGGCCAGGTACTTGGCGCCGCCCATGATGCTCTGCTTCGGATCGAGGCGGTTGGATACACCCATGGCCTGGGCGGTGTTCTGGGTCAGCATCATCAGGCCGCGCACACCGGTCTTGGAGGTCACCGTCGGTTGCCAGAGCGATTCCTGGTAACCGATGGCAGCCAGCAACCGCCAATCGACTTTTTCCTTCTTGGCGTAGGTCTTGAAATGCTGTTCGTATTTGGGCAGCCGCTGCTGCAGGTGCTGGGCAAACGTCGTTGCGCCCATGTAGCCGAGGACGTCAACGTGGCCATAGTAGCGATCCTTCAACCGCTGCAACGTGCCATTCTTCTGCACCTTGTTCAGGTAGGCGTTGATTTCATTGAGCAGGCTGTTGTCTTCGCCGGGGCCCACTGCCCAGCTCTGGCTGCGGGTGTCGCCCAGGTCGAACGCCACGCGCACGTTGGGGAAGTAGACCTGGTTCATCGCCACTTCGTTGGAGTCCACCAGCGTCAGGTCGATCTGGCCCTCGTCGACCATGCGCAGCAGGTCGACGACTTCAACGGCGTCGGATTCTTCGTATTCGATCCCAGGATATTGCTGCTTCAGCTGTGCCAATTGTTCGGCATGGGAGCTGCCCTTGAGCACCATGATCTTCTTGCCGGCCAGGGCCGCCGCGTCGGTGGGGCGCGACTGACCGTTGCGATAGATGATCTGCGGGGTGACTTCCAGGTAAGGGCTGGAAAAGCGAACCTGTTTTTTGCGCTGTTCGCTGCTGACCAGGCCTGCCGCGGCCAGCACCGGGCCGTTGGGCTTGCCGATCTGGCTGAACAGGTCGTCGAGGTTGTCGGCGGTCTCGATTTTCAGCTCGACCCCCAAATCCTCGGCGAAACGCTTCACCAGCTCGTATTCGAAGCCGGTTTCACCACTGCGATCCTGGAAGTAGGTGGCGGGGCTGTTCCGGGTAACGACCCGCAGCACGCCATCCTCCTTTACGCGCTCCAGTGTGTTGGGTTTCTCAACACAGCCACTGAGCACCAGGAAGAGTCCGGTTGCGATCAGCCATCTGGCGTACCGCGGACGCAAAGCCGTTGGGGAAAACATCTGCGCAGTATACGCAAACGGCCTCGACCGCCATATATCGACAGCAAAAGGCCAGTCTGATAGAGGTTGCAAAACGTGTCCGCAAGCCAAGCGGGCCGGCGCGCGGCAAGGCCCCGCAGGGATAAAAAATATCTCTGTGGCGCGGGCCGGATGGCCGGGTAATCAAGCTATCCGCGCCACGACCGACGTTCGGCTCGCACCTGACGTAGCGTTTCGGGTGCCGTTGGCAGCGGTTTAGGCTAGAATGCACGGCCTCAAAGCACACCCCTTCCCGAGGCTGTCCCGAAGATGTTGATCCTGCGCGGCGCTCCTGCCCTTTCTGCCTTTCGCCACAGCAAACTTCTTGAGCAACTGAGCCAGAAAGTACCGGCTGTCAGTGGCTTGTATGCTGAATTCGCTCACTTCGCCGAAGTTACCGGCGGTTTGACTGGCGACGAACAGCAGGTGCTCGCGCGCCTCCTGAAGTACGGCCCAAGTGTTCCAGTCCAGGAGCCAACCGGCCGCCTGTTCCTGGTGTTGCCGCGTTTCGGCACCATTTCGCCGTGGTCGAGCAAGGCCAGTGACATTGCCCGCAACTGCGGCCTGTCGAAGATCCAGCGCCTGGAGCGCGGCATTGCCTTTTATGTCGCCGGTGAGTTCAGCGAGGCCGAGGCCCAACTGATCGCCGAAGGCCTGCATGACCGCATGACCCAGGTCGTACTGGGCAACCTGGAGCAGGCCGCCGGCCTGTTCAGCCACGCCGAACCCAAGCCGCTGACCGCCATCGACGTATTGGGCGGTGGCCGCGCCGCGCTGGAAAAAGCCAACGCCGAGCTGGGCCTGGCCCTGGCCGAAGACGAGATCGATTACCTGGTCAACGCCTTCCAGGGCTTGAAGCGCAACCCCCACGACATCGAACTGATGATGTTCGCCCAGGCCAACTCCGAGCATTGCCGCCACAAGATCTTCAACGCCAGTTGGGACATTGACGGCCAGAGCCAGGAAAAAAGCCTGTTCGGCATGATCAAGAACACCTACCAGATGCACAACGAAGGTGTGCTGTCGGCCTACAAGGACAACGCCGCGGTGATCGTCGGCAATGTTGCCGGTCGCTTCTACCCGAACCCCGAGACCCGCCAGTACGGTGCGGTCCAGGAGCCGGTGCACATCCTGATGAAAGTCGAGACCCACAACCACCCGACCGCCATCGCCCCGTTCCCGGGCGCGTCCACCGGTTCCGGTGGCGAGATCCGCGACGAAGGCGCCACCGGTCGCGGTGCCAAGCCCAAGGCCGGCCTGACCGGCTTCACCGTGTCGAACCTGCAGATTCCTGGCTTCGAACAGCCGTGGGAAAAGCCGTACGGCAAGCCTGAGCGCATCGTCAACGCCCTCGACATCATGATCGAAGGCCCACTGGGCGGCGCGGCGTTCAACAACGAATTCGGCCGTCCTGCCCTGACCGGTTATTTCCGTACCTTCGAACAGTCCATCACCACCCCTCGCGGTGAAGAGGTTCGCGGTTATCACAAGCCGATCATGCTCGCTGGCGGCATGGGCAACATCCGCGCCGAACACGTGCAGAAAGGCGAGATCGTGGTCGGCTCCAAGCTGATCGTCCTCGGCGGCCCGGCCATGCTGATCGGCCTGGGCGGCGGCGCGGCGTCCTCCATGGCCACCGGCACCAGCTCGGCCGACCTGGATTTCGCGTCGGTCCAGCGGGAAAACCCGGAGATGGAACGCCGTTGCCAGGAAGTCATCGACCGTTGCTGGCAGTTGGGTGAGAACAACCCCATCAGCTTCATCCACGACGTCGGCGCGGGCGGCCTGTCCAACGCCTTCCCGGAACTGGTCAACGACGGTGGCCGTGGAGGCCGCTTCGAATTGCGCAACATTCCGAACGACGAGCCGGGCATGGCCCCGCACGAAATCTGGAGCAACGAATCCCAGGAGCGTTACGTCCTGGCGGTCGGCCCGGCTGACTTCGAGCGCTTCCAGGCCATTTGCGAACGCGAGCGTTGCCCGTTTGCCGTGGTGGGTGAAGCCACCGCCGAGCCGCAACTGACCGTGACCGACAGCCACTTTGGCAACAGCCCGGTGGACATGCCGCTGGAAGTGCTGCTGGGCAAAGCCCCGCGCATGCACCGTTCGGCGGTTCGCGAAACCGAGCTGGGCGACGATTTCGATCCGTCCACCCTCGACATCGCCGATTCCATCGAGCGCGTGCTGCATCACCCGGCCGTGGCGAGCAAGAGCTTCCTGATCACCATCGGCGACCGCACCATCACCGGCCTCGTGGCACGTGATCAGATGGTCGGCCCATGGCAGGTGCCGGTGGCCGACGTGGCCGTGACCGCCACCAGCTTCGACGTCTACACCGGCGAAGCCATGGCCATGGGCGAGCGCACGCCGCTGGCGCTGCTGGACGCCCCGGCGTCGGGCCGCATGGCGATCGGTGAGACCCTGACCAACATCGCGGCCTCGCGCATCGGCAAGATTTCCGACATCAAGCTGTCGGCCAACTGGATGTCCGCCGCCGGTCACCCCGGTGAAGACGCGCGCTTGTACGACACCGTCAAGGCCGTCGGCATGGAACTGTGCCCTGAACTGGGCATCACCATTCCGGTGGGCAAGGACTCCATGTCCATGGCCACGCGCTGGAACGACGAAGGCGTGGACAAGAGCGTGACCTCGCCGCTGTCGCTGATCGTGACCGGTTTCGCCCCGGTCACCGACATCCGCCAGACGCTGACCCCGCAACTGCGCATGGACAAGGGCACCACCGACCTGATCCTGATCGACCTGGGCCGTGGCCAGAACCGCATGGGCGCCTCCATCCTGGCCCAGGTGCATGGCAAGCTCGGCTCGCAAGCACCGGACGTCGACGATGCCGAAGACCTGAAGGCGTTTTTCGCCGTGATCCAGGGCCTGAACGCCGACGGTCACCTGTTGGCCTATCACGACCGTTCCGATGGCGGCTTGCTGACCACCGTGATGGAAATGGCTTTCGCCGGCCACTGCGGCTTGAACCTGACCCTGGACAGCGTGGCCGAGTCGGCCAGTGAAATCCCGGCGATCCTGTTCAATGAAGAGTTGGGTGCGGTGATCCAGGTTCGCCAGGACGCCACCCCGGACATCCTCGCCCAGTTCAGCGCCGCCGGCCTGGCCGAGTGCGTCTCGGTCATCGGCCAGCCGATCAACAACGCCCACATCAATATCACCTTCAACGGCGACACCGTCTTCGAAGGCCAGCGTCGCTTGTTGCAGCGCCAGTGGGCCGAGACCAGCTACCAGATCCAGCGCCTGCGCGACAACGCCGAATGCGCCGAGCAGGAATTCGACGCGCTGCTGGAAGAAGACAACCCGGGCCTCAGCGCCAAGCTCAGCTTCGACGTCAACGAAAACGTGGCCGCGCCTTACATCAAGAAAGGCATCCGACCGCAAGTGGCGGTCCTGCGCGAGCAGGGCGTCAACGGCCAGGTGGAGATGGCGGCGGCGTTCGACCGCGCCGGTTTCAGCGCGATCGACGTGCACATGAGTGACATCCTCGCCGGACGTGTCGACCTGAACGATTTCAAAGGCATGGTCGCCTGCGGCGGCTTCTCCTACGGCGACGTGCTGGGCGCCGGTGAAGGCTGGGCCAAGTCGGCGCTGTTCAACAGCCGCGCCCGCGATGCGTTCCAGGGCTTCTTCGAGCGCAACGACAGCTTCACCCTCGGTGTGTGCAACGGTTGCCAGATGATGTCCAACCTGCACGAGCTGATCCCGGGCAGCGAGTTCTGGCCGCACTTCGTGCGTAACCGTTCCGAGCAGTTCGAAGCCCGCGTCGCGATGGTCCAGGTGCAGGAGTCGAACTCGATCTTCCTGCAGGGCATGGCCGGTTCGCGCATGCCGATCGCCATCGCCCACGGTGAAGGCCATGCGGAGTTCCAGAGCGAGGAAGCGTTGCTTGAAGCCGACCTGTCCGGTTGTGTGTCGCTGCGTTTTGTCGACAACCACGGCAAGGTCACCGAAACCTACCCGGCCAACCCGAACGGCTCGCCGCGCGGGATCACCGGCCTGACCAGCCGCGACGGCCGCGTCACGATCATGATGCCGCACCCGGAGCGGGTGTTCCGCGCGGTGCAGAACTCGTGGCGTTCGGACGACTGGAACGAAGACGCGCCATGGATGCGCATGTTCCGCAACGCGCGCGTCTGGGTGAACTGAGGCGGTGTACAAGCTCTGCTTCTTCGTCCCGGCCAGCCACGTGGACGAGGTCAAAAGCGCCGTATTCGCTGCGGGTGGTGGGCGAATCGGCGACTATGACCACTGCGCCTGGCAAGTGCTGGGCCTGGGCCAGTTTCGCCCGTTGGACGGCAGCCAGCCGTTCATTGGCGAGGCGGGGCAGGTCGAGCAGGTCGAGGAATGGAAGGTTGAGCTTGTTGTCGCCGACGATCTGATTCGCCCCGTGGTGGAGGCATTGAGACAGAGCCATCCCTACGAGACACCGGCGTTTGAGGTGTGGCGGTTGGAGGATTTCTGATCCTCCCCGTTTAAATGAAAAACCCGCTGATTGGATCAGCGGGTTTTTTATTGTGGCGAGGGGATTTATCCCCGCTGGGCTGCGCAGCAGCCCCAAATACTGATTCTCCGGTGTGTCAGGCAGATGGCGTTGCTGCTTAGGGGGCTGCTGCGCAGCCCAGCGGGGATAAATCCCCTCGCCACAGGGGCCAGACAGTCGGCGAAGGCCTAGGCTTTGACACCCGCCTGACGACTCGGCACCACCGCCTCCAACGCCCGCCACAACCCCGGCGCTTTCTCCCCCAGCAGCAAATGCCACACGCCATCCTCCAGCGAACTGACCCCCTGGCAACCCAGCGTCTTGAGCTGGCTTTCCGACAACCCTTTGCCATCGGCCAACCGCACGCGCAAACGGCTCATCGCCACGCAATCGAGCTGCAACACATTCCTGCCACCGCCCAGGGCATCGAGCCATTGCTGTGCTTCGGCCTCCGGGACAATTTTCGTTAAGGCCGGCTCGACCACGGCGTTCGCGGGCGTACTGACGGCCTGATCGGAAGAGGGCAACGCCAAGCGAATCTCATCGGCAATGCTATCGGCCATCGGCCCCACCACCACCTGCAAGCTGCCGCCATTGCCGGGGCGGACCACCGCCATGGCGCCAAGGGCCTTGAGCTGGGCGTCGCAGGCCTTGTTGCGATCCACCATGTCCAGGCGCAAGCGCGTGGTGCAGGCGCCGACGGTAATCAGGTTGTCGGCGCCACCCAGGGCCTGGATGTAGGCGGCGGCACGTTGGTTCTCGGCGATGATCGGCTTTTCGCCCATCGCCACGTCTTCACGCCCCGGCGTCTTCAGGTCGAAGCGGCGGATGCAGAAGTCGAACACCAGGAAATAGATCGCCCCATAGACCAGGCCCACCGGTACGACCAGCCACCCGTTGGTGGATTTGCCCCAGCCCAGGACCATGTCGATGAAACCGCCCGAGAAGGTAAAGCCCAGGTGAATATCCAACAGATTGGTCACCGCCATCGACAGGCCGGTGAGCAACGCATGGACTAGATACAGCAACGGCGCGAGGAACATGAAGGCGAATTCGATCGGCTCGGTGACGCCGGTCAGGAACGAGGTCAACGCCATGGACAGCAGAATCCCGCCCATGACCTTGCGCCGCTGGGGCAGGGCATTGCGGTACATCGCCAGGCACGCAGCGGGTAGGCCGAAAAGCATCACCGGGAACATGCCGGTCATGAACTGGCCGCCCTTGGGGTCGCCGGCGAAATAACGGGTCAGGTCACCGGTGACCACGGCGCCGGTGGCCGGGTCAGTGAAGCTGCCGAAAATGAACCACGCCATGTTGTTGAGGATGTGGTGCAGGCCAGTGACGATCAGCAATCGATTGAACACACCGAAGACAAACGCGCCGAAGCTGCCGCTGGCCATCAACAGCTCGCCGAAGCTGTTGATGCCGTGCTGGATCGGCGGCCAGATCAGGCCGAACATCACGCCAAGGCCCACCGCGCTGAAACCGGTGACAATCGGCACGAAGCGCCGGCCCCCAAAAAACGCCAGGTACTCCGGCAGCTTGATGTCCTTGAAGCGGTTGTACAGCCCGCCGGCCAACAACCCACTGACGATCCCGGCGAGCATGCCCATGTTGATCGTCGCGTCGAGCACTTTCAATGTCGCGACCATTACCAGGTAGCCGATGGCCCCGGCCAGTCCGGCCGTACCGTTATTGTCCCGGGCGAAGCCCACGGCGATGCCGATGGCGAAGATCAGCGCCAGGTTGGCGAAGATCGCCTGGCCGGCATCGTGGATGATCGCGATGTTCAACAGGTCCGTGTCACCCAGGCGCAGCAGCAGGCCGGCAATCGGCAAAATCGCGATCGGCAGCATCAGCGCCCTGCCGAGGCGCTGCAGCCCTTCGATGAAATGCTGGTACATGGCGTCTCTCCTTTTATTGTTCTGCGACAGTCTCAGCCCAGGGGCCAATGTTGATGACAGGCCTGGCGCACGGCGGCGGCGCTGGGCAGGTTCAGCAAATCGGTACTGACGCGGCGGCACTGCGCTGTGTCGAGGCGGCGCACGCGGTCCTTGATTTCGCCTACCTGCGGCGGGCTGACCGACAGCTCCCGTACACCCAGCCCGATCAGCACCGGCGTCGCCAGGGGATCGGAGGCCAGGGCCCCGCACACGCCAGCCCAACGCCCATGGCGGGCGGCGCCGGCACAGGTCTGGGCGATCAGCCGCAACAGCGCGGGGTGCAAGGCGTCGACGCGGGCGGCGAGACCGGCGTGGTCGCGGTCCATGGCGAGGGTGTACTGGGAAAGGTCGTTGGTGCCGATGGACAAGAAGTCCGCATGCTCGGCCAGTTGCTCGGCGAGCAATGCGGCGGCTGGCACTTCGATCATCACGCCCACCTGCGGACGCTCCTCCAGGCCCATTTGCGCACCCAGGACGTCAATGCGCTGGCGAATGTGCAGCAGCTCGGCGACCTCGGTGACCATTGGCAACAGGATCCGGCAGCGATGCAACGGACGGATCTGCAGCAGCGCGCGCAATTGTTGATCCAGCAGTTCCGGGCGCACCTGGCCCAGGCGAATGCCTCGCAGGCCGAGCACCGGATTGGCTTCGGCCGGAAGCGGCAGGTAGTCCAATTGCTTGTCGCCGCCGACGTCGATGGTGCGGATGATCACCGGCCTGTCGCCCATGGCATCGAGCACGGCTTGATAAGCCTGGCGCTGCTCTTGTTCGTCGGGGGCGGTGTGACGGTCGACGAAAAGGAATTCAGTGCGCAGCAGGCCAACGCCATCGGCGCCGTTGGCAAAGGCCTGGCCGGCTTCGGCGCTGGAGGCCACGTTGGCAGCGACTTCGACATCTACGCCATCGAGGGTTCGCGCCGGGGCGTGGGCGAGGGTTTGCTGCTGGGCCCGCAGCGCTGCGCGTTGGCTTTGTGCTTGCCGCACCTGGGCCAGGCGCTCGGCGCTTGGTGTGAGTTCGAGGCGGCCACCGTCGGCGTCCAGCACCACCGATTGACCGGGCAACTGCTCAAGCAGTGCATCGCCCAACGCAACCAGGCAGGGCAGGCCTTTGCCGCGAGCCAGGATCGCCACGTGGGACGTCGCGCCGCCCTCGGCCATGCATACGCCTGCCACGCCCTGGGCGCAGAGTTGCAACAGGTCCGACGGGGTCAGTTCCTGCGCGACGACAATGGCGCCCGCCGGCACGTCGAATTGCCAGGCTTCGCCCAGCAGTGCCCGCAGGACCCGCTGGCGCAGGTCATGCAAATCATTGGCGCGCTCGGCCAGCAGCGCGCTTTGCAATTGCCGCAGCACTTGGCACTGTGCGTCGATCGACCGGCTCCAGGCGTGGGCCGCCGCGCTCCCTTGCTCGATAGACAGGTCCGCGGCATCCAACAGGGCCGGATCTTCCAGCAACGCCAAATGAGCGCTGAAGATCGCTTGCTCATCGATGTGGCGCCGGGCCTTGGCGTTTTCGAGTGTCAGCTGGATATCCTGACTGACTTGAGCCAGGGCATCGAGCAGTCGTTGGCGTTGTTCTTCGACATTGTGGCCGCCGGGATCTTGGGGTAATTGAATGCCATCCAATCGAACCAGCGGTCCGCTCGCCAGGCCGGGCGCGGCGCAGACGCCATGCAATACGCCTTCTTCGGCGGCGTGCCGAGTTGTCAGGACCTGCGGCGCCCTGCCGTGAGCCTCTTCGGCCAGAGCGGTGGACAAGCTCGCCAGCAGCGCTTGCAGCGCCGCTTCGGCATCGCTGCCGCGACAGCTGACATGCACTTCGGCCTGTTCGGTGATCGCCAGGCCCATCAAGCCCATGACGCTGTCACAGGACGCCGACCGCCCCCCAAAGTGTAACTGCGAGCGGCTTTTGAATCCCCGTGCGGTCTGGCGAACCAAGGCCGCCGGCCGCGCATGCAAGCCGCCTCGATGGGCGATGCGAATCTGGCCGGACACTTCGATGCCGACTTCCAGGTCGTCAAGCTGTCCTGCACCGGGCGCCCTGGGGACGACGTGCAACAGAGGTTCGCCGACCTTGACTCCTTTAAGAGTGATGGGCCGTGCCTGGAAATGTTCGCCATTGGTGATGACCAACAGGCTGACTAGGCTTTTGCAGCGCTGGGCCACTTTGTCCAGGTCGTAGCGCAGCAGCGCTTGCCCGTTGCTGACGCGCGTGCCTTCCTTGACCAGCATGAAAAAGCCGTCGCCCTGCAACTCGACGGTGTCCAGCCCCAGGTGCAGCAGTAATTCGGCGCCGTTGTCGGCCCGCAGGGTCACGGCGTGGCCGGTGCGAGCGACGTGGATCACCTCGCCGTCGCAGGGGGCGTAGAGGGTGTCGTTCAGCGGGTCGATGGCGATCCCGTCGCCCATGGCGCCGCTGGCGAATACCGCGTCCGGAACGTTGGTGAGGGTGAGCACCGGGCCGCTGAGCGGGGCGCTGAGGGTCAGCTCTTTATTGTTGTTGGGCATGGGCTCGCTCTCTGTGTAATTTCATAGGCCTTGCATGAACGCCGTCGGGTCAGTGGGTCCGGGTGACCTTGCTCAAATGCCGTGGTTTGTCCGGATCCAGGCCCCGGGCGAGGGCCAGCCGGGCAGCCATGCCATAAAAGCTCTGGATCGCCAGGATCGGGTCTAGGGCCGGGTGATCGGCGCGGGACAAGGTCAAGTCGCGCTCGACGATGTCATCGGGGGCCGCCAGCAGCACCCGGGCGCCGCGCTGGCGCATATCGGCGGCCAGACCCAACACGCCGGCCTGCTCGGCACCGCGCGGGGCGAACACCAACAGCGGGTAGTTTTCATCGATCAGCGCCATCGGGCCGTGGCGGACCTCGGCGCTGCTGAAGGCCTCGGCCTGGATCGCCGAGGTTTCCTTGAATTTAAGCGCCGCTTCCTGGGCGATGGCGAACCCGGCGCCACGGCCAATCACCATGAGCCGCTGGCAATCACGGAGCGTTTCGACGGCGGCGCCCCAGTCCTGGCCTGCGGCCTCGCGCAAACCTTCAGGCAGCGCAGCGCCGGCGTCGAGCAACTCGGCGTCATCCTTCCAGTGCGCCACCAAACGCGCGCTGGCGCTGAGGGTAGCGATGAAACTCTTGGTGGCGGCAACGCTGCTTTCGACGCCGGCGCACAACGGCACGCTGAATTCACAGGCCGCCTCCAGCGGAGAATCCTCTGCGTTGACCATCGCAACGCTCAACGCGCCGCGTTTGCGCAACAGGCGCAGGCTGTTGACCAGGTCCGGGCTCTGCCCCGACTGGGAGAACGCGAACGCCACCTGGCCACTGACCTTCAAAGGCGCCTGTTGCAGGGTCACCACCGACATCGGCAGCGACGCCACCGGCAAGCCCAATTGCTGCATGGTCAGGTAGGCGAAATAACTGGCGGCGTGGTCGGAACTGCCCCGAGCGATGGTCATCGCCACTTGCGGCGGTTGACGACGCAGGCGTCCGGCGATTTCCTCCAGCGTTGGGTCCAGCCGCTGCAGTTGGCGCTCGACGGCTTCGGCTGAGGCCTGGGCCTCTTCAAGCATTTTGCAAGTCAATGGCTTCTCCTTCGACCATCACGTCGATCAGGTTCAAGTTACGGTCGAGGCGCACACAGTCGGCCCAGGCGCCGGGTTGCAGGCGTCCGCGCTCGGGCAGGCCGAGGTAGTCGGCGGGAAATTGCGACAGGCGTCGGGAAGCTTCGTTGATGGGCAGGCCGATTTTCACCAGGTTGCGCAGGGCCTGGTCCATGGTCAGGGTGCTGCCGGCCAGGGTGCCATCGGCCAGGCGCACGCCGCCCAGGCATTTGGTCACGGTGTGGCTGCCCAGCTTGTATTCGCCGTCGGGCATGCCAGCGGCGGCGGTGGAGTCGGTGACGCAATACAGGCACGGGATCGAACGCAACGCCACGCGCATCGCACCGGGGTGCACGTGAAGCAAATCCGGGATCAGTTCGGCGTATTGCGCATGGGCCAGCGCCGCACCGACGATGCCGGGCTCGCGGTGATGCAGTGGGCTCATGGCGTTATACAAATGGGTAAAACTGCTGGCCCCGGCCGCGAGTGCCGCGACGCCTTCTTCATAGCTGCCGAGGGTATGGCCGATCTGCATGCGCACGCCGCGAGCGCTGAGGGCGCGAATCAAGGCATCGTGACCGGCGATTTCCGGCGCAATGGTGATCACGCGGATCGGCGCCAGGGCCAGGTACGTTTCCACCTCGGCCATCAAGGCGGTGTGGGCGAAATTCGGTTGGGCGCCGAGTTTGCCGGGGTTGATGTAAGGGCCTTCCAGGTGAACACCGAGCACCCGTGCGCTGCCGCTGGGCCGCTGTTCGCAGAATTTACCGAGGGCCTTGAGTACGCGGATGATTTCTTCGCTCGGCGCCGTCATCGTCGTGGCGAGCAACGCCGTTGTGCCGAATCGCACATGGGTGCGGGCAATGGTTTCGAACGCCGCCGCGCCTTCCATGATGTCCTTGCCGCCACCGCCGTGCACATGCAGGTCGATGAAGCCGGGCAGCAGGTAGGGCAGGTCGTTGCTCGTCGGGTCGCAGGGCTGGCCTTCGATGGACACGACCCTGCCGCGTTCATGGATCAGGCGGCCGCGTATCCAGCCGTCGGCGGTGAGGATGTTGTTTTCGGACATGGGATTCTCGGGTCGTCTAGCGCCGCAACTCTGCGACGAAGTCGTAATAGTCGTTGCGGCAATAGGTGTCGGTGACTTCGATGGGCGTGTTGTCTTCCAGGTAGCCGACCCGCGTCATCAACAGCATCGCGGTGCCGGGGGCGATGCCCACCAGGGCGGCGAATTCGTCCGAGGCGTTGATGGCCTGGATGTGTTGCAGGGCGCGCACTACCGGTTTGCCGATGCTGTCGAGGAATTCATAAAGCGAATCGCCCACCGCCTGCGGCTTGGCAATGATCGATGCGGGCAGGGTGCTCATCTCGATGGCCATGACCGTGTCGTCGGCCTTGCGCAGCCGTTTGAGCCGGGCGACTTTGTCGGTGGGCGAGAGGCCCAGGCGTATCAATTCCTCATGGGTTGGCGGGGTGATCTCCCGCTCCAGCCATTGGGAGCCGGGCACAAAGCCTTTGAGCCGGAGCATTTCGCTGAAACCGCTAAGGCGTGAGAGCGGTTGTTCCAGGCGTGGGGTGATGAACGTACCCGAGCCTTGGTTGCGGCGGATCAGGCCTTGTTCGAACAGCACTTCCAGCGCCTTGCGCGCGGTGACCCGGGATATCCCCAATTGCTCGCTCAAGCTGCGCTCGGACGGCATCGCTTGTTCGGCTTTCCACTGGCCAGCGTGGATGGCGGCTTCCAGATTGCGGGCCAGTTGCAGGTAGAGCGGGGTGGGTTGGGTGTCGTCGGGGCGCAGGGTCTGGATGTTCATTTGGGTGTCCGATGCGGTTTTTTGTGGGCGTTGTCGCTCGGTGGCTTGGGGTGGAAGCTAATACCACTTGAATACCATGTCAACGCTGCTTTTCTAGGGTTGGCCTGTGTTTTCTGGGTATTCATTCGGGTGTTATTTAAGTGGTATTAGGGTGGTTTTTGTGGGGCGTGGTATTACAGCGTTGGGATGGGGTTTTTGAAGGTCAGTGGTATGCACGGAGGGCGGGTTGCGGATATTGATATTTATTTTATGGCGACCGGTGGTAGTGCGTTTTGTGTGTATATCCGTTGCTGCGGTCACGGCGGCTTAGGGGTTCCGCTCTGTGGCGAGGGAGCTTGCTCCCGCTGGGGCGCGCAGCGGCCTCAAAAAAGCGATGAGCGCTACGCACTCAAGCGGGAGCAAGCTCCCTCGCCACAAAAGCTTTCCCAGCCATCACGGCACAGATTGATCCACGGTAAACACTGTGGGAGCGAGCCTGCTCGCGATAGCGGTGGCTCAGTCAATAAAGATGTTGGATGTGCCGGCCTCATCGCGAGCAAGCTCGCTCCCACAGGGGGACTGGGTGCACATGAATTTTGGGTCTGCTGAAGATCCAGTGTGGGAGCGAGCTTGCTCGCGATAAATCGAAAGACCAACGCAAAAACGGTGGGGCAGCGAAGCGGCCCTCAAGCCAGGCAATTCGGTGTGTCAGGTAGATTGAGTCGCCTGCCTTGGGGTTGCTGCGCCCGAGGCGTCGGACCGTCCCAGCGGGAGCAAGCTCCCTCGCCACAAGAACGGGGCGCTATGGCCGAATCTCGATCATCGTCCCATCCGGCACAAGGTTCCACACCTCACGCATGTCCACATTGCGCATGGCGATGCAGCCGTCGGTCCAGTCCAGGGTGTGGAACAACTGCTCAGGGTTCTCCTCCGAGTCCGGCGTGCCATGAATCATGATCATGCCTCCCGGTTCCACGCCTTCGCGGCGGGCGCGGGCGGCGTCGCTGATGTTGGGGTAGGAAATGTGCATCGACAGGTAGAACCGGTCGCTGACCTTGCGCCAGTCGATCCAGTAAAAGCCTTCGGGGGTGCGCTTGTCGCCCTCGATCAACTTGGGGCCTTTCTTGGCGCCCTTGCCCAAGGAGATGCGATAGGTCTTGAGGGGCTTGCCGTCGTTGATCAATTGCAATTGATGGGCGGACTTGAGCACCAGGACTTTTTCGATGACTTTGCCGTTGTAGGTTCCCACGGCGGCGGCCTGGGACAGGGCGGTGAACGACAAGCAGAACAGCACAAGCAACCAGCGCATTGAAACGATATCCCTAGAGGTGTCGCGGCTATATTGGATTTTCTGGGCTCTGTACGAAATGTATCCATTTCGTACAGAGCCTACGTATTGGCAGGCTGAGTCAGCGGCGGAATCGACTCGGATCGCACCGGGTATTGCTCGGCCCGCCGGTCAGCGTAGAAGTATTCTAGGGTACGACCCACGGTGCGGAAAGCCAGCTCGTCCCACGGGATGTCGGCTTCTTCGAACAGCTTCACTTCCAGGCTTTCGGGGCCCGCGGCGAAATCCTCGTCCACCAGCTCGGCGCGGAAGAACACATGCACCTGGCTGATGTGCGGAACGTCGATCAGCGTATAGATGCTCAGGTTTCGCACCCGGGCGCAGGCTTCCTCGGCGGTTTCGCGCACGGCGGCTTGCTCGACGGTTTCGCCGTTTTCCATGAAGCCCGCCGGCAAGGTCCAGTAACCACGCCGTGGCTCGATGGCGCGCCGGCACAACAGGACTTTACCGCCCCAGGTCGGTACACATCCGGCAACGATATTGGGGTTCTGGTAATGAATGGTGTGGCAGGTGTCGCAGACAAAACGCAGGCGCGAGTCGCCCTCGGGTATGCGCTGGGTCACCGGGTTACCGCACTGGCTGCAGAATTTCATGCTTGGATTCCTGAAGGCTGCGCCTATCTTGGCGTGTGCGGGCCGGTATCGGCAAGTTGTCGTTTCGCGACATGACGCGGTCCGGGGCTTGGGCCGCTTGCCTGATTGGTGCATGATGCTAGGCAGCGAATAAATCGAGAAGTCTCATGCTGGACGAGCTACTGCATCGAGTAAGCAACCATACGCCGCGCGATCTGGAGACCGATCGGCGTTTTCCTGAAGCGGCGGTGCTGGTGCCGATCACGCGCAGTGATGAACCGGAGCTGGTGCTGACCCTGCGCGCCAGCGGTCTCTCGACCCACGGCGGCGAAGTGGCGTTCCCCGGTGGACGTCGAGACCCGGAAGACCCCGACCTGATCTTCACCGCCCTGCGCGAAGCCGAAGAGGAAATTGGCCTGCCCCCCGGCCTGGTGGAGGTGATTGGTCCCCTCAGTCCACTGATCTCGTTGCACGGTATCAAGGTCACGCCTTACGTCGGCGTGATTCCGGATTACGTCGAATACCAGGCCAACGACGCCGAGATCGCCGCCGTGTTCAGCGTGCCGTTGGAATTTTTCCGCAAGGACCCGCGCGAGCACACCCACCGCATCGACTACCAGGGCCGCAGTTGGTACGTGCCCAGCTACCGTTTCGAGGGGTACAAGATCTGGGGGCTGACGGCGATCATGATCGTGGAGTTGGTCAACCTGCTGTACGACGCCGGCATCGACCTGCACACGCCGCCCAAGACTTTCATCAACACCTGATGCCCCGAGGATTCCCATGAAATACCGCTTGGGCGATGCCCGTGTCGAAACCCACCCACAGAGCTGGGTCGCGCCCAACGCCACGCTGGTGGGCAAGGTCCGCCTCGAAGAGGGCGCCAACGTCTGGTTCAACGCGGTGTTGCGTGGCGACAACGAATTGATCCTGATTGGCAAGGACAGCAACGTGCAGGACGGCACGGTGATGCACACCGACATGGGTTATCCGCTGACCATCGGCACTGGCGTGACCATCGGCCACAACGCCATGCTTCACGGCTGCACAGTCGGGGACTACAGCCTGATCGGCATCAACGCGGTAATCCTCAACGGCGCGAAAATCGGCAAGAACTGCATCATCGGCGCCAACTCGCTGATCGGCGAAGGCAAGGAAATACCCGATGGTTCGCTGGTCATGGGCTCGCCGGGCAAGGTCGTGCGAGAACTGACCGAGGCCCAGAAAAAAATGCTCGAAGCCAGTGCGGCGCACTACGTTCACAACTCGCAGCGCTACGCACGCGACCTGATCGAGCAGGAACAATGAACACACCTGAACGCCCGATTCCGTCGCCCTGCGTAAACATCTGCTCGCTGGACGATGACGACGTCTGCACCGGTTGCCAGCGCACCGTCTCCGAGATCACCCAATGGCGCAAGATGAGCAACGATGAACGGCGCAGCGTCCTGGCGTTGTGTCATGAACGGGCCAAGGCCAATGGATTGGTGTGGATGCTGCCGGCGAGGCGTTGATGTCCACTTGTGAATACAAAATCCCTGCGGAGAGGGAGCAAGCTCCCTCTCCACAAGGGCGTCTCACAAGGCTTTGATCGATCGTCGTCCCAACCACCGATCCAACCCCACCACCCCCAGCGCAATCCCGACAAACCCGGCCAACACGCCCCCGGCATTGATGAACACCTGTGGATAGCCCAGGCTCGTCACGTCGATGAAAGGGTAGGGATAGGCCGCCAGCAGATCACCCCGTAGCAGGATGTAGGCGAAGTACACCAGCGGGTAAATCATCCACAGCCCGACGTGGCCCAGGCGCAACGTGCCTTTGGGCACCCAGAGCCCCCAATAGATGATGAACAGCACCGGCATGATGTCGTGCAGCAGTTCGTCGGCGATAAATTGCCAGCCTTCCGGTTGCCAGAGATGGCGCAGCAATACGTTATAGGCCAGGCCGACAAAGGCGATGCTCACCGCGATGCCGCTGCGTACCGCTGGACGCAGGAACCAACGCCTCACCGCTGATTCACGGCGGGTCACTTCCCAGGTCAATACCACGGCGGCCAAGGTATTGGTCAATACGGTGAAGAAACTGAAGAAGTTGACCAGGCCGCCCAACAGGCTCGCGCCCAGTTCCCATCGGCCCAGCAGGATCAGGTAGAGCTGAATGCTCAATCCCACCCAGCCGAGCAATGCCAGCATCGACACGAAACCGGTTCGCACGTTCATGGTTCAGATAGGCCGCTTGGTGCGCATCAACTTGACGTACAAGCGCTCGACTTTCTCCCGTGCCCATGGCGTCTTGCGCAGGAAGGTCAGGCTCGACTTGATGCTCGGGTCGCTCTTGAAGCAACGGATGTCGATGCGTTCCGCCAGGCCTGACCATTCGTAGTGCTGCACGAGGGCATTGAGGATCTGCTCCAGGGTCACGCCGTGCAGTGGGTTGTTGTTCGGTTCGGTCATGGCAAGCCTTGCATGATGAGCTGTGAAGCCGCGCACCTTAGCCGAGGCGCTCTGCGGGGGG
This sequence comes from Pseudomonas algeriensis, assembly GCF_048847255.1. Lineage (NCBI taxonomy): Bacteria > Pseudomonadati > Pseudomonadota > Gammaproteobacteria > Pseudomonadales > Pseudomonadaceae > Pseudomonas > Pseudomonas algeriensis. The sequence goes on along the minus strand of NZ_JBKKRK010000005.1, from coordinate 230,609 downwards.
AAGTGCCGCCGTTATCAGGGCTTGTGTCCCCGGCACACTGTTACCGAATTCGAGATGATCCATGTCAACAAAAGCGCTTTCGCTATTTGTAACAGGACATTATCCTTGCGCCGCTTGCTGAAACGCTTCTTCTGGCGTACCAGAGCCTCTGCGTCCAGCTACTCCCTGTTGAAAGGTCTAAAGAATGCCGAATGTCGCGATCCTGAGAGACAGCGCTGTCTTGGTTAATCCTGTGGGAACGAGCTTACTCACCATAGCGATTGCACATTCGACATTCGAGTCGACTGACACGCCTTGATCGCGAGCAAGCCCGTTCCTACAGCGACCGCGTCATCGAATTTGCCTTTTTCCAACTGAACCATGCCCCCTCAAGATCGTCATCTAAAGTGACTACTTGCGCGGGACTCTTTAAAACGTCACGGAGATACACACTATGAGCGCTGAGGGTGCTTTGAGTCGAAGCCGTCTGCTACCGAGCTTGCTCGGCATTCTGCTTCTATTGATGGGGCTGGCCTTGTTGGCCGGTGGGATCAAACTGAGCACGCTCGGCGGCTCGCTGTATTATCTGCTGGCGGGCATCGGCCTGGCGATTACTGGTGTACTGCTGATTCTGGCGCGCCGTGCAGCGCTGGGGATGTACGCGCTGGTTTTATTCGCCAGTACGGTGTGGGCGTTATGGGAAGTGGGCCTGGATTGGTGGCAATTGGTGCCGCGCCTGGCCATGCTGTTCGCCTTGGGCATCGTCATGCTGCTGCCGTGGTTCCGGCGCCCGTTGCTGACCGCCGATGCATCGCCGATGGGCACCCGAGCGCTGGGTGCGGCCGTTGTCGTCGCGGGTATCGCCGCCCTCGCCAGCCAATTCACCAACCCTGGTGAGATCAAGGGCCAACTGGACCGCGACAGCGTACCGGGCGTGACCAACACCGCACCGGCCATGCCGGACGGGGATTGGAACTCCTACGGCCGCAGCGCCCATGGCGACCGTTATTCGCCACTGGCGCAGATCACCCCTGAAAACGTCAGCAAGCTGAAGGAAGCCTGGACGTTCCGCACCGGTGACCTGCCAGGGCCGAATGACCCAGGCGAGACCACCGCGGAAAATACCCCGCTGAAGGTCAACGGCATGCTTTATGTGTGCACGCCCCACAGCCAGGTCATCGCTCTGGAGCCAGAAACCGGCAAGGAAATCTGGCGCTTCGATCCGAAGCTTTCTACGCAGAACGCGGAAAACTTCAAGGGCTGGGCCCACATGACCTGCCGTGGCGTGAGCTATCACGATGACGCCGTCTACGCCTCGGCCGAGCAGAGCCCGACCGGCGCCGCCAGCACTACGCCGGCCAGCACCGTTTGCCCACGGCGGATCTTCCTGCCGACGGCCGACACCCGCCTGATCGCCCTCAACGCCGACACCGGCAAGATGTGCGAAGACTTCGGCGACAAAGGCCAGGTCGACTTGAGCGCCAACATCGGTGGTTTCACGGCCGGCGGTTACTACTCCACTTCGCCACCGGCGGTCACCCAGAATTTGGTCGTTATCGGCGGCCATGTCACCGATAACGTCTCCACCGACGAGCCAAGCGGCGTGATCCGCGCCTATGACGTGCACACCGGCAAGCTGGTGTGGAACTGGGACAGCGGCAACCCGGACGACACCACGCCGATTGCCGAAGGCCAGACCTACACCCGCAACTCGCCGAACATGTGGTCCATGTTCAGCGTCGATGAAAAACTCGGCATGCTTTACCTGCCGATGGGCAACCAGACCCCCGACCAGTTTGGTGGTTTCCGTACCCCTGAATCGGAAAAATACGCCGCTGGCCTGACCGCCCTGGACATCGCCACCGGCAAGGTGCGCTGGTACTTTCAGTTCACTCACCACGATCTGTGGGACATGGACGTTGGTGGTCAACCGACCCTGATGGACATGAAAACCGCCGATGGCGTGAAGCCGGCTGTGCTGGCATCGACCAAGCAGGGCAGCATCTACGTGCTGGACCGCAGCAACGGCCAGCCGATCGTGCCGATCAAGGAGGTCCCGGTGCCCCAAGGCGCGGTGGAAGGCGACTTCACCTCGCCGACCCAGCCGATGTCCGACCTGAACTTCGTGCCGCCGGTCCTCAAGGAGCGGGACATGTGGGGCGTCACGCCGTTCGACCAGATGCTGTGCCGGATCGACTTCAAGTCGCTGCGCTATAACGGTATGTTCACACCGCCTTCGTTGCAGGGCTCGATTGTTTATCCCGGCAACTTCGGTGTGTTCGACTGGGGCGGCATTTCTGTCGATCCGGTGCGCCAGATCGCTTTCGTCAACCCGAGCTACATGGCGTTCAAATCGAAGTTGGTACCGGCGGCGGAAGTGGCCGGTGGCCCGGGTCGCAAGAGCGAGACCGAAGGCGTGCAACCAAACAAAGGCGCGCCATATGGCGTGATCCTCGAAGCGCTGCTCTCGCCCATGGGGCTGCCGTGCCAGGCGCCTGCGTGGGGTTATGTCGCGGCCGTGGACCTGACCAACAACAAGACCCTGTGGATGCACAAGAACGGCACGGTGCGCGACAGCTCGCCGGTTCCGATCCCGCTGAGCATGGGTGTTCCAAGCCTGGGCGGCACATTCACCACCGCCAGTGGCCTGGCATTCCTCAGCGGCACTCTTGACCAGTACCTGCGCGCTTATGACGTGAAGAACGGCAAGCAACTGTGGGAAGGCCGCCTGCCTGCTGGCGCTCAGACCACGCCGATGACCTACACCGGCAAGGACGGTAAGCAATACGTGCTGGTCGTTGCAGGGGGGCACGGTTCCCTGGGCACCAAGCAGGGGGACTATGTGATCGCCTACAAACTGCCGGATTAAGCCCTACCGGCGCTCATGAAAAAGGCGACACCCTTGCGGGTGTCGCCTTTTTCACTGTGACCATTAGCTTTTGTGGCGAGGGGTTTTATCCCCGCTGGGTTGTGAAGCAACCCTAAAACCTGACACCCCGGTGGATCAGGAAGATTGAGGTGACTCGCTTGAGGGGGGCTGCTGCGCAGCCCAGCGGGGATAAATCCCCTCGCCACGGAGAACGGTATTCGGCCCTGGGCTTTTAGAATTCTATTTTTACCGCCTGGGAAGCCCGGGTCGCCTTGGCGCGGGCGGCTTCGATGGATTCGTCGCGGGCCAGGGCCACGCCCAGGCGGCGCTGACCGTTGACTTCCGGCTTGCCGAACAGACGTAGCGCCGTGTCCGGCTCGCTCAGGGCGGCGCCGAGGTTGGCAAACGCGGTCTGGGTCGACTGGCCTTCCACGAGGATCACCGCCGAAGCCGATGGGCCGAACTGGCGGATCAACGGAATCGGCAGGCCGAGGATGGCCCGGGCGTGCAGGGCGAACTGAGACAGGTCCTGGGACATCAGCGTGACCAGGCCGGTATCGTGGGGGCGCGGGGAGACTTCGCTGAACCACACTTGGTCACCCTTGATGAACAGCTCGACGCCAAACAGGCCTCGGCCACCCAGGGCCTCGGTCACTGCCTTGGCGACGCGCTCGGATTCGGCCAGCGCCGCCGGGCTCATGGCCTGTGGCTGCCAGGATTCCTGGTAGTCGCCCTTTTCCTGACGGTGGCCGACCGGTGCGCAGAACGTGGTACCGCCGACATGGCGCACCGTGAGCAGGGTGATTTCGTAATCGAAATCGATGAAGCCTTCGATGATCACCCGGCCCTTGCCAGCGCGGCCGCCTTCCTGAGCGTAGTCCCAGGCTTTCTGCACGTCTTCAACGCCGCGCAGCAGGCTCTGGCCCTTGCCCGAGGAACTCATCACCGGCTTGACCACGCAGGGGAAACCCAGGGTCTCGACGGCCTTGCGGTAGTCTTCCACGGTGTCGGCGAAGAAATACGGGGAAGTCGGCAGGCCCAGCTCTTCGGCGGCCAGGCGACGGATGCCTTCACGGTTCATGGTCAGTTGCGCGGCGCGGGCCGTAGGAATCACCGTGAAACCTTCGGCTTCCAGCTCCACCAGGGTGGCGGTGGCGATGGCTTCGATCTCCGGCACGATGTAGTGCGGCTTCTCGGCCTCGATCACCGCACGCAGGGCGGCGCCGTCGAGCATGTTGATCACGTGGCTGCGATGGGCCACTTGCATCGCCGGCGCGTTGGCGTAGCGATCCACGGCAATCACTTCAACGCCCAGTCGCTGCAGTTCGATTACCACTTCCTTGCCCAGCTCACCGCTGCCACACAACAAAACGCGGGTCGCGGTGGGCGACAATGGAGTTCCGATACGGGTCATCTGAAGGTCCTCAAAACAGGAGCGGATCATCGGGGGCGCGCGCCGGGCGAGCTTCCCATGGGGAGAAAGCGCGGCATTTTACATGAACCGCGTCAGCCGGCGACGGCCTGTTTGCGCAAACGCCAGGCCATGATCAGCCAAACGGCCGTGACCCCGGCGAATTTCGAGAGCAGGGCGGTGATTATCACGGCGGGCGTCAGGGCGTCGATCAGGCCGAAGAAAATGAATGTGTCGAGAGGGATGCTCAGTGCCGAACTGATCCACAACCGGTCATGCAGCGGACGCTTGGTGACCGTGAACACCAGCCAGTCGATGCACTCGGAGACGGCAAACGCCGTGGCGCTGGCCAGGGCGATGGTTGGGTCGGAGGTGACGTAGGACAGCACCAGCGCCACCAGCATCGCCACGATGGCGCCATGGCCGAAGCGGGTCTGCACCATGTCCCGCAAGATAAACACCAGGCCCCCCCAGGCCGACCAGATGATGTCCAGGTGCGGCGCGGCTGAAAATGCGAAGTTGATCAGCACGACGCTGCCGATGTAGGCGATCAGGAAAAGCATGGGACCGGGTACCTGGTGGGGATGGAATGTCGGGTGAACCCTCAAGGACAACGAAGCCCCCTGTGGCGAGGGAGCTTGCTCCCGCTGGGCTGCGAAGCAGACCCAAAACCTGACAACTCGGTGGATCAGATAGATCGAGGTGACTGTTTTTTGGGGGGCTGCTGCGCAGCCAGCGGGAGCAAGCTCCCTCGCCACAAGGGCCATTAGTGTCAGAAGGTTACTTCAGCAGCAAGCCATCCCTCAATCTTCCTCACTGTCATCCAGCTTCCAATACCCCACGGCCTTCACAAAATCCTGGTCCAGGCCTTTCTCTTCCAGCAATACCTTACGGATCTGCCGGGACACCTTGCTCTCGGTCGCGACCCAGGCGTACAGCTTGCCGCCGGGCATTTCCAACTGCTGCACGGTACGTAGCAGGCTGTCCTGGCGCCCCTCACGCAATACCCAGATCACATGCACCTGCGCGGGGCTGTGGAGCACCTGCTGTTCGGCGCCATTTTCCACTTCCACCACCACCAAGGCCTTCCGGTTGGGGGCAAGGCCTTCGAGACGGCGAGCGATGGCGGGCAAGGCGGTTTCGTCGCCGATCAACAGGTAGCTGTCGAAGACGTCCGGCACAATCATCGACCCCCGTGGCCCGGCGATGTTGAGGTATTGGCCGGGCGCGGCCTGGGCCGCCCAGGTCGAAGCGGGGCCGTCGCCATGGAGCACGAAATCGATGTCCAGCTCCAGGGCGTCCAAGTCATAGCGGCGCGGGGTGTAGTCGCGCATTTCTGGCATCGGACCCTGTGCCTTGCCCGCGCCGGGCGCAAAGTTTTCCAGGGCGGCGTGTTCCTCGGCGTTCTGGGGGAGCAACAGTTTTATGTGATCGTCGGTGCCCAGGCTGACGAACCCGGCCAGTTCCGGCCCGCCGACGGTAATGCGGCGCATGCGCGGTGTCAGGTCGACCACCCGCAGCACTTGCAGGCGGCGGCGTTTGATCTCGTGGCTGACGCGGTGGATGGTGTTTGGATCGACTCCAGTCATGCTTTTACTCCGAAACGGTTGGACGGCCAGGGCCGTCGACAATGGCTTTGGCGGTGTCGTTGAGCAGGTCGCGTACCCGCAGGATTTCATCCGGGCTCCAGCGGCCATGGTGCATATGCAGGGCGTGGCGCAAGTTATGGACCGCTTCGTGGATTTCAGCGGGCCGATCCTGGCCGCGCAGCGAACGCTTGCTCACTTCGATGCGCATCCTTACGCCGTCGAGCGCCACGGCTTGCTCTTCAAGGGATAGACGTCCGGCATCGGTCACGCTGTAGCGTTTTTTCCCACCATCGGCGTCGCCGCTGATCATTTCGCTTTCTTCAAGGAACGTCAGCGTTGGGTAGATCACGCCGGGGCTGGGGCTGTAGGCGCCGTCGAACATGCTTTCGATCCGGCGGATCAGGTCATAGCCATGGCAGGGTTGTTCGGCAATCAGCGCCAATAACAGCAACTTCAAGTCCCCAGGAGCGAATACCCTGGGGCCACGGCCGCCGCGTTCGCGGCCTGGCGGGCGTTTGTCGAAGCCGTCGTGGGCGGCATGTTCGCGGTGGGGATGGAAATGCGGGTCTCTCATTTGTGTGTCCTCCAAGGTTCTTAAGATAGAACTTAAGATATATCTTTGTTTTGTGCACGCCTGTTTTCGATAAATCCGACGAGCAGCCGATTGTCCAACGGCGTGACGAGCACGCGTTGAGTGTGGGAATGGAGACGGGAATGCGTGGGAATCGGACGTCGCGTATCGCTCGTCCCTTAACGGCTCGTCACCAACGGCTGGCACTGGGTATGCGTGCCCGGTTGCAGGTAGGGAGAGAGAAACGGCGCCATGCCCTTGAGCACCTGGACCGGCAAGGCGGAGGTGAACTTGAAGTTCTGCGCCGACACGCCGGGTACGTAAGCGGTGAGCGTGCCGAAATGGCTGTCACCGATGTAGAACACGAACGTCGCGGTGCGGTTGATGGACTTGGAGCTGATGACCCGTCCACCGGAGCCGACGGCTTCGATACGGTTGTCGCCGGTGCCCGTCTTGCCACCCATGGCCAGTGGCGTGCCATCGGCCAGTTTGAAGCTGCCGGCCACCCGTTTCGCGGTGCCGGCATCCACCACTTGGGACAATGCACCGCGCAACGCACGGGCCACTTCGACCGGCATTACGCGCTTGCCGTTATCCGGATCGTTGACCAGTCGCGTTTCATAGGGTGTGTCGACGGCAAACTGCAGGCTGTCGACCCGCAGCGCAGGCTGGCGGACACCGTCGTTGAGAATCGTCCCCACCAGCTCCGCAAGCGCGGCGGGGCGATCCCCAGAGCTGCCGATCGCGGTGGCAAGGGACGGCACGAGATGGTCGAACGGGTAGCCGACCTTCTGCCAGCGTTGGTGAATATCCAGGAACGCTTCGATTTCGAGCATGGTACGGATACGGCTGTCCCGGGCACTCTTGTGCCGGCTTTTGAATAACCAGCTATAGACTTCCTGGCGCTCGAACCGGCTGGCCTTGACGATCTGGCTGAACTTAGCGTCGGGGTTGTTCAACAGATAGCCCATCAGCCACAGGTCCAACGGATGGACCTTGGCGATGAAGCCTTGGTCCGGCAGGTCATAGGCGCCGGGGCCGTAGCTCTGGTAGAGCCGTTCCAGGCGTTCATCGGTGAGTTTTTCAGCACTCTTGGCCGACTTCAGATGAGCGCGCACGAAGCGGTTGAAGCTTTCCTGGCTGTCGCTGGGAAAGAAATAGCGGTGCACGGCGGCCAGGCGGATGGCGGTGGGGCGCATGCCGTCGAGGAAGGTTTCGAGGCGCTGGCCGGTGTCCTTTTTCTGGTACTTCTTCCAGAACCTGAGCAGGAACGAGGTGCCTTCGCGATCGGCGAACTGGGCCAGGTATTCCTGGCGACGCGGGTCTTTGTCGTCCTTGAGCAGTTCGGAACTGTTATTCGGGCCGGCGTAGGTGGCGTAGCGCACCAGGTCGCGCATCAGGCGAATGAAAGGCAGGTTGATGGATTCACGCAAGGCGTCGCGCAGCGTGGGGTTGCGACCGTCGTCCTCCTTGCGAAAGTTATGAAAAGTGTGCAGCCCGCCGCCGGTGAAAAACGCCTCGCCGGGGCTGGCTGAATACGTGCGGTCCAGCGCCGCTTCGAGCATCTTCGGCAGGCTGCGGTCGGTGTTTTCGATCAGGTAGTCCACGGCCCAGCGGGACAGGCGGTCCTGGTCGGCGATCTCGGTTTTTTTCAGGGCAGCCGGGGCCTGTTGCGCATAACGCTCGTGGAGTTCGGCGATGATCTGCAAGTACGTGGTCAGCACCCGCAACTTGGCGGTGGAGCCCAGTTCCAGTTTGCTGCCCTCATTGATGTCGAAGGGTTGGTCGGTGCTGTCGGTCTGGATGCGCACTCGCGAGCCGTCCGGGGTCAGTTCCAGCAAGGTGAAGCTGTAGCGCACCTGCGTGGTGCTGGTGGGGGTCAACAGGCGTTCTCCCATCAGGCCGATCTCGGCGGCGAATGCCGGGTCGGCCAATCGCTTGAGGTACTCGGTGGCCTGGGCCTGCAAATCGCTTTGCAACGTGCTGGTGGCGGAGAGGTCGAGGCGATCGAGGTCGTACAGCGGACGATTGAGCAGCGCGGCGATGCGACTGCGGGCGGCACTGATGCCCTTGTTGGTTTCGATAGGCTGGACGGTCGGGTCCTGGACCCAATCGCGGTAGCTGACCTTACTGGCCAGTGCGGCATCTGCCAGCGCGGCATCGATCACGCCGTTCTGGGCCAGCAGCCGGATGTGGCTGTCGGTGAGACGAGCGAGTTCGTCGTGCCCCTTCGAGAGATAGTGCGACGGGCGCCGCTGGGCGATCATCAACGACAACATTTCTCGCAGGGCCAGGCCTTTTTCCGCAAGGCTCTTGGGGTCGGTGGCGGTGCTGGACAATCGTTCGTTGGCCCGTCTGAAATCCGCGCCATACCAGACCCTCAGCCCTTCCGCCATGCCGTGGACCTCGCCATGCCCCGGCACGGCGGAAAGCGGCACGCTGTTGAGGTAGTCACGAATGACCCGTTGGCGGGCCTCGAGGGTTTGCGGGCCGGCCTGATAGGCGCGCACGCTAGCGGAAATCATCTGACGGATCTTCTCCGCGCCCGACACGGTCAGGCCCTCGGGGGAATGCCGGTATTTCTCCAACTGCGTCGCGAGCGTGCTGCCGCCGGCGGATTGCCCTGGCAGGCTCAACAATTTGGCGACCTGGGACCACGCCGCCATGCCGAAGCGTGGCCAGTCCACCGCGGGGTTGGCCAATGGTTGCTTGGGGTCGAGCAGGAAGCGGTTCTCGATGAACAAAAGGCTTTGCACCACGACCGGAGGAATGTCATCGAAACTGGCGTAAAGCTGTTGCGGATACTTGAACTGATAGACCGGCGCGGCGCGGCAATCGGTAATGGTCAAGCCAGCCTGGATCTTTTCCGCGTAGGGCACGAACAGGCCTTTGTCGACATAGTCCATCAAGGCCGGAGAAAAACGCGCCTGGGCCTCGATCACGTAGTCACGCTTGAGCAAACGAGGCAGGAATTCCCCCAGGGAGCTGTAGCCCAATCGCTGATCGAACGGGCCCGCACCGGGGTAGACGATGGCGTCGCTGGGGCCGGGTTGCACCGCATAGGTCAGGGACGCCGCGTATTTGCTGAGCTCCTGGGCCTGGAACCGGGACGTGCGCATCTCCTTGGCCACGGCCAGCCCGACCACCACCACGATAATCAGCAACAACAACCAGAACGCCCGCCAGCCATGCCGGGCGCGGCGAGTTTTTTTGGGTAAAGGCGCTTCTTCCATACGTTCAGTCGGGGCCACAGGTTTATTCGAATCGGTTTGCCACAAAGCGCCCATAGTCGACTGATCCATTCACGCAGATTGATCGGACTTGCTTGAAGCTTAGACGGTGGTTGGCGTGGGGGAGGGGAAATTGTGGACACCGAAATCATGAGCGCTGAGGTTCCTGTGGCGAGGGAGCTTGCTCCCTCGCCACAAAAGCACTCAGAGCCAAATGACATCCCAGAGCGGGTAATCGCCAATGCGATCTACCAGGCCAGCGCGAAGGGGGTTGGCGATAATGTAGCGAGCGCAGGGCTGCAAATCCTGATTGTCGCGGATTGCCCTGTCGTGGAACCCGTTTTGCCAGATGGCGCCCGTCCGGCCCATGGCTCGATTGATCGCAAGGGTGCTGCGAGACTTGACCCCTTGCATCACTTCAGACAGTCGAGGTTGTTCCAGCTGCACCAACCAATGAAGGTGGTCCGGCATCACAACCCAGGCAAGCGAATTGACCTGATATCGCTCATGAGCCAGACGCATTTCTGCAACCAGCAAACGGCCTAGCTGAAAATCTTTGAAGATAGGTACGCGTCGGTGGATTACCGTGGTGACAAGATAACCTCGCCCCGGTTCTGATGAACGTCCATGACGTAGCCGATGAGAGTTTGGACGTAGAGGATGCATTCCGTGCTTCCTTTGGCTGAGTTAACCATAACGGTAGCCGTGCTTGTTCCGACCCGGCGCGTTGATGGCTGAACGACTTTTCCGAAAACAACGTAGTCATCGTGGCGAGGGAGCTTGCTCCCGCTCGGTCGCGCAGCGGCCGCCTGCAGTTGAAAGCTGAAAAGCGAGGGCGGCTTCGCCCCCCAGCGGGAGCAAGCTCCCTCGCCACGGGCTGGTTGGGTCTGAAAGCCTTGAGCCAGAGCCATCGACCCATGCCAGCGCATGACGCTGCACCATCACTGTGCAATACTCGGCGCAGCTTCTCAAAGATCGTCAGCTCAGATAATGCCTCTCCAGAAAGTCATTTTTGGCTGAGGAACTACCTGAATTAACCTGCTTTTATAGTGAAACTTTCTGTTCCGAGCTTTTTATACTGCACGACCCGCTGATCTTGAGGAATTTTCCTACAGGACGGTCTGCCCATAAGGCAGGCCCGGTTTCGGCAATGCCCGCAGGCCCATCCGCCCGCGGCTTTGGAGACTCGGTGGTCAATCCAATAACAAGACGAGGTTGTATCCCTATGCCAGTCGGCAATCCTCTGCCCCATGGCGAGACCGCGCAGGGTGGTCCGCTCAAACGTGAGCTCGGCGAGCGGCATATCCGCTTGATGGCGCTTGGCGCCTGCATCGGTGTCGGGCTGTTCCTAGGTTCGGCCAAGGCGATCGAGATGGCCGGGCCGGCGATCATGCTGTCCTACATCATCGGTGGCCTGGCGATCCTGGTGATCATGCGCGCCCTCGGCGAAATGGCCGTGCACAACCCGGTGGCCGGTTCGTTCAGCCGCTACGCCCAGGATTACCTCGGCCCGCTCGCCGGTTTCCTGACCGGTTGGAACTACTGGTTCCTGTGGCTGGTGACCTGCGTGGCCGAGATCACCGCGGTGGCGGTGTACATGGGCATCTGGTTCCCCGACGTGCCCCGCTGGATCTGGGCCCTGGCCGCATTGGTCAGCATGGGCTCGATCAACCTGATCGCCGTCAAGGCCTTCGGTGAATTCGAATTCTGGTTCGCCCTGATCAAGATCGTGACCATCATCGCCATGGTCATCGGCGGCGTCGGCATCATCGCCTTCGGTTTCGGCAACGACGGCGTGGCACTGGGTATTTCCAATCTGTGGACCCACGGCGGTTTCATGCCCAACGGCGTGTCCGGCGTGTTGATGTCCCTGCAAATGGTCATGTTCGCCTACCTGGGCGTGGAAATGATCGGCCTGACCGCCGGTGAAGCACGCAACCCACAGAAAACCATCCCCAACGCCATCGGCTCGGTGTTCTGGCGGATCCTGCTGTTCTACGTCGGCGCGTTGTTCGTGATCCTGTCGATCTACCCGTGGAACGAAATCGGCACCCAGGGCAGCCCGTTCGTGATGACCTTCGAGCGCCTGGGCATCAAGACCGCCGCCGGCATCATCAACTTCGTGGTGATCACCGCCGCGCTGTCGTCCTGCAATGGTGGAATCTTCAGCACGGGTCGCATGCTCTACAGCCTGGCGCAGAACGGCCAGGCCCCGGCCGGTTTCGCCAAGACCTCCAGCAACGGCGTGCCACGCCGCGCACTGCTGCTGTCCATCGCCGCCTTGCTGCTGGGGGTGCTGCTCAACTACCTGGTGCCGGAAAAAGTCTTCGTCTGGGTGACCTCCATCGCCACTTTCGGCGCGATCTGGACCTGGGTCATGATCCTGCTGGCCCAACTCAAGTTCCGCAAAGGCCTGAGCGCTTCCGAGCGTGCCACGCTGAAATATCGCATGTGGCTCTACCCGGTCAGCTCCTATCTTGCGCTGGCATTCCTGGTGCTGGTGGTGGGCCTGATGGCGTACTTCCCCGATACGCGCGTGGCGCTGTATATCGGCCCGGCGTTCCTGGTGCTGCTGACGGTGCTGTTCTACACCTTCAAGTTGCAGCCGACAGCAGAGGCACCGGGTTCGGTGCGTTCGGTGTCGTAAGGTCAAGCGTGATGCAAAGGAAAGCCCCGGTCAGATGACTGGGGCTTTTTTGTAGCTGTTAGCATGACCGTCCGTCGGAATCGGGGCCCGACCTGTAAGATTTGACAGTAGACCGCCGTAGGACCGTCGCCTAGCTTGGACGCACGCCAATAGGGGAGTGGCAAGGTACCAAGATGAACGGGTCTTCTGCGTTGATGGTTATCGCACTGGTCAATGGACTGATCCATGGCCAGGTTTTTTTTCTGTTGCATGACGCCGTTGGACTGGTCCAGGCGACTAGCAACTTGGCTGCGTTCGGCGTGGCTGCGGTGTTTTCGTTTTATGTGAGTGGGCTTTACATCTTCCGGCCCGGGGAGTCGTGGCGAGGTTATCTGCTGAGCAATTGCGCGATGGCCGGCCTTTGTTATGGCATCGGCGCGATTAGCGACGCGTTGCAATTGCCGGGGTGGATGGCGGTTGTTTTGTCTTTGTATTCATCGCTGAACCTGATGATGGGGTATGGTTTTTTTCGGTTTAAGTTGTAGTTGGCACAGGACTCTCATGCAGCTTCCAATTAAATTAACAGTTCCGAAAGTTGGGGCTTTTCCAAAAAAAAGCATGCGGCTATTGGTGGGTAGCGCCGTTCTTGTTTCTGCTGCTTGCTCGGTATGGCATGAGCAAGGTGATGGGATCACAGCTATCAATGCCAGTTATTCCACCCGCTGTGCCGAAGAGGACAACGTTTACTTGAAATTGGTGGGTCAGGATCTTCATGGGCTTCGGATTGAATCTACGCATCCGGTTTATATTGACTCTTTAGTTTCCGACAGTTCGGCTCCGGATTTTTCCGGTTGTTCTTTTAACGGAAGCGGAAACATCCAAGATCCTGTATTCGAGTTTTCACCCAAACGCGTGGTTCTCTGGGAATCTGACGGACTTCTAATTAAAGGGCTTACATTCGAGCGTTTCTGGCGGTCTGAGATGGTTGAGGTCAGCGTCAACGGTACGAAGCACAACGACATCCATTTGATTCAGGTCTTTTTCAAGGAGGGGCAACACCCTGCGAGAGAAAATGACGAGTTTCTAGTGCTATATCCTCCGGACGGTTATTGGCGCCTCAAGCCGCTTCCGATGCGCCATTTAATTAATGGCCTTATGGAACTTCCTTTTTAGTCGGCCCCGTAGAAGAAGCGTTACGTCCCGTAGTTGACCTAGCTAAAGTGGAGTTTATCCCTTCGAATCGGACCTTCGAGTTGGACTATCGTGACGGCTCCCATGGCAGCATGAAAATCGTCGAGATCAATCGACAGCACGCCGTGTTGGAGTACACGCATGATGGTCCCTCCCTCGCCGGACGACCTATGGTCGCCATGCGCTCCATGTATGTAGCTCCGGACAATGCGGACGCCTCGCAGGTGATCTATTTGCGTCGGGGAGGAGGGCCGTTAAAAGAAGAGCCTTTAATGGAATTTGATCGTGCCGAGGTGCAGAGCATCCGTCTTGGGCGCTCGGTCCCTTCCAAACACAACACGTCGGCTCCAGACATGTGGTTCGGTAATTTCAGAAAAAAATGATGCTTGCTCAACGCATCGATGAATCCCGCAGCGTGCGCGGAATGGCTGAGCCAGGGCCGGTCAGTTGCGCATCGGTGGTGATTTCAAATTTCGCCTGGTTGTCAGTGGCGGAACTACCGCCAACAAATACTGTAAAGGTCCCCGACTCCACGGACCGCAAGAGTTTATCGTCCAGCAATGCCCAGTCGTCTTGATCGAGCAAAAAGCTTACGGTCGTGCTTTCACCGGGTTCGAGCCTGACTTTTTCAAAACCACGCAATACCCGCATTGGGCGTGTGATGCTAGCGACACTCTGTCGTAGGTACAGCTGCACCGTTTCTTCCCCGGCTCGTTGACCACTGTTACGGATGTCTACCTGAACGGTCAGCGTTTCACCGGCGGTCAGTCGCCGCTTGCTCAGTTTTGGCGCTCCATAGCTGAAGGTGGTGTAGCTGAGCCCATGGCCGAAAGGGTAGAGAGGCGTCCACTTGGAGTCTATATAGCTTGAGCTGTAGGGGTTTGTACTGTCCGGTGGGCGCCCCGTGTTTTTACCGGCGAGATAAATAGGCACTTGTCCCACTGTGCGTGGGAAGGTAATGGGTAGTTTGCCGCTTGGATTGATATCACCGAACAGGACATCCGCCACGGCATTACCCATCTCGGAGCCTAAAAACCAAGCCTCAAGTATCGCGGGGAAGTGTTGGTCCACATCGGGAATGGCGAGCGGGCGTCCGTTCATCAGGATAACCACTACAGGTTTACCTGCTTTGATCAACTGAGCGATCAATTCATCCTGCGTTCCGGGCAACCCGAGGGAGGTACGGCTGCGTGCCTCGCCGCTCATGTCCGCTGTTTCACCGAGCACGGCCACAATCACATCGGCATCCTTCACTGCGTGTAGGACTGGATCAGTATTGACTAGGCTCGAACGTTCGGGGGAGCCCGCCGGGAAATAGACAACCTCAGTCGTGGGTGAGGCAGCCCGTTTTATCCCTTCCAGAATAGTTACTGATTCGTTGGCGCGGCCATCCCCCGGCCAAGAGCCCAAAGTGGATACCGCGTCATCCGCCAAGGCACCTACGACAACTAATTTGCGCAGGTCCTTTGAAAGTGGCAGCAGCGCACTGTCGTTTTTCAATAGCACGATTGATTTTTGCGCGGCCTCCCTCGCCAACGCACGGGTTTGTGGCAGCGAAAGCCGCGCCTTTTCGCGAGCCAGGTCGCTGTAGCGGTACGGATTATCAAATAAGCCTAAGCGGTGTTTGACCTGGAGTACCCGACGTACCGCATCATCCACGGCACTCTGCGAAAGCTGACCGCTGCGCACCAAACTAGGTAATTCGTTGGCGTAGTCACCGCCGACCATTTCTATGTCAACCGTGGCGTCAAGAGCAAGTCGGGCGGCCTGCCGTGGGTTGGATGCGACACCATGTGCCATCAACTCCATCACACCGGTGTAATCACTGACGATCACCCCTTGGAAGTCCCATTCCTCGCGCAGCTTTTGTTTGAGTAGCTTTTGGCTGGCATGCATCGGCACGCTGTTCACTTCATTGAATCCGGGCATGATCGTGTCGACGCCTGCTTCGATGGCAGCTCGAAAAGGGGGCAGATAAACTTCCTCCAACGTGCGCTCGGACAGGTCTGAAATGTTGTAGTCCCGGCCACCCTCTGCCGCACCATAAGCGACAAAATGCTTCGCCGTCGTCAGGATTGACGAAGTGTCGGGAGGTCCGTTGCCCCGAAACCCTCGCACTCTCGAAGCGGCCAGCGCCGCTCCCAAATACGGGTCTTCGCCGGCACCCTCGACCACTCGACCCCAACGCGGATCTCGCGCAATATCCACCATCGGCGCGAAGGTCCAATGCAGACCGCTGGCGGTTGCTTCCACGGCGGCGGCCCTTGCGGTTCGTTGTGACAGGTCCGGGTCCCATGCCGCCGCCTCGGCCAGCGGAACGGGAAATATCGTACGGAAACCGTGGATCACATCGAAGCTGAACAGTAATGGGATGCCAAGGCGCGAGCCTTGGACTGCTTCGTGCTGGAGCTTTCGAGTTTGCTCGGCGCCATGCACACCGATCAGCGAACCTGCTTGAGCAATGCCAATAGTCTTGCGGCCTTTAGTATCCACAACCGGACCGGTGGGCGTGGATTGCATGCCCAGTTGAGTCAGTTGGCCGGCCTTCTCCTCAAGAGTCATCTGTCTGATCAGTTGCTCGATGAACGCTGAGTCCTTTTGGGGCCGGGTTGCTTCGTCGGCTTGGGCTGTTGTATGAAGCCATGTAACTACGATCAATGTGCCAAGCAAGGCCGCGGTGGCAAGTCGTGTCCTGTCCATAGTGTCAGGCATCCGATACGTACGACGAGGTTTGCGTATCAGTTTGCTGTACTGCGGCTGCGGATTGAGCGGCGGCGGGGTGGTATTGATACAGCCAGGTTTCGGTAAGCGTTTTTTCACCCAGGCGTAGATACAGGCGCATCTCGACAGGTTCCTCCCCCTCGGCGCTAAGATCGAACATGGCGCGCCAGTGGCCTATTTTCCCTCCAGGCACGATTTCTAAGAATACATTTAGGAATGTGCCGCGAGAGCTCCAGAGCATGGCCTCCGGCTTAACGTCGGGAGCGATGGTTTCCAACGGAGCGCCAATGAACTCCACGATAAACTTGCACACTCCCTTGGGACGTGGTTGCCCTGGCCTGCCTCCATTACCCAAACGTGTCGCGACGCAACGAGCCAAGTCAGTAGGGTAGGGCTCGTCACCTCGCCAGTGCAGGCGGTATTTAAAGCGGTACTGGTTGCCGGCTTCTGCGGGTTCCTTGGGTACCCACATTGCGACGATATTGTCGTGAATCTCATCATCAGTAGGAATCTCTACCAACTGAACGCTGCCCTCGCCCCACTCTCCTAGAGGTTCGACCCACACGCTCGGACGTCGGTCGTAGTAAATGGCCTCCAGATAGTGATCGATGTTGCGGTCCCGCTGGAGCAGCCCGAAACCTCGCGGGTTACTGTCTGAAAACGCTGAAGCCATGGTGCGCCGAGGGTTGTTGAGCGGTCGCCAGATGTGCTCTCCCGTACCGGTCCACATCGCCAGCCCATCGGAGTCGTGGATTTCAGGACGCCAGTCATTGGCCTGACGCTTTACCGTCTCACTGAACCAGAACATCGAGGTCAGCGGGGCTATACCGAAACGATCAATGTTCTGGCGCAAAAAAAGAGCGGACTCGATATCCATAACTACGCCCTTGGTACGGTTGATCGAAAAACGATACGCACCACACAAACTAGGGCCGTCCAGCAACGCGTAGAGGTTCACGTTTTCCTGACGATCATCGGTAGGGGCTTCGATCCAAAAGTTTGTGAAGTTAGGAAACTCCTCGGCTTTACCCGGTTGGGGGGCAACATCCAGCGCTATACCTCGTGCCGAAAGCCCGTATTGGTGTTCTTCGCCTATGGCACGAAAGTAAGATGCCCCGAGGAAGGCGACCCAGTCGTATTTTTCCCAACTTAGTTTTTTTTGATCGCCCAGGCGATTCTCCTGAAAGCGGAAGCCCGCAAAACCACTATCAGGGGGGAGGGCCTGCGCCGGGCTATCGGCGGGCATATTGAATAATGATTTGTCGTATGGGATTTCTCGGACTGCGCCACGGGTGACGACATGTATCTTCACCGGAACGCGGAAAAACTTGCCCATGTGAAACAGAGTGACAGGATATTTTCCTGGCCCCTTGGCGAAAATTGCTCGGGAGGTATCGAATCGAATCTGGTTCAGATCATCGTAATCAATTTTCGACAGATACGGTTCAGCGGCAGTAGAGGGTTTGACGTAAGGCTTCAACGCCTTCTCTTCAGCAATCCGCACCAACGTCTCATACGTAAACGGACCAGCATCCCCCACTTGGGCCTGCCCAGCCACCGCCGTATCGACACCCTTAACCACCCCCAATGCCGCAAAAAGCGAAGCAAAACCAACCAGATCGCGCCGAGTCAACATGAGCACCTTCCGTGACGATTGAGCCATTAGGGTGAATGGTCAATCGCATGGAAGGTGACGTCTACTGTCAGAACTTACAGGTAGGGCGTGAACGCGCATTCGAGAAAAACGATGCACCCGTGGCGAGGGAGCTTGCTCCCGCTCGGCTGCGCAGCAGTCGCAATCCGGTTGGCATGGTTCGATTGTTGTACTGCTGCGCCTGTCTGGGGGCCGCTGTGCGGCCCAGCGGGAGCAAGCTCCCTCGCCACGGATGTACTGTGTTCACAGGTTACGCCACCGCTATTTCCCGCGGCTCAAAACTATCCGCCCGCGCCAGTTGCCACATCCGCGAATAGAACTGTCCGTTCACTTCACCCGTCAGCAATTCCCCCGGTTTCAAGAACACATGCAACTGCGAGAACAGTTTGATTTCGGTGGCCGACATCCGCCGCACCAGATGCTTGGGCTGCAATTGCGAAGGGTGTTCAAGCCCGGCGGCGGCAAGCATTTCTGCGAGGGCCTTGAGGGTGTTGCGGTGGAAGTTATAGACCCGCTGGGCCTTGTCCGGGACGACCAGGGCGCGTTGGCGCAGGGTGTCCTGGGTGGCGACGCCGGTGGGGCATTTGTTGGTGTGGCAGCTTTGCGACTGGATGCAGCCGATGGCGAACATGAAGCCGCGCGCGGCGTTGGCCCAGTCGGCGCCGATGGCCAGGACGCTGGCGATGTCGAAGGCGCTGACAATCTTGCCGCTGGCGCCGAGCTTGATCTTGTCGCGCAGGTTCAGTCCCACCAGGGTGTTGTGCACGAACAGCAGGCCTTCGCGCAGTGGCACGCCGATGTGGTCGGTGAATTCCACTGGCGCCGCGCCGGTGCCGCCTTCCTTGCCATCGACGACGATGAAGTCCGGCAGGATCCCGGTTTCCAGCATGGCCTTGGCAATGCCCATGAACTCCCATGGATGGCCCAGGCAGAACTTGAAGCCCACCGGTTTGCCGCCGGACAATTCGCGCAATTGCTGGACGAACTGCATCAGCTCGATTGGCGTGGAGAACGCGCTGTGGCGGGACGGCGAAACACAGTCCTCGCCCATGAGGATGCCACGGGTCTCGGCGATTTCCCGGGTGACCTTGTGCTTGGGCAGGATCCCGCCGTGCCCGGGCTTGGCGCCTTGGCTCATCTTGATTTCGATCATCCGCACCTGCGGGTTCCGGGCCTGGGTGGCGAAGCGCTCGGGGTCGAAGCGCCCGTCACTGCTGCGGCAACCGAAATAGCCGCTGCCCAATTCCCAGGTCAGGTCTCCGCCGTGTTCGCGGTGGTAGGGGCTGATGCTGCCTTCGCCGGTGTCATGGGCGAAGTTGCCGAGCTTGGCGCCCTGATTCAACGCCCGGATCGCGTTCGCGCTCAACGAGCCGAAGCTCATGGCCGAGATGTTGAACACCGAGGCCGAATAGGGCTGGGTGCATTGCGGGCCGCCGACCGTGACGCGAAAGCCGCTGGGGTCGCTCAACGGCGCCGGGCGCATGGAGTGGCCGATGAATTCGAAGCCGGCCTGGTAGACGTCGATCAAGGTGCCGAACGGTTTGTCGGCGCTTTCGTTCTTGGCCCGTGAATACACCAGCGAGCGCTGGGCACGGGAGAAGGGCAGGGCATCGCTGTCGGATTCGAGCAGGTACTGGCGGATCTCCGGGCGGATGCCTTCGACCAGGTAACGGATATTGCCCAGGATCGGATAGTTGCGGCGCACGGCATGGCGGGTTTGCAGCAGGTCGAACAACCCCAGCAGGCTCAGCAGCCCCGTCACCAGCGCTATCGGCCAGAGCCAGTCATGTTGCAGGAACGGCAAGCTGGCGAGGGTGAAGATCACGCAGCCAGCGAAGAAGGCGTAGCGGCTCAGCAAAGACAGGCTCATGCGGGTTCCTTGGGGGCGAGCGATGGGTGGGGCGAAGCAGAGATTCTGCGCTTGCTGTGAAACGGCAGGCAACAAGAACCCTGTGGCGAGGGGATTTATCCCCGCTGGGGCGCGAAGCGGCCCTGAAATTCTTGGGGCCGCTGCGCAGCCCAGCGGGGCGGTGCGACGTTTCGCTAAATCCCCTCGCCACAGAGCCCTCTCGCTGAAATTGGAAACTGCGGTCGCTCACCCCGCCAATTTCATCTGCCGCACCGGCAATTCCACCCGAAAGGTCGTTCCCACCCCCACTTCACTGCTCACCGTGATGTCGCCGTTGTGTTTTTTCACGATGCCGTAGGACAGCGACAATCCAAGTCCCGTGCCTTGGCCGATGGGCTTGGTGGTGAAAAACGGGTCGAAGATTTTCTGCAGGGTTTCCGGCGGGATGCCGGAGCCGTTGTCGGCGACTTCGATCCAGACGTTGTCGCCTTCCACCCCGTTGCGCAGGGTGATGGTGCCGCGTTCCGGGCCGATGGCCTGGGCGGCATTGACGATCAGGTTCATGATCACCTGGTTGATTTGCGACGGCAGGCACTCGACCTCCGGCAACGGGCTGTATTGCTTGACCACGTCGGCCTTGTACTTGATCTCGTTGGCGACGATGTTCAAGGTCGAGTCCATGCCTTGCTGCAAATTGGCCATCTGCCATTCCTGGCTGGAGTCGACGCGGGAGAAGTCCTTGAGGTCCTTGACGATCTGCCCGACGCGGGCGATGCCGTCCTTGGATTCCTTGATCAGCACCGGGATGTCTTCCACCAGGAAGTCCAGTTCCACCTGCTCGCGCAGGCTTTTCAGATTCAGCACCAACTCCGGCGAGGCAATGGCTTGCTCGGCACTGCCGTAGGCCTGGAGCATCTCCTCCAGTTTGCTGAAGTAACCGCCGAGGGCGCCGAGGTTGGAGGAAATGAAGCCGATCGGGTTGTTGATCTCGTGGGCCACGCCGGCGGCCAGTTGGCCCAGGGAGGCGAGTTTTTCCGATTGCACCAGCTGGCTCTCGAGCATCTTGCGTTCGTCGATTTCCATCTGTAGCAACTCGCTGGCCTGTTTGAACGCCAGGGTGCGTTGTTCCACCAGGTCTTCGAGCTTGTTCATTTTCAAACGGGCGCGGGAGGTCATTTCCCATTTGGTGGTCAAGGTGTTGGCCATCTGCTGAACTTCGATGTTGTCGAAGGGCTTTTTCAGGATCAGCAGACGATCGTGGCCGTTGAGACGGTCGAGCAGCTCATCCCAGGAATAATCCGAGTACGCGGTGCAGACCACCACTTGCAGTTGCGGATCGACTTTCCACAGTTCCTCGATGGTCTTGGCGCCGTCCCAGCCTTCGGGCATGCGCATGTCGACGAAGGCCAGGGCATAGGGATGCTCCTTGGCCAGCGCCTGCTGCAATTTGGCCAGGCCTTCCTGGCCACCGTAGGCGGAGTCAAGTTCGAAAACGGTGGCGGCCGCTTTCGGCGCTTCGCCGAACAGCGCGCTTTCCATGTCCTGTAGATCAGCGTTGCTCTCGTCCTCGGGCGTCAGGATCTTTCGGAAGTCGTCATGGATGGCTGGCGTATCGTCGATCAAGAGGATGCGCCGGTTACTCAGGCTATTCATGGCTCACCTTCTGCGAGTTTCAAGGGCAGTTGCAATACGAATGTCGCCCCGGTCCCTGGCCCCTCGCTGTGCGCGGTGAGGTGGCCGTTCATTTCAATCGCCGCCAGTGCGCAACTGTGCAGGCCAAACCCGTGACCGTCCTTACGGGTGGTAAAACCGTGGGCGAAGATGCGCGTCATGTTTTCCTCCGGGATTCCTTCGCCTTCGTCCTTCACGCTGATTTGCAGCTCTTGATCTACGACCCTGGCTTTGAGCGTCATGTTCCGCGCATGGTTGGAAACCCCCGCCATGGCGTATTTGGCATTGCTGATCAGGTTGATCAGGATCAGCAGCATGCGGTGTTTGTCGCCCATGATCCGTGGCACCTCGCCGTACTCCTTGATCACCGTCACATGGTGGCGGGTCAGGGCCCCTGAGTTCATGCGCAGGGCGTCCTCGAGCAGTTCGCTGACCACCAGCGGTTCCATCAGGCTATTGGCGCCGGCGTAGGACTGCTGCGTGGAAACGATGTCCTTGATGTGGTCGACGCTCTTGCTCAGTTGCGCAAGCTCGTCGGTCAGGCTTTGTTGTTCCGTCGCGATGGCTTCCACCAATTGGTTGAGATAACCGGGTAGCAGCTTGCCTTTTTCGTCCTCGGTGAGGAAGTGCCCCAGGTCGTGGCTGTGCTCGTTGATGAGGTTCATCGCCTTGCCCAGGCCCAGGGCCTTGCTGCTGCGCAGTTTTCGGCTGACCAGGTCGGCGGAAATGTTCACGCTGTTGAGCACGTTGCCGACGTTGTGCAGCACGTTGGTGGCGATCTCCGCCATGCCGGCCTGGCGGGCAGTGTCCATCAGTTCACTCTGGGTGTCCTTGAGCTGGCGGGTGCGTTCCTCGACCCGTTGTTCGAGCTCGTCGTTGGCGGTTTGCAGGGCGCTGTTGACCCGCTTGATCTCGCCGAAACTGCGCACCAGCCGAACCGCCAGCCAAATCAATATCAACGTCAGGAAGGTGGCGAACAAGAGCAAGAGAATGTGGTTGCGCTGATGTTTGGCAGCCGCTTTTTCCTGATCTTTTTCCAGCAGGCTGGTGATGGTGTCCAGGCGTGCGGCCAGGGGGACCGCCTCGAAGTCATGCAACAGCTGATTGACCAACGGTTGCTCGCGCAAGATCAACGCGATGTGCCTGCCCAGGATGTCGACGGAGCTGACGATCCCCGCCGGCAGCCGCTCTTTATTGACGTCCAGCTGATTGAGGCCCAGCAAGACTTCGGCGGCCTGCTCGCGGGTGGTGATCTGGGCGAACTCCATCGTGCTGAGCAGCAGGTCGTAGGTGTCGATGGCAACGTTTTGCAGTTCCAGTTTTTCACCGTCAGACAGTTGGGTGAACTGGCGCTGGATGTCGTCCTCGGCGGTAGGCAGGAATGCCAGGGAGTTGCGCAGTACCGCGTTATGGGACTTGAACTGTTCCACCAGGCGGGTTTTTTCCTTGATTGCCTTCAGGTATTCGTCGCGCTGGGATGACCAGAGCGTAGGCGCGTGCCGGCCGGGCTCCGACTCGATGGCATCGAGACGCTGCCACAGGCGCGTCATTTCACTCAATGGCGAGACCAGCGGGTCGTAATTGTGGCTCAGGGCGATCCGGGACTTGAGCACTTCGTTGTCCCAGATACCGTCCTGCTGCTTGAGCAGGCGGATCAGGTCCCGGGATTCAATGTGCGAGGCGGCTTGCTGGGCACCCGATTGGATGTACATGAACAGGAGGATCGAGGCCAGCAATACACCAATGAAAACCAGGCCGAGGCGGCGTGCGAGAGTCATAGCGGCTTGCCCTCCCATTCGCCGGTGAGGGTCTTGAGGAATTCGACGATCAGTTCGGTATCGTTCTTCTGGGGTTCGCGGCCCAGTTGATACTTGAACATCACTTTCACTGCCTGCTCCAGGGTCTGTGCCGATCCTCCATGGAAATACGGCGCGGTGACGGCCACGTTGCGCAGGCTCGGCACCTTGAAGACCTGGCGGTCGGCTTCGTCGCCGGTGACGTTGAAGCGTCCTTCGTCGGCTCGGGTCGGATTGCCCCGGTCCTGGATGTAGTCGCCCATCACGCCGAATTTCTGGAACATATTGCCGCCGATGTTCACGCCTTGATGGCAAGCGATGCAGCCGTACTCCTTGAAGCGCTGGTAGCCGAACTTTTCCCGAGGCGTGAGGATGTCGGTATCGCCCAGCAGGTATTTATCGAAGCGCGAGTTGGGTGTCCGCAGGGTGCGCTCGTAGTCGGCAAGCGCCCCCTGGATATTGGGTTGGGTCACGCCGTCTGGGTACGCGTCGGCAAAATCCCTGGCATAGCCCGTATCGCCCGCGATGCGCTTGACCACCGTTTCCCAGTTACTGCCCATTTCACCGGGGCTGGTGACGACGATATGCACCTGTTCTTCCAGGGTGTCGACGCGACCGTCCCAGAACTGGTGGAAATTCAGGCTGGCATTGAACACCGTGGGCGTATTGACCTCCACTGGCTTGCCGTCGAAACCCAGGGATAAGGCTTTGTCGTCGGCGCCGCCCTTGTCCAGGCGATGGCAACTGGCGCAGGACAGGGTGTTGTTGACCGACAGCCGTGGGTCATTGAACAGCCGCTGGCCCAACTGGACTCGCTTGGGGTCCAGGGCGGGAGCGGGAGGCAGGGGTTTGAGCGGTTCGTCCAATGGCTCGGCGCGAGCGGTCACGCTCAGTCCCACCAGCAGGCCGAGAGCCAGAATCAGTCCGTGTGACGCCATGGGGTGCTTTCCTTTGAAATGCTGTCCCTTGAAACAAGGGGGTTATGACGCTGGCGCTCACGAAAACGGGTTCGGGCGTTGTTCCCATTCAGCCATCCATTGGCTGAAGGCTTGCGGTGCCACGGCCTTGCTGAAGTAGTAGCCCTGGGCTTCCTCGCACTGGTGGATCTTGAGGAATTCCAGCTGCTCCCGGGTTTCCACGCCTTCGGCAATGATGTGCAGGTTCAAACTCTTGCCCAGGCTGATGATGGTGCTCACCAGTTTCGCGTCGTTGCTGTCGATGCTCAGGTCACCGACGAACGACTGGTCGATCTTCAACACATCCACCGGAAATTTCTGCAGGTAGCTCAGGCTCGAATAGCCGGTGCCGAAGTCATCGATGGCCAGCCGTATGCCCAGATGCTTGATGGCATTGAGCGTGGCGACGGTGGTGTCGATGTTCTGCATGAGCACGCTTTCAGTGATCTCCAGTTCTAACTGTGTCGGGTCCAGACCGGTTTCCTTTAGGGTGCGCGCGATGCCATCGACGAAACCGCGCTGGCGGAAATCGATCGCCGAGACGTTGACCGACAGGTACAGCGGCCGCATGCCCTCGGCCTGCCAGCGACAGGCCTGCTGGCAGGCCTCTTGGAGTACCCACTGGCTCAGCGGGACGATCAGGCCGCTGTCCTCGGCCACGGGGATGAAATCCGACGGATAGACGAGCCCCTGGTCGGGGCGATTCCAGCGCACCAACGCCTCGGCACCGACCACTTTACCGCTCGTCAGATCGAGCTTGGGCTGGTAATGCAGCACGAACTCCTTACGCTGCAAGGCCAGGCGCAAGCCAGATTCGATGGTCTGCTGCTGACGGGCGCGGCGATTCATGTCCTCGGTGAAAAAACGGAAATCGTTGGGGCCGTTTTCCTTGACGTTGCGCATTGCCGTCTCGGCCTTTTTGATCAGCGCCACGGCATCGAAACCATCGGCCGGATACACGCTGATGCCCAGGCTCGCTGTCACCGTCAGGTCGTGACCGTCGATGGGGTGCGGGGAGTTGATAGCCCCCAGCAGCTTTTCCGCCACACCCTTGGTCAATTGTGGGTCGGCGATGTCGCCGAGGATCACCACGAACTCATCGGAGCCGTAGCGAAACACCGAGTCGGATTCGCGCACCACGGCCGCCAACGCCCGCGCCACGCGCTTGAGCATCTCGTCGCCCACCGGGTGCCCCAGCGCATTGTTGATGCGCTTGAAGCGGTCCAGGCCGATGAACATCACCGCCAACTGTCGGTCATGCCGGCGGCACTGGGCCAAGGCCTGGGTCAGGCGGTCGCCGAGCAGCATGCTGTTGGGCAGCTCGGTGAGCACGTCATATTGCAGCAGGTGGGAGACCTTGAGCAGCTCCTGGACCCGCTCTTCGATGGTGCGTTCCAGGCTGCGCATCTTGCGTGCGGCGTCCTGGGCCAATTGCCATTTCCAGGTCATGGCGCTGGCCATCTGGCGGATTTCCAGGGTGTCGAACGGCTTCTTGAGGATCAACAACTGATCGTCGAATTCGATGCGTTCCGACATGGTCTCCCAGGAGTAATCCGAATGCGCGGTGCACAGGGCGATCTGCAGGCGCGGGTCGGCTTTCCACAGTTGTTCGATGGTCTGCAGGCCGTCCCAGCCGGGCGGCATGCGCATGTCGGCGAACACCAGGGCATAGGGCTGGCCTTCGGCCTGGGCGCGCTTGACCAGTTCCAGCGCTTCCTCGCCCTGGTAGGCCGAGTCGATCTGGAATTGCACCCGGTTCACCTGCGGCGTGCCGAACAACAGGCTCTCGGTGTCGTCCAGCGAGTCATCGTTGCCTGCGCTGGGGCTGAGGATCTTTCGAAAGTCGTGGTGAATGGCGGGCGTGTCGTCCACCACCAGGATGCGCCTGTTTGCCGGTACGGACATGGGGTTCATGGGCTGCTCTCCGATAGCTGGCTCGCCGGCCGGGTCCAGTGGTCCGCCACCGGAACGATGGCGCCCGCCTTGAGCAGGGCGGCGGCCTGCTCACTGTCCACCACAGTGCTGAAATAGTGCCCCTGGGCTTGTATCGACCCGCCGCTGGACATCAGCGTCGTGCGTTGCTCCTGGGTCTCGACCCCTTCGGCGATGATGCCGATGCCCACGTCCCGGGCGAAGTTGATGATTGCCCGCAGGGTCGTGGCGTTCTCCGGATCGGCGTTGGCGCTGTCGAGGAAGCGTTGGGCGAGCTTGAGGTGGTTCACGCGGTAAGTCTTGAGGTAATCGAAGGATGAGTACTCGGTGCCGAAGTCGTCGATGGCGACCTGCACGCCCAATTCGCACAGGCGCGGCAGCACGTCGTTATGGGTCCATTTGGTCTGGGCCAGGGTCGCTTCGGTGACGTCGAAACGCAGGTCCCAGGGCGCCAGCTCCCAGCGCGCGGTGGTACGCAGCACGTCGTAGATCAGTTCCGGGCCGGTCTTGAGCTGGGTCAGGGACAGGTCGATGGCGATCACGGGTGGCGCCATGCCCTGGTCTCGCCATTGGCGCATCTGCTGGCAGGCCTGGTCCAGGACCCAATGGCCCAGGCCGATGATGATTCCGGTTTTTTCCGCGGCCGGCATGAAGGCGGCCGGTTCCAGCCAGCCGCGCGCGGGATGGTTCCAGCGCACCTGCACGCCCATGCCGAGAATCCGGCCGGTGCCAAGGTCGACTTCCGGCAGGTAGTGCAAGTGCAACTCGTTGTTCTCGATGGCCAGGCGCAGGTCATTGGCGAGGGCGACCCGATCCGTGACCTCCTGGTTAATTTCCTCGTTGTGGAAGTGATACTGGTTGCGGCCCTTTTCCTTGGAGCGGTACAGGGCCATGTCGGATTGGGCCATCAGGCTGTCGGCGCTTGGGCTCTGCGGGGAATAGAGACTGATGCCGATGCTCACGGAAATGCGTACGTCGTTGCCATCCAGGGAATAGGGCGCCACCAGCGTGTCGCGAATCTTGGCCGCCAGCGCGGCGCAGTGGGTCGCTTCGTGGACGTCCAGTTGCAGGATGGCGAATTCGTCGCCACCCAGGCGCGCCACCACGTCGTTTTCCCGGGTGCAGCCCTTGAGCCGCGCTGCGACTTGTTGCAACAGCAGGTCACCGATGGGGTGCCCGAGGGTGTCGTTGATCCGCTTGAAGTGGTCCAGGTCCAGGTAAAACATTGCGAAGGGCGCCGCCCCCCGACGGGCAGCCGCAAAGGCCTGGTGCAGCCGCTCGATCATGGTGGCGCGGTTGGCGAGCCCGGTCAGGCCATCGGTGCGGGCCAGCAAGGCGATCTTTTCCTCGGCCAGCTTGCGCTCGGTGATGTCGAGGATGATGCCTTCGACTTCCAGCAGCAGGCCTTGCTCGTTGCGCACCGGGATGTAGCGGTTCTCTACCCAGCGGAACGTGTCGTCGCCAGTGCGCATGCGAAATTCGATGGAGGCGCCCGCGGTGTCGCGGTCCAGGACGCGCACCATGGCTTCGTCGACCTTGGCCTGGTCGTCGGGGTGGATCAAGGTTTGCGCCCAGTCCGGCGAGCTGATCAGGCGCGCCGCGACATGGCCGAACTTGGTGATGTTGTGGGAGATGTACATCAATGGAAAAGGCGGCTCGCCGCGCAGGCGATAAAGGATGGTCGGGCTGTTCTGCACGATGATGTTGGCGTCGGCCAGCTCCCGGGTGCGTTCTTCCACTGCCCGTTCGAGCATGTCCATTTTCAACGCGGCGTCTTCGGTCATCTGCCATTTGACGGTCAAGGTGCTCGCCATCTGGCGAATCTCGATCGCATCGAAAGGTTTCTTCAGGATCAGCAGGCGGTCGCCCAGTTCGAGACGGTCGGCGATGTCCTCCCAGGAATAATCCGAGTAGGCCGTGCACAACGCCACTTGCAACTTGGGGTCGGCGCGCCACAGCCGCTCGATGGTTTCCAGGCCGTCCCAACCCGGCGGCATGCGCATGTCGATGAAAGCCATGGCGAACGGTTTGCCCTGGGCAAGGGCGGTTTCAACCTTGTTCAGGGCTTCCATGCCCTGGAACGCCGATTCGAGCTCGAAGCTCTGGGCGCAAACCACCACGGGGGCGCCGAACAAGGCTTCTTCAGCATTGCTCAGGCTGTCTTCGGGCGCTGCGTGAGGGCTGAGAATCTTTCGAAAATCCTCATGGATCGTCGGCGTGTCATCGACGATCAGTATCCGCCGATTGGATCTTTCCATCGGCAGGCTCATGGCCGTGCACCGTCGAGATGCTGACTACGGAACCGTGGGTACATCTGATATCCCTTTCGCTGGCATGAGTATTCGGCCTGTACTTGGCCCTTCATGGGGTACAGCATAGTCGGCTCATCGAAAGCGCGAGGTGAGTGATGGCGAATTGTGTCTAAATTTTCGCAATCTACTAGCCTGTTTTTTGGGGCTAAGGTAGAACGGTTGTCGATGACAGGAGGGGGTTCCAATGGAAGATCAAGCGCCGGGCGTTCCGGCAACAAAGCCGACGGTGTTGTTGGTAGATGACGAAGAATCGATCCTCAACAGCCTGCGTCGGCTGTTGCGCAGCCAGCCGTACGAAATCCTGGTGGCCGACAGTGGCGCCAAGGCCCTGGAAATTCTCAAGGAGCGGCCGGTCGATCTGGTGATGACCGATGCGCGCATGCCCAACATGGACGGCGCCACGCTGTTGGCGGAAATTCGCAAGCTTTATCCTTCGACATTGCGCATCCTGCTCACCGGTTATGCCGACGTGGACATGATGACCAAGGCTATCAATGAGGGGCAGCTCTACCGCTACCTCAGCAAGCCCTGGAATGACGAGGAGTTGGTGCAGGCCCTGCGCCAAGCCCTGGCCCACCAGCATTCGGAGAGCGAGCGTCAGCGCCTCGAAGCCCTGAATCGTGAGCAGAACCAGCAACTCAAGACCCTCAACGCCACCCTGGAAAAACGCGTGGCGTCGCGGACCGCCGAGCTGCAGCAGACCGCCGACATGCTCGACCTGGCCTATGAAGAGCTCAAGCGCAGCTACGTGACCGGCACCGAGGTGTTCTCGCTGATCGCCAACCTGCGCCTGCCCAAGGCCAAGCAGACCAACCGGCAGATCATCGAACTCATCCGGGTCTATAGCCGGCTCAATTTCCTCGACGAGTCCACCGACCGCGACCTGACCATGGCCGCCGCGCTCTACAACATCGGCAAGCTG
The DNA here is from genome assembly GCF_048847255.1 of Pseudomonas algeriensis. Taxonomy (NCBI): domain Bacteria; kingdom Pseudomonadati; phylum Pseudomonadota; class Gammaproteobacteria; order Pseudomonadales; family Pseudomonadaceae; genus Pseudomonas; species Pseudomonas algeriensis. The sequence continues at coordinate 201,330 of NZ_JBKKRK010000005.1, read as the reverse complement.
AGCTGGACCGATAACATGATGGTCACGCCGGCGGACATGCTGCATCACAGCGAACTGGAGCTGTACCGCGCCTATCCGAAGCAGAGCGAATCGCTGCTGATGACCCTGGACCCGATGAAGGACGCGGCGCGGATCATCCTTCATCACCAGGAACGTTGGGACGGTAGCGGATTCCCCGATCACTTGAAGGGCGAGGCGATTCCGTTCGGCTCGCGCCTGTTGAAACTGGCGGTGGATTTCATCGAGTTGCAGCGCGGGTTGATCCTGGAGCGGCAGATGAACAGCGACGAAGCGCTGGTCTACATCCGCAAATACGCCGGCAAGCTGTACGACCCGAACATGGTCGAAGACTTCATCAAGGCCTGTGGCGAATACCTGGAAGACGTGACGCTGTCCGACCCGACCGTGAAAGTCACCAGCACCCGTGAACTGGAGGCAGGCATGGTTCTGGCGCGCAACCTCAATGCCGACAATGGCATGCTGCTGCTCAACGCCGGAAAGGTCATGAGCGGCCCGCTGATCGAAAAGCTCATCGCCTTCGAAGCAATGGAAGGGGCGCGGTACAGCGTGTTCGTCAAGATCCCAGAGGATGAGGCGGATCCTTCGGCGCCGAAGCCTATCTTGGGGTGACCGGGGTCTGACAAACCCGCTATCCCTTGTGGGAGCGAGCTTGCTCGCGATAGCTGAGTATCAGTCGGATATTTCTCGACTGACATACCGCAATCGCGAGCAAGCTCGCTCCCACAGAGGGGCTGCGGTGGGTTGTCAGATGGCGCCAGGCTTTGCTCCCGCCGCTTTGATCTGTAACCTGCCCGGCATTTTCCGCCCGAGGCCCTTGTACATGACCACCCCTCTGATCCGCATCGCCGCCGCCCTGCTCATCGGCCCGGACGGCCGGACCCTGCTGGTGCGCAAGCGCGGCACCCAGGCCTTCATGCAACCCGGCGGCAAGATCGAATCCCATGAGCAACCGATCCAGGCCCTGGCTCGGGAATTGGACGAGGAACTCGGGCTCAGGATCGATCCGGCCCAGGCCCGTCATCTGGGGCAATTCAGCGCGCCGGCCGCCAATGAGCCGGGATTTATCGTGCAGGCCGAGGTGTTTTTGCTGGAGACCGATGCAGCGGTTTCCCCGGCTGCCGAGATTGAAGAAGTGCATTGGATCGACCCGTCCCGCGACAGCGAATTACTGCTGGCGCCGTTGACAGGCGAAGTGATCCTGCCGTTTTATCGAACCCACTGCCTCTCGACCTGCTGATTCAAGGAGCGACGCCTTCATGATCCCCTTGCCGGACCTGCTGATTTTCGCCGCCGCCGCGTTGCTAATGGTGCTCACGCCCGGCCCGAACATGATCTACCTGATTTCCCGCTCGATCTGTCAGGGGCGCAAGGCCGGCGTCACTTCTTTGTTGGGCGTGGTGGCGGGGTTCTTCGTGCACATGTTCGCGGCGGCGGCGGGGCTGACGGCGGTGTTCCTCGCGGTGCCCATGGCCTATGAAGTCCTCAAGTGGGCCGGTGCGCTGTACCTGCTGTGGCTGGCCTGGCAAGCGGTGAAACCCGGCGCCCGCTCGCCGTTCCAGGCCCAGCAATTGCCGGCGGACTCGACCCGCAAGCTGATCACCATGGGCTTTCTCACCAGCGCCCTGAACCCGAAGATCGCGGTGTTCTACCTCTCGGTGTTCCCGCAGTTCATCAGCCCGGAGCACGGTTCACTGTTCACCCAGAGCGTCATCCTCGGGCTGACCCAGATCAGCGTCAGTTTCAGTGTCAATCTGCTGATCGCACTGTTCGCCGCCGGCATCGCCTCATGGTTCGTCCACAACCCGACCTGGCTGGCGGCGCAACGGTATTTCATGGGCTTCGTGCTCGGTGCGCTGGCCCTGCGGTTGATGCTTGAGCAACGGCGTTCGGCGTGAGCATCCGACGGCTGAAGGCGGGTGACGCCCAGAGCTATCGGGAGCTGATGCTCCAGGCCTATGAATTCCATCCACAGGCCTTCACTTCCAGCGCCAGCGAACGGGCGACGCTGCCCATAAATTGGTGGGAGTCGCGCCTGACCAGCCGGCTCGAAGTGATCCTCGGCGCGTTCATCGCGCACGAGCTGGTGGGTATCGTCGGCCTGGCCCTGGAGCCTCGGCTGAAGGCGCGGCACAAGGCGACGCTGTTCGGCATGTACGTCGTCGAGGCCCATCGTCACGCCGGGCTCGGCGAACAGTTGATGCGGGCCGCCCTCGACGAAGCCCGACGCCATCCCTTCCTGCGCCTTGTGCAATTGACCGTCACCGCCGGCAACGACCCGGCCATCGAGCTTTACCAGCGCTGCGGCTTTCTGTTGTATGGCCTAGAGCCAATGGCGATTCGCGTGGGGGACGAGTACCTCGACAAGATCCATATGTGGCTTGAACTCTGATCTCACCGCAAATTTGAGTGATGGAGCTTTGTGGCAATTACCGCACCGCGCTGACACCGTCGAGTGTGGAAAACGACGTGTCCTTTGCCGTCAGCAGAAAGTCGCGCATATACGGCGCGTCGAGCATGTCGGTGCGCACCGCCGCGTAGAGCGTGGCGAACAAACCTTTTTCCCCCAGCCGCTTGGCCTTCACGTAGCCCCGTGAGCTGTATTCATGCAGCGCCCAATGGGGCATGCCGCAGACGCCACGGCCGCTGGCGACCAGTTGCATCATCATCACCGTCAGCTCGGACGTGCGCACCTGGGCCGGTTCGATGTCGGCCGGTTCGAGGAAGCGGGTGAAGATGTCCAGGCGATCGCGTTCCACCGGATACGTGATCAGGGTTTCGCTGATCAGGTCTTCGGGCACGATGTAGGCCTTGCCCGCCAGCCGATGCTGGTTGGCCACCGCCAGCATCGCCTCGTAGGTGAACAGCGGCACGTAGGTAATGCCCGCCAGTTCAAGGGGATCGGAGGTGACGACCAGGTCCAGGTCGCCACGGGCCAGGGCCGGCAGCGGGGCGAAGGCGAAGCCCGAGGCCAGGTCCAGCTCGACTTCCGGCCAGGCATCGCGGAACTGGTCGATGGTGGGCATCAACCACTGGAAGCAGCTGTGACATTCGATGGCCATGTGCAAACGCCCGGCGGTGCCGCCCGCGAGCCGCGCGATGTCCCGTTCGGCGCTGCGCAGCAACGGCAGGGTGGCGTCGGCCAGTTGCAGCAAGCGCAGGCCGGCGCTGGTGAAACGGACCGGTTTGGTCTTGCGCACGAACAACTGCATACCCAGGCGTTCTTCCAATTCCTTGAACTGGTGGGAGAGGGCGGACTGGGTCAGGTGCAGGCGTTCAGCGGCTTCGACCAGGCTGTCGGCTTCGCGCAGGGCGTGCAGCGTCTTGAGGTGACGGAGTTCAAGCACCGGATTTGCTCCATGAGTAAAACTTGTGATCAACACGAAAAAATTGAGTTTGTCTCATGTGGGACTGGCTGTCGACAATTGGCGTCATCTTTTACAAGGAGGACATTCCCATGGCCCTGGCCCATACCCTCGGTTTTCCCCGCATCGGCGCCGACCGCGAATTGAACGACCTGGAAGCTGATTGGAAAGGTACGCTGGGCTGGGAGCGGCTGTTCGACGAAATCGACGAAGCCCACGCCCAGGGCCATCGGGTCAAGCCTGCAGTCATCGGCCCGCTGACGTACCTCTGGCAGGGCAAAGCCAATGATGGCGACATTGACAAGCTCGACCTGCTGGAGCGCCTGCTGCCGGTCTACGGTGACGTCCTCAATCGTCTCAAGGCCCAAGGCGTGGAGTGGGTGCAGATCGATGAACCGATCCTCACGCTCGACCTGCCCCTGGCCTGGCGAAGCGCCTTCGAGCGGGCCTATCACATCCTTCAGTACTCGCCGCTGAAAAAGTTGGTGGCGACCTGCTTCAATGGCCTGGACGACAACCTCGGCCTGGCGGTTAGCCTGCCGGTGGATGGCCTGCACATCGACGCCGTGCCCGCCCCAGACCAACTGGGCCGGGTACTGGATCGCCTGCCGACCTACAAGATCCTCTCGGTGGGCCTGGTCAATGACCGCGATGCCTGGCGTTGCGAATTCGAGCAGGCGCTGGCGCAGTTGCGCCCGGCCCAGGAACGGTTCGGCGACAACCTTTGGGTCAGCGTCGCCAATGGGCTTGAACCATCGCCGGCCTATGGCTTCACACGACCACTCGGCAATCTTCATCAAACTGTCACGCAACTGTGGCAGCGCGCTTGAACGAACTTCATCAGACTCGCGCTCTACTGGGGTTCTGCGTTTTGGTGTTTGTTCATGCGTGTATTCATTTTCCTGGCCGCCTTGTTGTGCGGCTTGCCGTCGTTGGCGGCTTCTCGTTGTGATGTCAATGTCGCGACCCAGCGGGTCGACCTGGATCAGGTAAGCCTGGCGTACCAGAGCATCGGGCGGGCGTCCGACCCTGCGTTGCTGCTGGTGATGGGCTTGGGTGGGCAGTTGATTCACTGGCCGGATGAAGTGGTGGTGGCGCTGTGCGAACAGGGTTTTCGGGTGATCCGCTACGACAACCGGGACGTCGGTTTATCCACCTGGCGCCAGGCGCCCGGCAGCGCCAACCTGACATTCGAGGCGTTGCGCTACAAGCTCGGCCTGCCCGTGGCGGCGCCTTATTCGTTGACGGACATGGCCGCCGATGGCCTGGGCTTGATGGACGCCTTGCAGGTGCAAAGCTTCCATGTGTTGGGCGTCAGCATGGGCGGGATGATCGCCCAGCACATGGCCGCCATGGCGCCTCAGCGGGTCGAGAGCCTGACATTGCTCATGACCAGCTCCGGCGCCGCGGGCTTGCCGGCGCCCAGTGAAACGCTGGTGCAACTGTTGTCGCGGCGCAGTGCGCCGAATCGTGAAGTGGCGCTCGAACAGCAGGCCGACCTGCTGGCCGCGCTGGGCAGCCCGATGGTGGTCGACGATCGACAGGCTCTGCTGCACCAGGCTGCGGTGGCCTACGACCGGGCCTTCAACCCCGAGGGTGTGAAGCGCCAGATCATGGCGATCATGGCCGAGCCAAGCCGGGTGGCGCTGCTCAATCAGCTGCAGGTGCCGACGTTGGTGGTCCACGGCACCGCTGATCCCTTGTTGCCGGTGATGCATGGGGTGCATCTCGCGGCGCATATTCGCGGCAGCCGGTTGAAGCTGATCCCGGGCCTCGCCCATCGCTTTCAAGAGGCCTTCAAGGAACCATTGCTGGGGGCGGTGCTGCCCTATTTGCAGCAACACCGCGAAGACACCTCGCACTGGGCGCAGATCGAGCCGGCGCAGGCGCCGAATGTGCTCTAACTGACACCGGGGGGTGCTTTTGTGGCGCTACTACCGTGCTTGGGCCTGCTCCACCAACCAGTCCATTAGCTCCTGCAACTGGCCCGACACCTGCGGCCGGCGCGGATAGACCAAGTGATAACCCAGCCCGGTCCTGACCTTCAGTTCGAACGGCATCACCAGCCGGCCGGCGCTGAGGTCTTCGCCGATCAGCGACCAATCGCCAATCGCCACGCCGGTGCCTTGGGAGGCCATGGACATCGCCAAGTCCAGGGTTTCGAAATGCTGGCCTTTGCTGACATTGCTCAAACGCACGTCGGCCGCGACCAGCCAGGCGTTCCAGTCGCGCTCGTCGGTGGTGGGATGCAGCAGCAAGTGTTGTTGCAGATCGAGGGGTGAATTCAACGGGACCGGACCTTCCAGCAAGGGGCGCGAGCACACCGGTGTAAGCTGTTCGTCGAACAAGTGCAGGCAGTCAAGCGAGGCGTCGGGCGGCGGGCCGTAAACCACCGCCGCGTCGAATGCCTCACGCTGGAAATCCACGCCGTGCCGGACCGTGGTGGTCAGCTCCACCGGCACGTCCGGGCGCTCTTTTTGCCATTGCAACAGGCGCGGCAGCAGCCAGCGCATCACACAGGTCGGGGCCTTGAGCTTCAGGGTCTGGCGCTTCTCGCCGATCTGCTCGACCGCCTCGCCGATCAGGCCGAACACCTGCTGCACCCGGGGCAGCCACGCTTGGCCCTCGGCGGTCAGGCTCAACCCGCGTGCCTGGCGCTGGAACAACGCATAACCCAGATGATCCTCAAGCCCTGCGATCTGCCGACTCACCGCGCCCTGGGTGATGTGCAGCTGTTCGGCGGCGCGAGTGAAGTTGCAGCACTGGGCCGTGATCAAGAAAGTGTGCAACGTCGGCAGCGGTGGGAGTCGTTTCATCTGGATCCAAGCCATGACGTGAGGGCATGGCTAGTATGACTTTTTATCCATTGTTGCCGCTACGGCCTGGCCGTCCAATAACGCCATTCCCTCAGAGCAAAAGCGGCCCGCAGGTGTCGTGCGGGGTCCTTTTCAAGACAACAAAAAGGCAATGGCAATGGCGACGTGCGGCGAAGTATTGGTCAAGTTACTGGAAGGCTATGGCGTGGAGCAGGTGTTCGGCATTCCTGGCGTACACACCGTGGAGTTGTATCGCGGGCTGGCCCGTTCAAGCATCCGCCATGTGACGCCGCGCCATGAACAGGGCGCCGGCTTCATGGCCGACGGCTACGCCCGTGTCAGCGGCAAGCCGGGCGTGTGCTTCATCATCACCGGCCCGGGCATGACCAACATCACCACTGCCATGGGCCAGGCCTATGCCGATTCGATTCCGATGCTGGTGATCTCCAGCGTACAGTCGCGCAGCCAGTTGGGCGGTGGGCGCGGCAAGCTGCATGAGCTGCCGAACCAGAGCGCGCTGGTGGGCGGGGTCGCGGCGTTTTCCCACACGCTGATGTCGGCCGCCGAATTGCCGGGTGTGCTGGCCCGGGCCTTTGCCTTGTTCCAGGCCGGGCGTCCGCGGCCGGTGCACATCGAGATTCCGTTGGATGTGCTCGTTGAACAAGCCGATGACCTGCTCGCCAGCACGCCAGTGAGCATCAATCGCGCCGGGGCCGCGCCCAGTGCCGTGGAGCAAATGGCAGCCTTGCTGGCGACGGCCCGGCGGCCGTTGGTGCTTGCCGGAGGGGGGGCGCTGGACGCCGGGACTGAATTGACCGAACTGGCCGAACGCCTCGGCGCCCCCGTGGCGCTGACCATCAATGCCAAGGGCCTGCTGCCGTCCCGTCATCCGTTGCTGATCGGTTCCACCCAGAGCCTGGTGGCCACCCGTGCCCTGGTGGCCGAAGCGGATGTAGTACTGGCGATCGGCACCGAGCTGGCCGAGACCGATTACGACGTCACCTTTGCCGGTGGCTTCGAGATTCCCGGTGCGTTGTTGCGCATCGACATCGACCCCGACCAGACCGTGCGCAACTACGCGCCAAGACTGGCGCTGGTGGCCGACGCACAAAGTGCCGCGCGGGCATTGCTCGATGCATTGAAGCGCGGCGTGCCCGGCGCGAGAGACGACAGTTGGGGAGCGATTCGTGTCGAACGGCTGCGGACCGAACTCGATCAGCAATGGGACGTCCCGACCCGCGCCCAGACGGTATTCCTCGATACGGTATTGCAGACCTTGCCCGACGCGGTTTTCGTTGGCGATTCCACCCAGCCGGTCTACACCGGCAACCTCACCTTCAATCCCGAACGCCCGCGCCGCTGGTTCAATTCGTCCACCGGCTACGGCACCCTCGGCTACGCGTTGCCGGCGGCCATTGGTGCCTGGCTGGGTGGTGTCGACAACGGCCATGGCCGCCCGCCCGTGGTGTGCCTGATCGGCGACGGTGGGTTGCAGTTCACCCTCCCGGAACTGGCCAGCGCGGTGGAAGCGCGCACGCCGGTGATCGTGCTGCTGTGGAATAACCAGGGCTACGAAGAGATCAAGAAATACATGGTCAACCGCGCCATCGAACCGGTGGGCGTGGACATCTACACGCCGGATTTCATCGGCGTTGCCAAAGCGCTGGGGTGCGGCGCCGAGACGATCGACGGCGTGCATTCCCTGCGCAGCGCATTGCTGGCCGCCAGTCACCGCCAGGGGCCGACGTTGCTCGAGATTGACCAGGCGCGCTGGATGGCGGAGGTGGCGGAATGAATTTCCCGACGACGCAAGACGGCCTGTACATCAACGGCGAGTGGTTGGCGGGCGATCAACCGCTGCGGGTGATCAACCCGGCGACCGAGGCGCTGCTGACCACTGTTTACGGCGGCGAGAAACCCGCCGTCGATCAAGCCTTGGAGGCCGCTACCCAGGCTTTTGGCCCATGGTCGAACACCTCGGGTGCCGAGCGCGGCGCGGTGCTTCGGCGTATTGCTGCCGGCGTGCGGGATGCTCGTGAGCGGCTGATGCATTTGCAATCGAGCAACAACGGCAAACCGTTGTTCGAAGCGGCCATCGACGTCGACGATGTGGTCGCGACCTTCGAGTACTACGCCGGTTTGGCCGAAGAACTGGACGCTCGTCAGGACGGTCCGCTGGCGTTGCCCAGCGATGATTTCTGCGCACGTCTACGCCGCGAACCTTGTGGGGTGGTCGGCTTGATCGTGCCGTGGAATTTCCCGATGGTCACCACCGCCTGGAAACTTGCCCCGGCCTTGGCCGCCGGCTGCTGCGTGGTGCTCAAGCCTTCGGAAGTCACGCCGCTGCCGGAGCTGGCGCTGGCCTCGGTCATCGCCGAATGCGGCTTGCCCGATGGCGTGTTCAACCTGGTCTGCGGCACGGGGTTGGCGGTCGGGGCGCCGCTGGCGTCCGACCCGCGCGTGGCGAAGATTTCCTTTACCGGCAGCAACGCGGTGGGGGTGCAAGTGATGCAACGGGCGGCGGAAACCGTGAAGGGCGTGAGCCTGGAGCTGGGCGGCAAATCGTCCTTGCTGGTGCTGGCCGACGCCGACCTGGACCTGGCGGTGGAGCTGGCCTGTGGCGGCGGTTTCTTCAACGCGGGGCAGATGTGTTCGGCCACCACTCGGGTGTTGGTCGCCGATGAGCTGGCCGATGAATTCGTGCGACGGCTCAAGGCGCGGGCCGAGGCGATCCGCGTGGCCGATCCATTCGATCCGGACGTGGAGATGGGTGCGCTGATCAACCAGGCGCAATACCAACGGGTGCTCGGGCACATCGATCGAGGCGTGAGCGACGGCGCAACGTTGGTGTGCGGCGGTCAACGACCCGCGCATCTGCAACGCGGGTTTTTTTTACAGCCAACGATCTTCACCGACGTGCCCCTCGACAGTGCGCTGTGGTGCGAGGAGATCTTCGGGCCGGTGTTGTGCGTGCGTCGTTTCGGCCACCCGGAAGAGGCGATTGCCCTGGCCAATGACAGCCGCTTCGGCCTGGTGGCGAGCGTGGTCAGCCGCGATGCCGAGGCGGCCGGGAAGGTCGCCGACGCCTTGCAGGCAGGGCTGGTGTGGATCAACGCACCGCAAGTGATTTTCCCCCAGGCCGCTTGGGGCGGTTACAAGCAGAGCAGCCTGGGTCGTGAATTGGGACCTTGGGGACTGGCCGCGTTCCAGGAAATCAAACACGTGATCCGGGCGGTCTGAAGGCTGCGAAGCCGAGGCGGCGAATGCTGTGCGAATCCAGGATCAGACAGTCATCCGCAACCGCGCCAGATCCCGCAACGGCGGCGCGCCAAACAAGCGGCTGTACTCCCGGCTGAACTGCGACGGGCTTTCATACCCCACTCGATACCCCGCCGCCGACGCTTCCAGCCCTTCGGCCAGCATCAACCGTCGAGCCTCCTGCAAGCGCAATTGCTTTTGGTATTGCAACGGGCTCATGGCCGTCATGGCCTTGAACCGATGATGCAAGGTCGAAACGCTGAGGTTGACCTCCCGAGCGAGGTCATCGATGCGCAACGGTTGTTCGAAATGGCCGTTGAGCCATTTGATCGCCTGGCTGATGCGATGGCTCTGGCTATTGGCAATGGCGATTTCATACAACCGATAGCCTTGCGGGCTGCGTAGCAGGCGGTAAAGGATTTCCCGGCGCACCAGGGGCGCGAGCATGGCGATGTCTTTTGGCGTATCGAGCAGGCGCGTCAGGCGTAGCACCGCGTCGAGCATCGGCGTGTCCAGGCGTTCCACATACAGGCCACGGCCGGCCGGGCGAGTCGGCACGCCCAGGGGGCCGGCATCGGCGATCAGCGCGGTGATTTCCGCCGGGTCGATGTCCAGGCGCAGCGCCAGGATCGGCTGCTCGGGCGAGACGTCGGCGATGCAACCGCTCAATGGCATCGAGACCGAGACCACCAGGTAATGCAGCGGGTCATAGTTGAAAAATTCGTCCGCCAGGCGCACCTGCTTGCTGCCCTGGGCCATGATGCACAGCGCCGGTTGCGCCAGCACCGGGGCAAACTTGTGTGGCTGGCTGTGGCGCGACAGGTTCAGCGAGCCGATGGCCGTGGCGTAGCTGCCGTCCTCGCTGGTGTTGCGGTCGATGATCGACGCCAGCTCGGCGCGCTGCTGTTCCAGGTACGTGTCCAGCGGGGCGTGGGCGTGATCGAGTGGCGACATGCCGGGATCCTCATGGCGAAGGGAGCGATAGGACAAAGCTTATGTTTGTGCAAGGCATGGCGGTAGTCACATCCTGTTGAAAGCTTGCCTGATCCTGCAAGGCGGCGGCGTGAAGGGCTGTGCAGCCTGGCCGAAACTTGCTTGAAACCTTTTGTTTCAACTCCCGGCAATTCCCACCCATCAGGCACAAGATCGGTGAATTCCCAGGCGCAGAATCGTGCAATGAGTCGGCAGGAATCGACTAACGAAGCTGGCGGCAGCGCGCTTAACCTTTGATCCTGTCGCAGCCTGTCCCCGGCTGCCAACGGATGACCTGGGAGGGTTGAACATGACTACACAGATCCCCGTCAGTCACATGGCTTTTGTCCGGGCCCGCGCCGGTTGCTCCAAGCCATTGGGCGCACGCCTCAGCAGCTTGATCGTACCTTCGCGCCAGGCGCCCGGTTGCCTGCACTTTGCCTTGCAACAATCGCAATGCGACGCCGATTTGTGGCTGGTGTCCGGGCTGTGGGTCAACCAACAGGCGATGGACGCTTATTTCAACTCACCGGCCATGGCGATCTTCGCCCAATTGGTGCAAGACCTGGTGGTCAGCAGCCTGGACTTCCACACCTTTCGGGAAGTGTCCGCCGCCCAGGCGACCGAAGGGTGCATGGCGAAGGTACACAAACTGGCCGGTTGAAGGTTTAATGACAGGCATTTCCCACCGCCAGGATGCGAAGTATGGCACGCAAAGCCTTTGAAACTTTTGAAGCTGTTTCCGCTGTTGTTCCCAAGGAAGGTGGCGGCTACTACGCTGCCATCGCCACCAAGGCCATCGGCAGTGCCGAGAAGCCGCGTTTCAATAAAGTGCTCGAAGAGCAGACCTTCGAGACCGCTTTCAAAGCCGATGAAGCGGCTGCCCAGCAGTTGACTCACCTCAAGGGTGTCGACGACGAAGGCGGATTGGCCTGGTAAGCAGCATTTCAAGGATTGCCACAAGTGATCTCACCGCCCATCCTTATCGCGGGCGATGCATCTTGAACAACGCCTCCGGCCCCAGCTGGAAGTAATCCGCCGGCCCGCCGCCGCGCAAGATCGGCTCGGCGGCGGCGGTGTCGTAGACGCCGTCCTTCAACAGCCACTTGGCGATGTGAACGGCAACCACTTCGCCCAGAATCAACCAGCTCGGCACAGGCGCCTTGTCCGCTCGCTGCAACTGGATGATCTGCGTGACCTTGCATTCGAAGGACACCGGACTCTCGGCGACGCGCGGCACCTGGATGATCCGCGATGCCGCCGGCGTCAGGCCCGCCAGCTCGAATTCGTTGACCTGCGGCGCGACCATCGCGCAGCTTTGGTTCATCTGCTCGGCCAGTGGGCGCGTGGCCAGGTTCCAGGCAAATTCACCGGTCTGTTCGATGTTGTTGAGGCTGTCTTTGCGACCGACGCTGGAGAAGCCGATGATCGGCGGAACGTAGTTGAAAGCGTTGAAAAAACTGTAGGGCGCCAGGTTCAGGCGGCCTTCGCCATCTTGTGAAGAGATCCAGCCAATCGGCCGTGGGCCGACGATGGCATTGAACGGGTCGTGGGGCAGGCCATGGCCTTGGGCGGGTTCGTAGTAGTGAATGTCGTCGGGCATGAAGGATGTAGGTCCGGTGCGTGTCAGAAGGATCCGACGATAGTGCAGCGCCCTGACCCTTTTGTCAGCACCACAAAAAAAACCTGTGGGAGGTTGCTCGCTCCCACAGGTCTTGGTGTTGCCGGTTGGGATCAGTTGGTCGACGCCGCATCGCTAGGGTCGGAGCCGTCGGCAGCCACGGTGGGCTCGATGGCGTGGTTCTCGTCCTTCTTGGCAACGACGGCGGAACCGGCGCGCTCATGGCTGCTGGCGATGAAAGCGGCCGTGCCGGTACGCTCGAAGCCGTCGTCGGCGAACGCGCTACTGGCCAGTGCGGTGAGGGTCAGGGCGAAGATCAGTTTGGTTTTCATGGTCATACTCCAAGCATCGATAGTTGATAAGCGCGAGGGTGGAGTGCAGCCATTAAGTGGAAATTAATGTAGGAAATGACGCCGTCCCGGAACGACGAAAGGGGCGAACCTGTGCAGGTTCGCCCCTTTTTTTGTACGACTGGCCTGTCAGTCAGTCACGATCCGCGAATGCTTGCGGGTGTCTTTCATGGTGATGTACACCAACAGCGAAACCGCGATGCACGCCGTCACGTACCAGTAGTAGCCGGTCTCCATGCCGATGCTCTTGAACCACAGCGCGATGTATTCAGCGGTGCCGCCGAAGATCGACACGGTCAGCGCGTAGGGCAGGCCGACGCCCAGGGCGCGGATTTCGGTAGGGAACAGCTCGGCTTTCACCACCGCGTTGATCGAGGTGTAGCCGCTGACGATGATCAGCGCGGCCATGATCAGGAAGAACGCGCCCCACCAGGTCTCGATGGTGTGCAGGGTGGTGAGGATCGGCACGGTGAACAGCGTGCCGAGGATGCCGAAGGCAATCAGGATCGGCCGACGACCGATCTTGTCCGAGAGCCCGCCGATGACGGGTTGCAGGCACATGAACAGGAACAGCGTGGCGGCGGAAATGGTGGTGGAATCGGAGATGCTCATGCCCACCGTGTTCACCAGGTATTTCTGCATGTAAGTGGTGTAGGTGTAGAAGGCCAGGGTGCCGCCCATGGTCAGGCCGACCACGGTCAACAATTCCTTGGGGTGGCGCATCAGGGTGCGCATGGCGCTTTCCTTGGCCTTTTCCTTCTTGGTGAACGACTCGGTTTCTTCCATGCCGCGACGCAGGTACAGCGCAACGATTGCACACAGCGCGCCGATGGCGAACGGGATGCGCCAGCCCCAGGCGTACAGCTGCTCGGTGGTCAGCAATTGTTGCAGCACGATCAGCACGCCGAGGGCGATGAGCTGGCCGGAAATCAGCGTCACGTATTGGAAGCTGGAGAAGAAACCGCGACGTTCCTTGGTCGCCATCTCGCTCAGGTACGTTGCCGAGGTGCCGTACTCGCCACCCACCGACAGGCCCTGGAGCAAGCGGGCGAACACCAGCAGGATCGGCGCGCCGACGCCGATGGTTTCGTAACCGGGGCTCAGGGCGATGATCAGCGAGCCAAAGCACATCAAGTACACCGAGGCCATCAACGCGCGTTTGCGACCGGCGCGGTCAGCGTACAGGCCCATCAGCCAGCCACCGATGGGGCGCATCAGGAAGCCGACGGCGAAGATCGCGGCGGTGTTGAGCAACTGGGCGGTGGTGTCGCCCTTAGGGAAGAAGGCTTTGGCGAAGTACAGCGAGAACGCGGCGTAGACGTACCAGTCGTACCACTCGACCATGTTGCCGACCGAGCCACTGAAGATCGACTTGATCCGGCTGGCGGTGGTTCTTTCACGGGCGGGCGCGGCAGCCGACCCAATGGGAAGGGCGTTTGAGTTATCCATTGAAGGATCCTTCGTTTAATTGTTTTTGTGGAGCGCGTAGGAACGCAGCCTGCCAGGGCTATAGCAGGAGCTGTGCCAGGTGGGAAGAAGGCCGGTCTAGAGGGGATGTGGCTGTTTAGTGAGCGGAAATCCGCTTATTGCAGCTAGAGGTGTGGGCGGGGATCCGCTTATCAACAAGAAATGGGTTGGCTTCATCGCGAGCAGGCTCGCTCCCATTTTTTCCTGTATTCACAGGTCCATTGTGGGAGCGAGCCTGCTCGCGATGGGGCCAGTCCTGGCATCAAAAAATCAGGGCGACGAAGTCGAAGGCGTAAATTCCAACTTCAGCTCCCCCCGGTACTGCCCGGAATTCTTGTCGATCTGATTGAACGGCGGCGTGTCCAAGGTGATGGGCCAGGGCGTACACACCACTGGATACGGCACATTGGGTAGCTTCACGGCGCGGATTTCCGCATTGTTGATGCCGTTGAAACTCACTGGTTGCCCGGACACATGCTGCGTCTCGCCGAGGTTGGCGGTGCGGGTGCGCACCTTGTATTCGATGCGGTCACGCTCGCCGCTGCCGCCGGACGTATGGCGGACGAAGAAGCGGCCCTCCATGCCGGGCACGGGGTTGGTGCCGGTTACACGGATTTCATAACTCTGGCTATTGGCGTTGTAGCCGTCGTAGAGGCATGCATCGACCACGGACCGACCGGAGACGATGCCGCCCGGGGCGGTGCTCAACGGGCGAGTACGCAAGTTGAGATCCACCTGCGGCGTGCTGATGCCGTAGGCGGGCAGGTAGATCTGCATGTTGTTCTGGTCGGTGACGTCAAGCTTGAAGTCCACCGTAAAGGTATTGGCCGCGCTGATCGGTTGCGAATTGTACCGCTTGAGTTTCAGGATCATCTTGGCGGTCCAGATGCCTCCGGTGGGCAGTTTGGCGAATTCTGACTGGGGCACCCACATCGTCGTGGCCGTCCCCTCCGATCGCTGGGTAAGGTCATCTTCGTCTTCATTGCAGTAGACGGGTGATGTGGTGGTCAGGACGAATTGACGGCCATCCCATGCCCCACCGCAGAGATTGAGCGGATACCTGCGCTGGAGATAGCCTTTGACCACAAGGACATGGGTAAGACGGCTGCGCCGCTCGGTGAAGCGTAACGGGATCTCGGTAGTGCCCAGCCTGCCAAAGGACGACGTATGGCATTGGCCCGTTGCCGGGTCCGTGCTGGAGAGGCAGACAAAATGCATGTTCGTATAACCGGCGCCCGGTATGTGCTGTTCGCTCCAGCCGTGGACCATCCGATTCCAGAGGTAGTGATCGGCGGGCGGCGCCGAACGGTCGAAGTTGAGCACAACGGATTGGTAGTGGTCGCTGGGTACCACGCCCGCTAAGGCGGGTAACGGAGTGGTTGCGACGATGAGCGCGCTCAGCCGGCGGGCCCAACGGGTAAAAAATGTGTTCATTGCGGGCTCTTATGACTGCATTGTTGAATGGAAATAATCGGCGGCTCCACCGGCCCCATCACGAGCAAGCTCGCTCCCACATTTGCCCGGTATCCACAAATCCAGTGTGGGAGCGAGCCTGCTCGCGATGAGGCCAGTCCAGACACCACTAATGCCTCAGGGCGAAGAGGTTGAGGGCGTAAATTCCAATTTCAGCTCCCCCCGGTACTGCCCGGTGTTCTTGTCGATCTGATTGAACGGTGGCGTCTCCAAGGTGATGGGCCACGGCGTACACACCACCGGGAAAGGCACGTTGGGCAGGCGCACGGCGCGGATATCGGCATTGTTGATGCCGTTGAAACTCACTGGTTGCCCGGACACATGCTGCGTCTCGCCGAGGTTGGCGGTGCGGGTGCGCACCTTGTATTCGATGCGGTCACGCTCGCCGCTGCCGCCGGACGTATGGCGGACGAAGAAGCGGCCCTCCATGCCGGGCACGGGGTTGGTGCCGGTGACACGGATTTCATAACTCTGGCTGTTGGCGTTGTAGCCGTCGTAGAGGCAGGCATCGACTACCGATTGACCTGAGACGATACCGCCCGGGGCGGTGCTCAACGGGCGGGTGCGCAGGTTGAGGTCCACCTGCGGCGTGCTGATGCCGTAGGCGGGCAGGTAGATCTGAATGTTGTCGCGGTCGGTGACGTCCAGCTTGAAGTCGACGGTGAAAGTTCTGGCGGCGCCAATCGGCTCCGAGTAATAGCGCTTGAGCTTGATGATCAACTTCGCCGACCAGATACCACCTGAAGGTAGCTTGGCGAGTTCTGATTGAGGGATCCAGACAGTCGACGCGGTGCCCGTGGTTCTGACCTCGTCGCACCAGCCTGACCCGGTTGCGTTCAGTACGTAGTCCTTCTCCCAGATTCCGCAACTGCTGTTCAGCGCATGCATGCGGGTGACGTAACCCTTGACCGACAAGACAGTCGACAGGCCGCTACGTCTCTCGGTAAACCGCAGCGCAATGTCTGTGATGCCATACCTCCCTGTATCGCCTCTGGTCTGGCATTGGCCGTTGGCTGGGTTGGTATCGGACAAACAAACGAAGTGCATGGTCGTATAGCCTGCGCCTGGCAAATCTTGCTCTTTCCAGCCATGGACCATTCGGGTCCAAAGGTAGTGATCGGCCGGTGGCGCCGAACGGTCAAAGTTGAGTATCACGGACTGATGATGGTCGCTGGGGATGATGTCCCCAAGCGTCGGCAATGCCGTGGCTGCCACGATGAGCGCGCTCAGCCGGCGGGCCCAACGGGTTAAGAATGTGTTCATTGCGGGTTCTTATGGCTGCATTTTTGAATGGGAAAAAATCGGCGGCTCCACCGGCCCCATCGCGAGCAGGCTCGCTCCCACATTCGCCCGGTATCCACAAATCCAGTGTGGGAGCGAGCCTGCTCGCGATGAGGCCAGTCCAGACACCACTAATGCCTCAGGGCGAAGAGGTTGAGGGCGTAAATTCCAACTTCAGCTCCCCCCGGTACTGCCCGGTGTTCTTGTCGATCTGATTGAACGGTGGCGTCTCCAAGGTGATGGGCCACGGCGTACACACCACCGGGAAAGGCACGTTGGGCAGACGCACGGCGCGAATATCGGCATTGTTGATGCCGTTGAAACTCACTGGTTGCCCGGACACATGCTGCGTCTCGCCGAGGTTGGCGGTGCGGGTGCGCACCTTGTATTCGATGCGGTCACGCTCGCCGCTGCCGCCGGACGCGTGGCGGACGAAGAAGCGGCCCTCCATGCCGGGCACGGGGTTGGTGCCGGTGACACGGATTTCATAACTCTGGCTGTTGGCGTTGTAGCCGTCGTAGAGGCAGGCATCGACCACGGATTGACCTGAGACGATACCACCCGGGGCAGTGCTCAACGGGCGGGTGCGCAGGTTGAGGTCCACCTGCGGCGTGCTGACGCCGTAGGCGGGCAGGTAGATCTGCATGTTGTTCTGGTCGGTGACGTCCAGCTTGAAGTCGACGGTGAAGGTCTTGGCGTTACCGATGGGTTGCGAGTGGAACGTTTTTAGCTTCATGACCAACTGAGCGGTCCAGATGCCTCCAGAGGGCAATTTGGCAAGCTCTGTTTGGGGGATCCAAAGCGTTGAGGCGGTGCCGGTGGAGACGTTGACGCCATGACAGTCCGATGTTGTCGTTGAAGTGATCAGGTAATCGAAAGGTAACCAGTCTCCGCCACAGGTGTTGTTAAGTTTCGTCCTGCGCGAGAGGTAGCCTCTGACATGCAGTACCGTGGACAAGCGACTGCGGCGCTCGGTAAACCGTAGCGCTACGTTGGTAATACCGGTTTGTCCGTAACTGCTTGTGCGGCATTGACCCGTCGCAGGGTCGGAATTGGACAAGCAGACCAAATGCATAGTCTTATAGCCAACTCCTGAGACTGGTTGCTCGTGCCAGCCATGCAGCATCTTATTCCAGAGGTAATGATCCCCAGGTGGCGCCGCCCGGTCGTAATTGAGCGCCACCATCTGATAATGGTCGCTGGGATGAACATCGGCGAGCACCGGTAGCGTTGCAACCGAGCAAACCAGTGCGAAAAGGCGACGGCCCCAACGGATCGAGGTTTCGCTCATGGCTGGTTCCTCTTGTCTGGCGAGAGC
Source organism: Pseudomonas algeriensis (assembly GCF_048847255.1). Lineage (NCBI taxonomy): Bacteria > Pseudomonadati > Pseudomonadota > Gammaproteobacteria > Pseudomonadales > Pseudomonadaceae > Pseudomonas > Pseudomonas algeriensis. The sequence continues at coordinate 183,391 of NZ_JBKKRK010000005.1, read as the reverse complement.
GCGGCGCTGCGACGCGCGGTCCAGCGACCCAGGCGGTCGGGATCGTTCAGGTCCTTGGGCAAAGCGTCCAGAGTGGTGCTTTCGCAGGTGAGGGTGCCGACCCGTCGCAGGCTGCTGTGGGCGGTGCGGCTTTGTACCGTGCAGGCGTGTACGCCGTTGAGGTCCAGGGCGAACAAGGGGTCGGGGTGATGGTTGAGGTCGACGACGAAGCTGCCGTCCTCGCCGGTTTCCATCATCGATGCATTGAGAATGGCGGCCTGCACCAGTGGCTCTCCCTGTGCATCCACCAAGCGGCCGACGTAGGTGTAGCTGACAGTAGACTCGATCCGTTGCACCGCCAGCTTGCCCGGTTGCAGGAACCACTCGCGGTTGCCGTTGCCGACATTCACCGAACTGAGGTTCTGGCGCGAGGCGTCGGCGTCGCTGATCCGGGTGTGCGTGGCCTCGAAACCGTTGACCGGGATCAGCCGCTTCTCACCAAAGCCGATGCTGGTCTGGGCACCGTAGCCGCCGCTGACCTTGGCCGCCGCGCCCGTGGCGTTTTCCACCGGCGCCGCGATGATCCCCACCGCCGCGCCCGGGCCTGTGCCGCCCTGGCCCTGGCCCCAGAAGAAGCCGTCGCGGCCCAGCGCCAGGGACGAGGAATGATTGCCGCTAAAACCCGGTCGAGAGTCTTGCTGGTCACCGCCACGCTGGGCCACCGCCAGGCTGCTCTCGCCCCAGCTGCGCTCGATCCGTCCGGCCAGTTCAGCGTCCCAGCGGCCCAGGTCGTCGTAGCCGACCCCGGTGTTCACTTCGTTCCTGCCCTGGTCGCCGTCCCAGGCACGGGTATGGCCCATGCTGGTGCGCAGGCTGTCGGGCGCATTCTGCTCGCGGCGCGCATCCAGGCCGATGTTGCTCTGGCGGTAGCCGCCGGTGGGCGAGCGCTCGTTATGGGACAGGCTCAGGCTCAGGTACAGCCCGTGATCGGTGTCCCGGTTGCCGCTGGCATTGCGGAACGCGCCGACGCGATGAATGAGCTGGAACGGTCCCAGGGCATGCCCACGGGAAAAGCCCACTTGGAAGGTCCTGGCCCAGGTGGAGGTGGTCAGGTCCCGGGTCAGGTCGTCTTCTTCGGGAAAATCGTTCCAGTAGGAAAACGGATTCACCTGGGCGTAGCGGTTGTAGTTGTAGCCGGCACTGAGGGTGCCACCGGCCAGCGGCAACGAGGCGCTGGCGGTCAATGACTCGTTGCAGCCGCTCTGCTGGTAGGCGCGGGTGTTGTGTTCGCAGGACGGGCTCTTGAGCGAGTAGCGGTACACGCTCCAGGAGACCCCATGGGTGAAGGTCATTTGCTGGCTGTTGCCGCTCGCGCCGTTGTTGCCGCGCAGCAGGGCGCCCGACAACGACCAACTGCTGGCGCCCAGCGTGCCGGCCCAGTCCAGGCGGCTTTCGTTGTAGAACGCCGTGTCCAGCCAGGTGATCGCGCTGGTCAGCGCCAGGTCATCGCGCAACGGAAAGCGCAGGCCGGTCTGGGCGACCGCGGAGGGATCCTGCTCATAGAGCGAGTCTTCCGCCGTGCGCCCGCCCTGAAGGAACCATTGCACGGTGTCGTCACCCAGGCCATTGCCGTCGGTACGGCTGAAAGGCACGGTTTCGGTACGGGTCACCTGACCGTTTTCGATCACCCGCAAGGTCACCGGATAGCTGCCGTTGGGGAAGGTCCGGGTGTCGACATTCTGCACGCCGGCATCCAGGTAGGACGTCGACAACAGCTCCTCGCCACGGAACGCATCGACGCGCGAGCGTTGGGTCAGGATCAGCGAGATGGGCGTGCCTTGGCCGACGACCTCGCGGTTGAGGTAGGCCAGGGTAGTGCCGACTCGGGCACCGTCGATTCGCCCCAGGGGCAACAGGCTGAAGCTGAAGTTGCCACCCTCGGCGCTGGACAGGTTGCTCATGTCCATGCGCCCGGCCTGGGCGTAGTGTTCGCGCTCGAAATCCTGGCGGTAGTAGGCGTTGTTGAATTCCAGGCTGCTGTCGCTGCCGCGCTTGTTCTGGTAGGCCTGGTAGTTCCAGGTAAAGCCAAAATGGCTGCTTTCACCCAGGCCTACCGCGCCCAGGCCGCTGGCGCCCAGGGCGCGGTAACTGTCGGCCTGGGCGATATTGATGTTCTGTCGATGGACCAAGGCGTTCGCGGCCTCGGTCGGAGTGTGCAGGCGCAGCGCCGCCGTATCGCTGGCCGGCAGCCAATCCTTGCGCATGAGTATCTGCAGGCGCGCGCCGGCCTCGTCGAGAATCACTGCCACCGCGTCGGTGTCCAGGTAACCGCAGCTCGCTTCGCTGGCCAGGCCGTAGGAGCACGCCAACTGGCTGTTGCTGGGCAACGGTTCGGACAGCAGCGGCAGCAACTCTTCGGATGACGCCGAAGCCCCTGCCTCGATCAGCAGGGCCGCGATTCGTTCGGGCTGTTGGAATTCGATACGACCAGGCCGCACCACGACAGGGTGCAGGCCGAGATTACGGTTGAGCAATTGAAGTTCAAGTTGTTCCACCTGACCTTCAACCAGGGCCTCGAAACCGGCCGGCACCTGGGGCAGATCGGTGGACGCGACCGATACGGCATCGGCCAGCGCCCAGGTAAGGGAGATTGAGAGTGCGGTGAAGTGGCGTTTCATACAGGGCCTTGACGAAGGAAAAGGGAAGTACGACGGCGCCGTACCTCCCTTTTAAGGAAAAACCGGCGGTACTTAAGGCTGTTGGGTCAGCAGCAGGCTGACGATGCCTTCGTAGCGACCCGCGTTGGTGATTGCACCCGCGCTGGTCTGCCGGATCTCCAGGAGTTGCTCGATCGACCCGCCAGTGGAGTCACCACCAGGGAACAGATCGGCGGCAGGCAGCGTGACACCGGTGGTGTTCAGCGTCCGTCCGCCATAGCTGACGCTCAGCGGCACGCCGGTGGCGGCGGGGTTGGTCATGTTGGCCAGGACCGGACTGGTGATCAGTCGCAGGGTCATGTCCTTGTCGGTGTCATTGCTGTAGATCCGCGTACCCACCTGAGTAGGGCGCAGGCCTGCACCCGGCAGATAGGCCATCTCCATGGACGCCGGCAGCGGGCTGCCGTCCGACTGGAGGATCTCCAACGTCGGGTCGACATCGGCGTAGACCAGGATGCTTTTTTCCACCGCCATGGCGGGCAGCGAGGTCAGGGCGACCAGTGCCAATGGGGCGAATTTCAACAGTTTCATGGGTGTTCCTCTTTTGCTGTGGGTGAACGGGGGCCCAACCACGTGCGCTGCACGTAGCTTGGGTCAATAAAATTGGGGTTACGGCTGAATGGCGAGGGTGCGCGGACGCCTGTCGTCGCTGGTCACGAAACGTACGATTACGTTACCGTTCGCGCCGGGGGCGGAGACGGGCAGGGTGCTGCCGGGATACAGGCTGCGGTTGACGTCATTCCAGATGCAGTCCTTCTCGCCCGCTGCGTCGGTACACCGACCCACTTGCAATACGCCGACGCGCAGGGTGCCGTCGTTGCGCAATTCGTTGCCTTTGGGTTGCAGTTTGATGCTGGTACGGCGCTCATCGGGCAGCAGGCGCACCAAGGCGCCCCAGACCAGGTTTACGCCGACTCTGGGCTGCACACCGGATTGTTCGAGGACGTCTTCATCTATCAGATCGGGTGCTCCCACCGGTTCGAAATAGACCCGGTAGACGGTTTCCTCGGTGGGCATCGACTGAGCGATGATCCGCACCGTGCGGCTGGCGCCGGGGGCCAGTACCGTGCGCTGCGGCGATACGACGATACCCAGCGCATCGGCCGGCGACAGCGGGCTTTCATGTTCGTCCGGCGTGCCGGGACGTTGGATCTGGGTGACGCTGACCTTGATGTATTGCACTTTGTCGGACTTGGAGTGCAGCTGGATCTGGCCAATGCCGTCCTGCTCGGCGCCGATGGTGCTGTTCATCGGGTAGACCACCATGTTCGCGGCTGCCGGAAACGACAGGGTGACGGCGAGCGCCATGAGCGCCAGCTTGCCCATGACAGCCCAGCGATGGATAAACGTTTGATTCGAATGCATTTCAAACCTCAAACAAGGAAGATGGACGGTCACTGTTTTTATGCACCGAGTGCGGGTGGCCTGCTTCGACCGGACCGGCGCCAGGCAAGCAAAGCCAGCATCTGGACAACGACCCTCGGGCCCCTTTTTTTCGTTTTTTTTGTCACTTTCACTCTCCGCTATTTTCTGTAGGAAATTTCCGGAGTAGATTCATGTTCAATGCACCCAGCGTGCGTGTTACTGCGAAATGGACAGGATTCCGAGTGTGCGCAGTCTCAGCACGGCCATGGTGCCGATTCTCTGTGAGGCAATGATGGCCGTTGTTTATGTCGGCGATTTTGGTGGGATATATACACCATGTCAATAGTTTTGGTGGAATATATCCACGTTCGGCTGCGCGAAGAGATTGATCGCTGTGGTGTTTCGCTGGCTGCCGCCTCCCGTGGGGCGGGCGAAGCGAGCCCGCAGCGCTTGAAGGAAGTCGTCTCCGGGCGGCAGAAATGTCCAGCCGATCTGGTGGCAAAACTGGCGGCTATCGGAGTGGATGTCCAATACGTCCTGACGGGCGAGCGCGTCCAGGCCGCGCCGGCATTGGCGCCTGATGAAGAGCTGTTGTTGGAAAGCTATCGCGCGCTGGATGTGGCGGGGCGCAAGCGCATGATCGCCCGTCTGATCTCGGGTTAGCCGACGGCGCTGGAGGTTCGTGCAAGGCTTGGCGATGGCTTAGCGGGCAGCCGCCACGCCTCCTCAGATGTCCCGCACGAACATTTCCCGATTCAACCCATGCCGCTGCATCTTTTCATTGAAGGTGCGGCGCGGCAGTTGCAGTTCCTCAAGCACGGCTTTTACGTCGCCTTTATGCCGCGTCAGCGCGGCGCGCAGGCATTGGGCTTCGAACGCTTCCTGCTGGGCCGCGAGGGACTGGCCCGGTTCGGTGTCCAGGGCAGGCGGCTGGTCGAGTCCCAGCACTTGGCGTTCGGCGACGTTGGCCAGTTCGCGCACGTTGCCCGGCCAATCGTGACTGAGCAGATGGCTCAGTTGCGGGCCATTCAAGGGCGCGGCGGGGCGGCCGAGGCGTTCGGCGGCGCCGTGGGTGAAATGCTCGAACAGCAATGGAATGTCTTCGCGCCGTTCACGCAAGGGCGGCAGGCGCAGCTCGGCGATGTTCAAGCGGTAGGCAAGGTCCTCACGAAATCGTCCGGCCCGGGCTTCGTCCAGCAAGTCCGGCTTGGTCGCGGCAATGATACGCAGGTCCACGTGGATGCTCTGGTTGGAGCCCAGGCGTTCGAGCTTCTTCTCTTGCAGGACTCTCAGCAACTTGGCCTGCTGGGCCAGCGGCATGCTTTCGATTTCATCGAGAAACAGCGTGCCGCCGTCAGCGTATTCGAGCTTGCCGATGCGTTTGCCCTGGGCGCCGGTGAAAGCGCCGCTTTCATGGCCGAACAGTTCAGCCTCGAACAGCGGTTCGGGGATCGCCGCGCAGTTCAGCGCAACGAAGGGTTTGCTCGCTCTCGGGCCGAAGTCGTGCAGGCAGCGGGCGACCAATTCCTTGCCACTGCCGGTTTCGCCGCGGATCAACACGTTGACTGGCAATGTCGCCAGGTCCAGCACCTGGCGCCGCAGATTCTGCAAGGCGCGGGAGACGCCCAGCAGCGTGGTGTCGAGCCTGACCCGAGCGTCGGCCTGCTCGTGCAGGCGACGGTTTTCCAATACCAGGAAGCGCTTGTCCAAGGCCCGACGCAGGCTGCTGAGCAGCGCTTCGGGGCTGAACGGTTTTTCGAGAAAGTCATAGGCGCCGTCGCGCATGGCTTCCACGGCCATCGGCACGTCGCCGTGGCCGGTCAACAGGATCACCGGCAGGTCCGCGTCGCGCTTGCGCACTTGCGCAAGCAGTTGGAGACCACTGAGACCGGGCATGCGTACGTCGCTGAGGATCACGCCAGCGAAGTTGTCCGGCAACCGCGCCAGGCAGTCTTCGGCACGGCTGAACAACTGCACCTGGAACCCCGACAGGCTCAGCCATTGGTCCACGGCCGTGCGGATGCTGTTTTCGTCATCGACGACTATGACCGAATCAAGCATGCAGCTGCGCCTCCTGATCGATGGGCAAGGTCACGCAGAATACCGCGCCGTTGTCATGATTGTCCGCTGTCAGCCGCCCGCCGGATTCGTGGATGATCGCAAATGAAACCGCGAGCCCCAGCCCGAGGCCATCGCCCACCGCCTTGGTGGTGAAGAACGGGTCGAACACCTGGGCCAGATGTTCTTCGGCGATCCCGGTGCCGCTGTCGCTGACGGTCAGGCGCCACAGTTGTTCATCGGCTTGCAGGCGCACTTCAAGGCGCTTGAGGGGCTGTTCGACCATGGCGTCGAGGGCGTTGCGCAGCAGGTTGATCAACACCTGTTCGAGACGGATGGCATCGCCGCGCACCCACGCCGGACGCGTCAGGTGCAAGACGGTACTGACGTTTTCGTCCCGCAGGCGCGTGTCGAGCAATTGCAGGGCCTGGTCGACTACCGCCGCCAGGTCAAGGCGTTCGCGAAGGCCGCTGGGGCTCTTGCGGGCGAAGGTCTTCAGGTGGCCGGTCAGGGCCGCCATGCGGGTCAGCATGTCGTCCACCGGCTTGAGGGCTTTATAGGCATCGTCGACGCGGCCGTGCTCCAGCAGCAGGCGCAGGGTCGCCAGTTGCATGCGCTGGGCGGTCAACGGCTGGTTGATCTCGTGGGCCAGCGCCGCCGACATCTGCCCCAGCGCCGCCAGCTTGGCCGATTGCACCAGGCCGTCCTGGGCGGTGCGCAATTCTCGGGTGCGTTCGTCCACCAGTCGTTCGAGTTCCTGGCGGCTGCGCTGGCGCAGTTTCGCCAGGCGCCAACGCTGGTTCAGAAACAGCAACAGAAACACCAGCGCCAGCCACAACCCGGCGGCGGCGAGCCCGGCGTTGCGCAGGTCTTCGAAGGCGATCTGTGGTCGACGCAGCAAATGCAGGGTCCAGCCTTCGCCGGCCAACGGCAGGGATTCCCAGAGGTACTGCGCCGTACCCTCGGGCGCCTCGACCAGGGTCAGGTGGCTGTTGTCGTCAAAGCGTCGCAGCGGATCGAAGGCCAGGGGTTGCAACGGTTGCTTGTCGTACTGGCGCGTGGCCTTGAGCTCGGCGCGGTCGCTGTCGGTCAAGGGTTGCAAATGGCGATAACGCCAACCGGGGCGATTGGCGATGAAAATGACCCCGCGCGCATCACTGACCAACAGGGTGTCGCTGCCCTGGCGCCATTCGCGCTCAAGCTCGGGAAACTCGAGCTTCACCACCATCGCGCCGAGGAACTCGCCGCTATCGCCAGTGACCGCGCTGGACAGAAAATAGCCCGGGATGCCGCTGGTCACGCCCACCGCATAAAAGCGCCCGGTGCCTTGGGTGCGGGTCTGGAGGAAATAGGGACGAAAGCCATAGTTGTGGCCGACGTAGCTGCTGGGCAACTGCCAGTTGCTGGCGGCGATCGCCAGGCCGGTGTGGTCCAGCAGCTCCAGGGTCGAGGACTGCGCGGCACCGTTGATTTTTTCCAGCTTGCGGTTCAAGGCATCCTGTTGTGCCGCGCTGACCGGCCCCTTGAGGGCGTCACGCAACTGCGGGTCCAGCGCCAGCACGGCGGGCAGGGCGCGGTAGCGTTCGATCAAGGTGTGCAATGAGTTGGCGTACAGCGCCAATTGCTGGCTCGCGCGGCTGGCGTCTTCTTCCAGGGCCTCACGTTCAGCGTGGCGCACGGCCAGGGTGGCGGCAACGATAGCGCCAGCGACGATCAGCAGGATGTACAACGACAGACGCAGGGGACGAGGCATTGCGGGCATGAAGGTATCACGCAGATGGACTGGGAGGGGCACGATAGCATGCCACCTCCGGACCTGATCTTCTCGATGCCGAGTCCCATCGAATCATCGTCTGGAAGCCTTCATCCGATTCCGTACGAACGGGTTGTCGGTGGTTCTGTACTCGTTGTGCAAAGCCATGCTCTTTTGCGCCCGGCCGAAATAGTCCAGCACACCGTGTGGACGTTCAGAACCGTGCGTTATTTCCGTATTTCGCTCGAATCGCAGCGATCCTTTGCACTTCCCTGGATACGCCAGGGGGGGCAACATTGCTGGTATTGAGTAGTATCAGTAGGCCGATGCCGTGGAGCAAATTCGTTGTTCTATCGGTAATACCAATCAGCGCTTCGACTTCCAGGGTCTGTTCGCGAAATGAGTCTTGCGCCTTTTTTGTCACGTTCTGGTTCTGGCTTTGCTGCCCAATAGATTTTTTAATGTTGTCCATCAACGTGTTGGCCCGGGCTCTGTCCTGTATCCGTCTAAATTCATCGATAGACCTGCCCACCAAAGGGCTCAGAAAGGTGCCGGCCAATGTCGTCGCAAGGGTGATTGCGAGGACCTCTGTGAGATGCCTGCGGTAGACGCTTTGTGTAACGTTAGCAGGTGGGGATTCGCCATCACCCTCCGGATCCCAGGTGGAGGCCAGCGACCATTGGGGATTGAACATGCTGTACACCGCCAAACTTCCGCCAGCACCGAGCAATGAAACGAATGCCGCGTTGCCTGCGCCTGTTGCACCCTCCGGAAGCCATGACAACCCGGCTCTGGAATTGACCAATGCCAAGGCCTTTCGCTTGGCCCAGGCTTGCCACGTTTCGTCGGACTTGGACGGCATCGGGGGAGGCGTCGAAGGATCCGGGAGCCAAAATCCCGGAGACAGCGACTCTTGTGCGGATGGGCTCACGGGAGGCGTCGAAAGACCCGGGACCCAATATCCCCGAGACAGAGACTCCTGTGCGGATGAGCTTATCGGTGAGGGTGGTGAGGATGTGGGCATTTGAATTGAAACGCTATGTCTTGTTTTCCCCGCACCTTGTTCATCAACGAAACTGACCGGATTATTTCCCACCATCGCATATCGGTTCAGTCCATCCACGTTTCCCAAGGGATCCGGACCGATCCAGTGCCTGAGCCAAGGCGCGTAATAGCGCAGCCCGTAATAGTACAAGCCGCTGGCGTCCATGACCTTGGCGCTATAGCGAATGGTCTTGTAGTCGGCTTCTACCGCCGAACGACTCGCCCACGAGGCTGTGGTGCCGAACGGATGGAAGCGCTCGCGGCTGATCAGCAGGCCGCTTGCATCCGTCTCAAGCGTGCTCGATCCGAGATGATCGCCATGGCTGTAGCGCATCTGATAGTCGTCGATCCCTGGGTTGCCGCGTGCCCAGTGCAGGCAGCGGATAGGGCTCGCGGCGGCGTCGAGCACGATGACTTCCAGGTCCTGATCGGTTTTTTCGTGCAGCTCCAGCCCTGGCAGATAACGGGTCTGGCTGATCACACGGGTGTTTTTCGCCTGGGCAGTCCTGATCGTTCTCAGGCGCTTGCCGTTGGCTGCGTAGACATACTGTTCGTGGTCGCTCGCGGCAGGTGCCGCGCGGGCTACCGTCGTGCAGCGCATAAGCTGGTTGCGCCGGTTGTAGAGCAGGGGCTGTCCACCGCGCTGCAACAGAATCTGATTGCCGCAGGGATCGAAGCTGTTGGCAAAATCAGGTTCGGCACCATCCTTGGACAAGGCTCGGTTGCTGTCGGGGGCGATCGCCATTTCCAACGTCCGGTCCGGCATGGTCACTGCGATGGAGCAGCGTGACCATGCCGCCGCTGTCATTGTAGGAAAAGCTTTGCGTGTAGTTGAGCAACAAGCTGTCGTCTATCGGGCCGGGCTCCGGTAGGCCGGGATGGCCGGGGTCCACCTGCGCTTCGCAGCCACTGGCGTGGGTCAGTCGGGACAGGCTGTCATAGTTGAAAACCTGCTCGCCGGTGACGTGTCTGTTGGCGAAGTACCGGACGGTGAAGGTCAGGTCGACGATCTTCAGCACATTGCCCATCGGGTCGTAGCAATAGCGTGCGTGCTGCAGAATCTTGCCAGTGGCCGATTGGGTCTTGAGTTCGATCACACTCCCATCGGACGGGTCATAGGTCGCGGTGTCGACGATGGCGTTGCCGTAGGTCTGGCTTTGCGGTTGGCCGTTGGCATCATAACGGGGGTTGAGAAAAAGCACGGCTTCCGGCTGGCCTGCTGGTTGCAGGGCGATACGGTTTAACTGGCCTGCGACGTCATACGTCATGGATTGCGTGTGTTGGCGAGCGTCCTTTCGGTGAATGAGGGCGCCCGTTGCGTCGTGGTCGCTGGATGAGACAAAGCGTTCGGGTTCAAGTTGGAGGTCGTTTTCCGCAGGGTCGGCGCTCCAGTGCGGGGAGTCCGGGGTCTTGAGAAAACGACGGGTTTCGTCCAGCGGTTGGCCGATGAGATTGTAGCCGCTGAAAGTGATCTGGCCGGCAGGATCGAGTTGTTCGATGACTCGGCCACAAGCATTTCGGGCTACGGCCGTGGGCGATCGGTCTGCGAAGAAAATCCGTTCGGTGGTCTGCTCGGCTGCACCCTCGGCCCGTTCGTGGAGGGCGATCCGCCGAAGTTGCGAGTCGTACTCGCTGCGCAACCGTGTTGCGCGCCCGTCCCAAGCCTGGAGCGTCTCGCCGGCCAGGCCGATCAACCGGAGAGTGCGGCCACTGTCCACATGCTGGCTCAATAGCGCAACGCCCGACGACGTATGGATATCGGTCTGAGCCGCCACAGCCAATCGCGCATCCAGCTGTTCGGTCACCCGACCGGCGACATCATGGCGATACTGGTTGGCCACGCCGCGTACCGGGTCGTTGGCCTCGGCGCGCAGGTACTGGACCTGTCGTACGCTGTTGCCTCCAGGATCATAGGCAGTGGTCGTTGGCGTGCGGAAATGGACAGTGCTCATGAAGCGATCAACCTCCAAGGATGTCTTAGATTGCTGATTGGCGACGTCAAGTTCCGAGGAAGGCTCACTATAGCAATGAAGCTGCTGGGCAGAACCTGTCAGGTCTGACAGGGCTTCGATGTGCATGGATGGGATACGGAGGGAGGGATCGGACGTTTTGTCCGGTAACAGGTTTCGCCTGGCTTTGGTGGGATGTGTTCGTTTAGCGTTAACGTTTTCATGGGTCATGGATGACTTGAACATGTCTGCACTGCAACAAAACAGAATGCCCGCGGCGATAAACCCGGCGGGTCCTTCCAACCCTAGGGAATGGCTCGTTCATTCGATGCCCGATTGGTTGTCCGGGCTTTCATCCCAACAACGCACGGCACTGGTACAAGCCGCCGGGCCTATACCACCGGGGTTCGTCCAGGCCAATGACGCGAACAAGGAACACCTGAGAAGCGCCCTGCAAACCAGCTGGAAGTCCCACCATAGGCTGGAGCAGATGCTCGGTCGGCTCCAGTCGATCGAGGCGTTTGCCGAACCGCTGCTGGTGGCTGCCTTGAAAAAGCGTTGCAACATGATGCTGGACGTCAGGCAAATCTATCTGCGGCTCTACATCCCAGAGGGCGTGGCCGTCGCCTACAGGACCCGAACCATTTCCCTGTTGGACGCCGCACTGCAGAATTTCGAGGCAAAAGAGGCGCGTCCCGGCTTCTTCGACGAAGCGTCCTGTTTCATCACCCCGCCCAGCGCGAGTGGGCAGTTCGATGTCTTGCCTGTCGGCCTCACGCTGACCCTGCCGGTATTCGTCGCGCTTTGCCGGGACCTGGATATTGGCGGCCGCTACCAGGCGTACCTGAAAAACAATCTGCTCGATGAGCCTGTCGCCAGCGCTGTGGTGCAGGAGCGTTTCCAGGACGCCGACAAAGACGCCTTCCGAGCGGCTGCGGCGTTGGCGCTGATCAAGGGCGACATCAGCCCGCAGCTTCACCAGGCGCTGCAAGCCCTGATGGCCGGCCAGCGTGTCAGCTATCGCGGCAAGCCGCAGTATTGCCACGACCTTTACCTACTGGACACTCGTCTGACCGGCATCGTAATGATCGCCCCTGACCTCCAGCGCAGCCGGCAGGCGGAACCGGTTGTGGTCTATATCCCCCGCGATCCCGAACACCCGTTAAAGCAGTACAGTTCGACGGCTGCGCTCCTGGCAGCGCTGGCCGTTCGATTACGGTCGCAACGTTACCAGCAGTTCTTCAGCCGCTTCATTCCCGTTGCCAACCGCGGACGATTTTTCGCTGCGCTGGACGCCCAGCTATTCAAGGCTCGGCGCGAGCCGGTGGAAAATCCCAAGCTGCGAATGACCTGCCGGCAGATAAAGGATGATGTTTGGCAACACGGGTTCGAGCAGCGGCTCAACCAGATCCTCCAGGACGCCCGCCTGATAGCAGTGCCGACGGGGAACGAAGATCTCAAGTCCCGGTGGGCTCGCTGGGACAGTTTCATGCAGGTGGCCGAGACGGTGCTGGAAATGGCCGCTTTTACGGCAGCCTCGTTTGTGCCGGTCCTTGGCGAAGCGTTGTTGGTCTACACCGCCTATCAATTGCTCGACGAAACATTCGAAGGCATCGCCGATTGGTCTCAAGGCCGACGTGCCGAAGCGGCCGCGCACTTGCTGGGGGTGGCCGAGAACATGGCGCTCATGGGGCTTTTCGTGGCGGGGGGGAAAGTGGCGGGGGCTGTGCGTTCCACGCGGCCTTCATCGTTTGTCGAGCAGATGAAAGTGGTCCAGAGCCGCGATGGGCAGTCGCGTCTATGGCACCCCGATCTCGCGCCCTACGAGCAGGCGTTGGACCTCAAGACGAACGCTCGGCCACAAGCCAATGGCCTTTATCTTCATCAGGGACAAGAGGTGCTGTTGCTCGGCGACCGGCCGTTCGTGGTCGAGCAGGCCGCGGGTTCTGGGCAGTATCGGATTCAACATCCCGTGCGCGCCGATGCGTATGCGCCAAAGCTCGCCCATAACGAGGCGGGCGCCTGGGTCCATGAGGGTGAACGCCCGCTGAGCTGGCAAGGGCCAACACTGATGCGGCGCCTGGGGCATAGCGTCGAGTCTTTTTCGGATGAAACCTTGGAGCAGATCCGTATCGTCAGCGGCGTCGAAGAATCCAGCTTGCGCCAGCTGCATGTCGAGCACGCCCGGCCCCCGGTGTTGCTGGTCGAAACCATCAAGCGCTTCCGGGCCGCGCAGGGCAGCCCAACGGGTGTCGAGCCGGTGGTAGACGAGGCGGGCGGTACTGGCGCCCAGGTCTTGCGCAGCGAGTTTCCCCAGTTGCCCCGCGCCGTGGAGGACGAGCTGCTGGTTGACGTCACCGAGGTGGAGCGCCGGCAGATGAGTGAGCGAGGGTACTTGCCTTTGCGCCTGCGTCAGGCGGCTCGCACAGCCATGGGCGAATGGCGGATTGTCCAGGCATACGAGGGATTGTATTTGCCCACCAAGGGCAACCCCGACACCTGGCGGTTGGCGTTGCACAGCCTGGAGCATCTGCCGGGTTGGCCGGCGCAGGTGCGTATCGAGATTCGCGACGGGGCGCTGGAGGGGCCGCTGCTCGACAGCGTCGGACCGTCGTCATCGGTGGTGCGCAAGGTGCTCGTGCCGGTGGAAGAAGCGACGCCTGAGTTGTTTGGCGAGCAAGGTAACTCGGTGGACAGTGCCGCCGATTTCTATACCGAAATCCTGAGCGCCTTGACCGAGGCCGAGCGTCGGGCGTTGGGTTACAAGCTCGGCGATGGGTCCTTGCTGAGGAAGGCTGTTCAACAAGCGCCGCTAGACCGGACGACGTTTCGCAAAGTCCTTCTGAACGCTGCCGGTACGGCGGAGGATCCACCGATAGTCGCACGTTTGCTCGGGGAGCAACCGGGCTATGGGCGGCTCGATGAGCAATTGCTTGGAACCGGTGATGCGTTGAGCCTGGAGGCGCGGTTCAAGGTGCTGTATCCGGAAGCGTCGACTCAGAGTTTTGCCCGGTTTGTTGAGTCATTCCACTCTGAACAGTTGGCAATACAAAACCTCGTGGCTCGCGAATTGGAGTTTGAGGGGCTGAGCAACTCGCTGGAAAACTGGGTGGCGATCAAGAGGGGCGATGTGGTTGCCATTGATCAGCTCTACCACAAGGGAAAACTCGCTTCGGCGCTCAAGCAGTGTTGGCGGGCTGGAGTGGATACGCCGCCTCAGGGGTATATTCTGAATCTGAATTACTTCTGGTCAAGTAACACTTTCGATTGCTTTCCAACCCTGGAAACGGCGTTCCCCCATGTGAGCGAACTGAAGTGGCGCCATGGTGCGCTGGATACTGATCTGACAGCGTTTCTCGGTTATTTCCCCAATCTCAAGACGCTGGACCTGAGTCATAACGATCTGACGGTGTTACCACGGCTAGAGCCCCATCTTGCGGATTTGCGGGTGTTGGACCTCGCACATAATCAATTGAGTCTCACCGCTCAAAACGTCGCTGACCTGGGAGGCTTGAGTCGCCTTGAGGTGTTGAAGTTGGGCAACAACCCCGCCTTGAACCTGCTGCCCGACATCACTCGCATGTCGGAGCTCGCCATGCTTGACTTGCAACAGACTGGTGTTACTGAGTGGCCGCCAGGTTTACTGACTGTCACACGACCCCGCTCCTTCGAGCTGAATCTGGAGGGTAATTCCATAGACCGTATTCCAGAGGTCACGCCCGGCTCCGAACAGGCCCGGTTGATCGCCCGGACTCGCTTGAGTCGCGACCAGCTTCCAGAAGACAGTTTGCGCCAATTCCAAGGCTATATGCGTTCGGTGGGTTATGACCCGGCGCGCAGCTATCCACCCAAGGGCGAGGAAACCAGCCAATACTGGCTTGAGAGCCTTGCCGATGACGCGCGAGTTTCCCGTCAGCGTACCTGGGACGAGCTTGAGCGCGAACCTGGCGCCCAGGGTTTTTTTGAGATGTTGGAGCAACTGACAGAGGCCGCCGATTACGTCGAAGAGGACTATCGTCCTCAATTGATAGGGCGAGTCTGGAGAATGCTCGACGCCGTGTCTGAAGACGCGACATTGCGCGAGGAGCTGTTCCGCATGGCGATCAACCCGGATTCCTGTGCCGACGCCGGGGCGCAGTTGTTCAACGAAATGGGCATCAAGGTTTTGGTCCATGAAGCGTATCGGGCGAGCGATGCTACTCAGGTCGAGGCCAAGCTGCTGGCGCTGGCCAAGGGCAAGTCGCGGTTGGATCAGGTCAATGAAATTGCCCGCGCGACGATTCAGAATCGATTGCAGGCGGGTGAGACGTTTATCACCCTGGACGAGGACGGGGAGTTCTCGGGAAGCATCGATGAGGTGGAGGTCTACCTGGCGTTCCAGACCGGATTAGCGGAGCGTCTGGGTTTGCCATGGCAATCGCAAGGGATGTTGTTCAGAGGTGTTTCCGGCGTGGATGACGCTGCCATGGACCTGGCTTATCAATCGGTCCTGGAACTGGAAACCGGCGACGGATTGGTGGACCAAATCATTGGGCAGCGGTTTTGGCGGACCTATCTTAAAGGTCGGCACCCACACGCCTTTGAGCGCAATGCCTCGGTGTATCAGCAGAAAGCCGAGGCCCTGTTGGATCAGCAAGTCGCGGGCTCGCTTTCGCAAGCCGACTACGAACGAGGCATGAGTGAACTGGCCCATGAACGGAAGGCCTTGTTACGGCAACTGACATTAGATGCAATGGCAGGGCCTAGTTGATGTACGGCCTGGCCAGGTCATTCCACTGTGAATGAGTTGTCTGCACCCATTCGGTCACGATGTCAAATTTCGGCAGATCGTCTGCGGCGTCCGAGGGGCCTCTAAGGATATTGGTGCAGTTGAAGCAGGCGGGAAAGCCTCGACCCAGTTCTCGCTTGCTGCCGGCAATCTTTTGGGTGACGACAATTATCTGCGATGGATCCGTCGCCCCGGTGATGTTCTGCTGGATATTCAGCGCGACGTTCGCGCCGATGCTTTCAGCATGCAGGCCGGGAAGTCCTGCGACCTTAGGAAGGTAGTTGTTGCCCGCACTGATGTGATTTTCGAGCCGCTGTTTGACCAATGGATGCAACACCGGGGCTTCGTGTTCAATCCCCGTCAAGTTCGTCGGCGTTGGGTTTGATCCCGTGTAGAGTTTCATGGGGCGTTTGGAGTCCCTGAACGTTTCAATGAGCTTGTTTTCCAGGAAAGCTTCGTAACGGGTGATATCTCCAAACTGGAATATGCCCCCCGAGGTCAGGAAATCTTCCTCGGTGTTCTGAACGGGATCACGGGACACCCGAACGCCCTCGGACATAAGTTCCAATGAGTCGGGTAGTGGAATGTTGTAGAGGTCAGTCAAGTAACGGGTTTCGTCAGGGTTATTGCCAGGAATTTCAAAGCCAGCATGGGCACTCAGTATGTCTCTACTGGTTTTAGCGAATAACTCTGCCTCTGGATGTTTTTGGTAATGCTGTTCCCGCGCCTTGAGCTTTTTGGCATTTGAACCCTTGATCTGGTTCTCATCAAACGGGGCATCTCCTCCTCTTATTATGTGCTGAGTGCGGGTGCTCACCTTGTTCATGAGCTGCTCTCCTTTTATCAGCCCCAGGTTGTCGCTATAGCGAATAGGGTTATTCCCCACCATCGCATACAAATTCAACCCATCCACCGGCCCCGCCGGGTCCGGGTTGATCCAGCGCATCATCCACGGTGCGTAGTAACGAAACCCGTAATAATAAAGTCCACTCCCATCGCGCTCCTTGCCGGAGTAACGAACGGTCTTGTAGCTGGCCTGCACCTGGGAATCCGCCGCCCACCACGCTGTGCCGCCGAAGGGGTAGTAGCCTTCGTGGCTGATGAGCCGGGCGTCTTGGTCCAATTCCATGACCAATGAACCCAGGTGATCTTCAAGGCTGTAGCGCAGTTGGCCTTGCTCGATTTCAGCCGGCCGGCCCTTGGCCCAGTAGAGGCCGCGCACGTTGGACGCAGGCCCCTGGAGTGTGCAGACGTGCAACTCTTCGCTGTCGTCCAGGGTGCGAATTTCCAGGCCCGGCAAGTAACGCACGTCGCGCACGTGGCTGACGGAAGCGGCCTGGGCGATTTGCCGCTTGCGCAGGCGGATGCCCTGGGCGTTGTAGCTGTAGCGCTCGGCATCGTCTTCGCCGTCGTGACGTCGGACTTGGGTGACCTTGTGCAGTTGATTGCGCCAATTCCAGGTCAGGTGCTGGCCGGAGGCGGGCAGGTTCAGTTGGTTGCCGCCGGCATCGAAGTCCAGGTCGTCGCCAGGGGCGGCTTCGCCCTTGTGCCAGTGCAGGCAGCGATTGCTCGACGAGTCCAGTGTCAGGCGTAGCGTATGCCCTTGGCCTGGGGTGGCGCTGTTGTGAACTAGTTTTTCCAGATTACCGCCGTGGTCATACTCGTAATGTTGAGTGTAGGGGCTTCGCAAGGACAGGTCGGAGGGCGGGACCACCCCCGGCAACGCCGGTTGCGTACCCGCGCCGGGGATCTCCAACCCCGTGGCGCTTTCCAGGCGATACAGGCTGTCATAGGCAAAGGTACGAACGCCTTCGCTGCGCTGGTTGGCATGGTAACGCACGACATGGGTGTGATCGGCAATCGAGGTGACATTGCCCACGGGGTCGTAGACGTAGCTCAAGTGCTGGTGGACTTCACTGCCTTTCATGGCTTTGAGTTCAGTCAGGCGTCCATTGGCCGGGTCGTAGATGAAGGTCGTCTGGATGCCGTTACCCGCTGTGTACGCTTGACGCTGTCCCTCGGCACTGTATTGAAATGCATGAGCGATCAGCTCGTCGGTCGTGCTGCCCGCCCATTGCAAATGCATGCTCTTGGGCTGCCCGGCGACATCGAATTCAAGACGTTGGCGATGCCCTTTGGCATCCGTCTGGCCCAAGGCATCACCCAAGGCGTCGTAATGCCACTGCGTGTCGTAGCGGGCGGGCTCCAGCAGATACTCGCGCCCAGCTTCATCATCCGGCCAGTCGGGCATTTGCAGCGTGTCGAGGAACCGTTGCCCCTGGGCCAGGGGCAACCCCGCCATTGAATAATCATCAACAGTGACCAGACCAGCCGTGTCGTATTGTTCCACCAACTGGCCGCAGCGATTGTGCAAGGCGTCTTCGGAAGAGGGGAGGCCGTAGCGCAGGCGGCCGACTGTGATCCATTCCAGGTCTTTGCCGCGCTCGCGAATCAGCGTGGGGCGTAACTGCGAGTCGTATTCGCTCTGTTGCTCGCTGTCGCGGGCATCCCAGCTGTGCAGGCGCTGCCCGGCCAGGCCAAGCAATTCGCAACGCAGCCCCGCGTCGATGCTTTCAGTGCGTAGCGGTGTGCCCGACAGGCTGTAGATGCTGTGCAGGTTGACGTGTTCTGAGTCGTGAAGACGCGGGTCCCATTGATCGACGATGCGCCCGGCAACGTCATACGCCTGGGCCGTGACCAGCCTCTGGGTGTCGTCGCGGGTCGAACCGCGCAGGTAATCCACCCGCCGGACAGGTCCGGTTCGCCCATCGAACACAGCAATGACGGGGGTCTTGGCATGAGTGTGTGCGCTCATTGGGCAGGCCCCGGATCGGTATCGTTGTAATCGTGATCGCACTGGTACCACGGATGGTAGATGTGCCAGGCCTCATGCCCCTTGGCATTGATGACCTTGACCAGGCGTCCGGGTGGGTCATAGAACTGCTGGTCATGATAGCCATGCTCGCGCAGCGAGGCGTCGTTGATGTAGCGCCAGGCATCGGCGAAATAGGGGCGATAGACACGGGTCACCAGCCCCTTGTTGTTGTACTCGACCCGTTCGCTGACGCGCCAGCGCGGGTCGGCCTCGTGCTGTATCGGTTTGTCATCGGGGCCCAACAGCAGCGAGCCGTTCTCGTCGACGGCGTAGGCGACGCCGGGCTCCACCAGTTGCTTGGTTTGCAAAGCGCGTCCGAATCCATCGACGGCGCCCAGGGCGATGCGGATCTGCTGCAAGGGGTCGTCCGGGTAGCGATCGGCACTCAGTACGACACGGTGGGCCGGCTCCCGGGCGGTGGCCTGCATGAGCGCCCATAGCAGCGCTTCGCCGGCGGTGCGGGTTTTCAACCGGGCCAGGCGCACCCGCGCCGAAGCGCGGATATGGCCGCTGGGCAGCACATATCGGGCATTGATCCATTCGTCGCGCTGCGCCGGCAGGACCAGCGAAAAATCGAGCTGGCCCATCCAGCTCAGGTTGTCGATGCGCGCTGCGCTGGCGATATCACCCAGGGTGGCTTCGGGGTCCTCGATGGCGTGGCCGGGCGACAAATCATCGGGTGGCTCATAGTCATCGATGGGATAAAAACCCGCGGGAATGCCGTTCTCGGTCCCATGGAAACTGACGCCCAAGGGCAGGCCGGCGGGACCGTAAAGCGCCTCGTGAACGTTGTCGTTGGCGTCGATGATCCGGCAGGGCAACAGCGAGTGGTAGTCGTACCCGATATGGGTCGCGCAGCCGTCCGGGAGGGTGACGGCGATGGGCATCAACTGATAGGCGTCGTATTCGCTCGTCGTGATGCCGTGGCTCAGGGTTTCCTGTAACGCGCTGATATGGAAAAAGCCTTCGAGTGGCAGGTAGGTGGCGAAACCGACTTTCCTCGACCACAGGTTCCGCGCTGCGTCCTCCTCCGGGTCTTCAGGCATGAACAGTTTCATCGGCTCGTAGCCGACCAGTTCCAGTTGCTGGCGGATATCGAACGGTTCGGGCACGACGTCGTAGGCCTCCAGCGCCTGCTTGTCGAATTCGGCCACTTCCAACGGACCGCGCAAGGCTTGGAACGGTGCGTCACTCAGGTAGCTTTGTTCTTCCAGGGCGATCAGCACGCGGGCGCTTTTCCATTCGTCGGAATCGCAATGTTCAAGCAAGCATTCGTAGCTGACCTGCTGCGGGTTCAGTCCGTTTGGAAGCGGGCCTTTTGGTAGCTGAAGCCCGTTGGTTCGTGCGCGCCAGGGTAGGCCCAGCCGTTGCCGGGGTCCATTTTCATCGAAAAGGTGTTTATAGGCGGCCAGGCTTTCGGTCAGGTGATACACCTGCTGCTGATCGTCGTGGGCGTCACGCCACCAATTGTTCTCGGCCTCGTCTTCGAAGGGCGGCTCGTCCGCTGCGCTCAGGCGCCGGGCGTAATGGACAACGAAACCGTGTTCCAGTTGGCCGTAGAGGTCCCATCCGAGGTTGACGGTATGCAGGGCTTGGGGGTCGTTGATGAAACCGTCGTAATGATGGAGGACCGTTTCCAGCGCCAGTACCAGCAGACTTTTATGGTGGTCATGGGAGTGGCGCAACAAATAGCGGTGCTGGGACACGGTATAGGGCTTGGTGGAATCGGACGACTCGCCGTGGTGGGTCTCGCTGCGCAGTACATGACCGCCCAGGGCGTAGGCCATTTCCCTAGCGGTGTCCGGGTCGGGGACGATGATTTCGTCGGCTTTGTCCTGTTCATGAAGCCGGGTCAGCAGCGTTGGGCCCAGGGGCGGCGCGTCGGTGTCGGCATCGAAACAATCCCTGAGGGGCTGGTCGACGGTACGCCCGGTGTGGAACCAGGTCTTGACCAGTACCGGTGCGGTGAAATCCCTTTCCCGATTTCCCGAAGGCACCTCGCTGTCGAGCTGATACAACCGGCCGAACCCTCTGAATTCGCGGTGATAGCTGTCGTAGTCGCCTTCGTAGTAAGTAAATCCCTGGGTCAGGCAGTTTCCGGTTATTTCATCCAGCTGTTGTTGCCGGGCCACCAGCGGCAAGGCCATGGGCAAATAGCAGTCCAGCGCTTCGCCCCGCGTCGCGCGCTGGGCTTTTTCGTCCAGCCAGAACTGCGCGCTGCTGCGGTGGGCGACGGTGCTGCTCATGCCCATGTTGTTGTTCGTGGCGTTGAGCAAGTAGGGCCGTGCCGCGACGAAATCGTAGCGCCAATGGTGCGGTTTCATGTCCGCGCTGTGATGGGGAATACTCAGGAGCAGGCTGGCGCAGCCCAAACCTTGCAGATCGGCCAGGGTGACCTGGCAGAGGTTGTCGTAGCGCATGCCTTCCGGCCAGGGCACCCGCACGGGTGTCTGTTCAAGGCAATTGCCGCCATGGTTCAAGTAGATTTCGAAACAGTCGCTGCGCAGGTAGATCAGCGCCGGCGCGCCGGAACCGTCCAGGTCGGCGATCCGCACCCGTTCGGCGTTGAACTCGGTGTAGGTGAAGGGCAGCGCGCTCATCACAAAGCCCTTGCCGAAACGCCCATGGCCCAGGTTTGGCCAGCACTTGATTTCGTTGCAGCGGATACGGCACAGCTCGGTGCTGTCGCTCCCCAGCATATTGGCGAACAGCACCAGTTCGCTGCGATCATCGCTGAACAATGGCAGGGTGCTGTCCGGTTCGTGGGGAACGTCCACGCCGGAGGCGAACCCGAGGTGACGGAGGTTGGCGTACAGCCGCACGCTTTTGGGGCCGACCATCGCCAGGGAGCGCAGGCCGTCGCCCGTCAGATCGCCCAGTTGCGCGGCGGGGTGCAGGAACTCCGTGGGGAAGCGCTTGAAGTCGTTGAACGTCGACCAACTGCGGTCCGGGTTGAGCGTGTAGAAACCATTCATGCCGGGTTGGGCGATGACCCAATTGAGGCGGCCATCGCCGCATAGATCGGTCAGCAGTTGCATCACCGGCGTGTTGTCGGCGGCGATTGGAATGTTTGGCAGAAGTGTCCACGGGGTGTAACCGACTTCGTCTGGATCCTCACCCGGGGCGCGCTCGGGCTCGCGGTAGTACCAACCATTGCTGTAGCGGCATAAAAAGCCGGGAATGCCTTCGCCGTAGAGATCGACGCACTGGTAGCGTCGGCTGTCCTCCAGGGCGGGCATGTTCTCCAGGGCAAAAAAAACCTTGGGTATCAGGTTCGGCTCGAACGCGTTGTATTGGAGTTCTACGGGGGGCGTGTATTCCACCCGATCCCTGGCGTCCCAGTGCTGGTAATGAGCGGCGGTCAACAGGCTGTAGCACAAGGGGGTGCTGGTGTATTCCAACAGCAGCCGGCGCACCAGCGCGGGTTCGTTGTGGGTTTCGGCGGGGAACTGATGGAACATCAACACCTGCTGGCAGAGGCGCCGCGTGCCCACCTCGAAACCATATCGATACACGTGCAACGGGTCGCTGCGCAGTTGCCAGGCGTTTTCGTCCAGGGCCGACCAAGCGGGTTTTTCATCCAGACCGAGGGCTCGTTGGCCATAATCGAACAGCAAGTGGAAGTGCCAGGGGAGGTTCGCCGGGTCTTCATCTTCGAAGCAATACAAGGTTTCGCTGGCCGTGGCGTTGCCGTAGCACACCCGCCGCAGGTAACGCTGGGCACGGTAGTCGCGAGGGCCTTGCGAGGGGCAGGGGTCGGCCTGGTACTCGTAATAGATGTGTTCGCCCAGGGGGCTGACCTCTTCCAGCAGCAGCCACTCGGCGATACGCGAGGGGACTTGCGGGTCGGCAATGCGCGAGTTCGGGCTTTTCCCATAGCAATACACGTGGCCGTTGCTGCCTTGCACCCGCCAGAACGGCTGGCTTTCGATGGATGTCCAGAGTTCGTAGATATCGAACGTGCCCTCGATCCTCGGAAAATACCGCGTCACCGCGAAGGTCTCGTCGCCGATTCTGCGGCTGGTCTGACTTTCGAGATCAGGCCAACGATCCACGCCATCGGGGCCGACCATGACATCCTCGTCACCGTAACGGGGGACGCCTTTGCTGGTCTTGCGCCAGATGCTGGGGATCGACAGCTGCATGCCGATGCCGAATACACCGTTGCCGCCCTGGCTGTTGTACTGCAGGGCCAACGTCGGCGTCAGGTGACGGGCGCTCGATATCGGCAGGCGCAACTCGAAGGAGGCGGCGCCCCGCGTGCCGACCGGGCCGAGGCTGTTGCCGAAGGTGGCGATTGACGCACTGCCGGCGATCGTGGGCGTGATGATTTGAAGGGGGGCTTGTTCGGCCATTTGTCGTTATTCCCTTGGACCCTGGCCGGGGTTGATTCCCGGCCAGGGTGAGGATGCCAAGGGAGAGCAGGGGTGTAACCTGTCAGATCTGACAGGTCGGTGGGTTTACCCGATGAATGGTGTGCTCAATGACTTTGTGGGAGCAAGCCTGCTCGCGAAAGCGGCGGCACAGCGAACATCATCACCAACTGACCCACCGCCATCGCGAGCAGCCTCGCTCCCACAGGGGGTTGTTGTGTGCCTATAAAAAAGGCCGATGAGCGTGTCGCTCACCGGCCTTCTTCAGCGCGAGAAAATGCGTGTTACTGCACTTCCACCGCCAGGCTTTCGCTGATCTTCTGCTGCCAGATCGCCGGGCCTGTGATGTGTACCGACTCGCCTTTGCTGTCCACGGCGACAGTCACCGGCATGTCTTTAACCTCGAACTCGTAGATCGCTTCCATCCCCAGTTCGGCGAAGGCCAGGACTTTGGATTTCTTGATCGCCTGGGCCACCAGGTAAGCGGCACCGCCAACGGCCATCAGGTAGACGGCCTTGTTGTCCTTGATCGCTTCGATGGCGGTCGGGCCGCGCTCGGATTTGCCGATCATGCCCAGCAGGCCGGTTTGTTCGAGGATCTGGCGGGTGAACTTGTCCATCCGCGTGGCCGTGGTCGGGCCGGCCGGGCCAACCACTTCGTCGCCCACCGGATCGACCGGGCCGACGTAGTAGATGAAGCGACCCTTGAGGTCCACCGGCAGGGTTTCACCCTTGTTCAGCATCTCGACCATGCGCTTGTGCGCCGCGTCGCGACCGGTGAGCATCTTGCCGTTGAGCAGCACGGTTTCGCCCGGTTTCCAGCTTTGCACGTCTTCCGGGGTCAGGGTGTCGAGGTTCACGCGACGTGCCGACGGGCCGGCTTCCCAGACGATTTCCGGGTAGGCGTCCAACGGTGGCGCTTCCAGCGAGGCCGGGCCAGTGCCGTCCAGCACGAAGTGGGCGTGGCGGGTGGCGGCGCAGTTGGGGATCATGCACACCGGCAGGGAGGCGGCGTGGGTCGGGTAGTCCATGATCTTCACGTCGAGCACGGTGGTCAGGCCGCCGAGGCCCTGGGCGCCGATGCCCAACTGGTTGACCTTCTCGAACAGCTCCAGGCGCATCTCTTCGATGCGGTTTTGCGGGCCGCGGGCCTTGAGCTCGTGGATGTCGATGGATTCCATCAATACTTCCTTGGCCATCACCGCGGCTTTCTCGGCGGTGCCGCCGATGCCGATGCCGAGCATGCCCGGTGGGCACCAGCCGGCGCCCATGGTCGGAACGGTCTTCAGGACCCAGTCGACGATGGAGTCGGACGGGTTGAGCATGGCCATCTTCGACTTGTTCTCGGAACCGCCGCCCTTGGCCGCCACGTCCACTTCCACGGTGTTGCCCGGGACGATGGAGTAGTGAATGACCGCCGGGGTGTTGTCCTTGGTGTTTTTGCGCGCGCCTGCCGGGTCGGCGAGGATCGATGCGCGCAGGACGTTTTCCGGCAGGTTGTAGGCGCGACGCACGCCCTCGTTGATCATGTCGTCCAGGCTCATGGTCGCGCCATCCCAACGCACGTCCATGCCCACGCGCACGAACACGGTCACGATGCCGGTGTCCTGGCAGATCGGCCGATGGCCGGTGGCGCACATGCGCGAGTTGATCAGGATCTGCGCCATGGAGTCACGGGCCGCCGGCGATTCTTCGCGCAGGTAGGCCTCGTGCATCGCCTGGATGAAATCCACGGGGTGGTAATAGGAAATGAACTGCAGGGCGTCGGCAACGCTCTGAATCAGGTCGTCTTGCTTGATCACGGTCATGAGTCGCGCTCCTCTCTAAGACGGGAACATTCAATAAGGTGCCGTCCGCTTGGGTGCATCGGTCGACGGACGGCACCTCTTAAGGCACGCCGGGCATGCTGGCGCGACGCTAAAAAGGCGCGGCAGTATATCGCAGGCAGGGAGGCCTGTGGGGGCGAGCTGCCTTTGTGGCGAGGGGATATCGGCGGAGCCGGCAGATGCGTCAATCTGGGCCATTGCTTTGACGCCATTTTTCTGAGCCAGAATTGAATGGTCATTTGTCGAACACGCCACTAAAGTGGCGTCTGGCCTGTAGCGTAGGACAGCTCTATCAGTTCCTCTTTTCCATGGTGAGTCACCGATTGACCCATAACGCCATTCAACGTCTTTTGCTCAAACGCTTCGCCCTGGCCGCCACGACTTATGCGCTGGCACTGGTGTTGCTGTGGTTGGCGTTTTTCAGTGGCCATTACCTCGACTCGTTGCGTGGCGCCATCATCGGCACGCTGTTGGTGGTGCTGTGCCAGGCGGGTTTGTTCGCGCTGTTCATCACCGATCGCAACCTGCGCTTCGCCGACCCCAGCCTGACGGAAATACAGGTCTGGATCGGCCTGGGCTGGCAGACCTGGATGATGGCGCACCTGGACCAGGCCCGCGGCGTGTTCCTGGTGTTCTATGTGCTGATCCTCTTGTTCGGTCTGTTCCACCTGACGCGGCGGGCCTTTGTGCGCTGCGCCACGCTGGTGTTCATCAGTTTTACCGGCATCACGCTGTGGGACGGTTACTTCTTTCGGCTGCCCGATCCGACGCTGGCCGGTCTGCAAGTGTCCGTGCTGTTCATCGTGCTGGTGTGGCTGGTGTTGTATGCCCGCTATGTCCAGACCTCGCGCCAACGCATGCGCCAGCGCCGGTTTGCCTTGCAGGCGCACCAGGACACCCTGCGCGGCATGATGCGCCAGCTCGAAGACCTGGTGGCCACCGACGAACTGACCGGCCTGTTCAATCGCCGGCATTTCCTGCGCCTGGCGAGTCGCGAACTCAATACCCTCAGGCCCGGCGTCGCCCATGGCCTGGCCTTGATCGACCTGGACCATTTCAAGCGCATCAACGATTTGCACGGCCATGCGGCGGGCGACCAGGTGCTCCAGGCGTTTGCCGGTGTCGCCACGGCGTGCCTGCGTGAAGGCGACGTATTGGCCCGCTACGGTGGCGAAGAATTCGTAATGTTGCTGCCCGCCTGCGACCCCGCGCGCCTGACGGCCTGTTGCGAGCGCTTGCGGCTGGCGTTCACCCAAGTGGAATTGACCGACCTGCGGGTGGGCACTCTCAGCCTGTCTGTGGGCATGACGATGCTGGAAATGGGCGATGACCTGGACAGCGCCTTGCAGCGCGCCGACCAGGCCTTGTACCGTGCCAAGCGAGACGGCCGCAACCGTTGTGCCGCCGCCTGGGAGAACGTCGATGCCTGAGTTGAAAGTCGCCGGCCGGCAATGGTCGGTGGCGGCGGGCAGTAACCTGCTGGATGCGTTGAACCAGGCAGGCGTGGCCGTGCCCTACAGTTGCCGCGCCGGCAGTTGCCATGCGTGCCTGGTGCAATGCCTGAGCGGCGACGTGCGCGACAGTCGCCCCGATGCCCTGGCCCCGGCGCAGCGTGATCAAGGCTGGCGACTGGCGTGCCAATGCCAGGTGGTGGAGGACGTGCAAATCCACACCTTCGACCCACAACGCGACGGCCAAGCCGCCAAAGTGGCGGCGGTGGATTGGCTGGGCTCCGACGTGCTGCGCCTGCGCATTACCCCGGAGCGACCGCTGCGCTATCGCGCCGGACAACACCTGGTGCTGTGGGCTGGCGACATCGCCCGGCCATACTCATTGGCGAGCCTGCCCGAAGAGGATCGCTTCCTGGAATTTCACCTCGATTGCCACGTCCCCGGTCAATTCATCGGCGCCGCTCGACGCCTGACCAGCGGCGACCCGATCCGCCTCGGTGAACTGCGTGGCGGCGCGTTGCATTACGATCCCGACTGGCATGAAAAACCGCTGTGGCTGCTGGCGTCCGGCACCGGTCTGGGGCCGCTGTTCGGCATCTTGCGCGAAGCGTTGCGCCAGCAGCATCAAGGTGCGATTCGGCTTATTCATGTGGCCCGTGACGCCGCCGGGCATTATCTGGACAAACCCCTGGCGGCATTGGCGGCCAAGCACTCAAACCTGAGCATTGAACTGTTGACCGCAGCCGAGGCGCCAGCGGCGCTCGCGCAGATGCGCCTGGCGTCGCGCCAGACCCAGGCGCTGGTTTGCGGCCATCCGGGCTGGGTCGAGGCGTTTGCCAAGCGCTTGTACCTGGCGGGTTTGCCGAGGAATCAGTTGTTGGCGGATGTGTTTCTTACCCGTGACGGTGGCGGCGTCTGACCGAGCGCCATCGCGAGCAAGCTCGCTCCCACACTGGACTTACGGCGTATACAAAACCCTTGTGGGAGCGAGCTTGCTCGCGATGGCGCCCGTCCAGACACCAAATTTCCATAAGCAGAAACCAAAAAGCCCCGCCATTCACATGGCGGGGCTTTTTGTGTTCAGCAACCGATCATCAAACCATCGGGTCGCCAACGTGCAGGATCTTCATCCCGTTGGTGCCGCCGGTGGTGTGGTAGCTGTCGCCCTTGGTCAGGATGACCCAGTCGCCTTTTTCCACGACGCCGCGTTTGGTCAGTTCGTCGATGGCTTTCTGGCTGACTTCGTGCGGCTCCAGCGAAGCCGGGTCGAACGGAATGGTGTATACACCACGGAACATCGCGGCGCGCGCCTGGGCTTCGCGGTGCGGGGTGAAGGCGTAGATCGGCACCGAGGAGCGGATACGCGACATGATCAGCGGCGTGTAGCCACTCTCGGTGAGGGCGATGATCGCCTTGACGCCCGGGAAGTGGTTGGCCGTGTACATGGTCGCCAGGGCGATGCTTTCGTCGCAGCGGGTGAATTCCTTGCCGATGCGGTGGCTGGAGGTCTTGCCGGTCGGGTGCTTCTCTGCGCCGATGCAGATACGGGCCATGGCCTGCACCGCTTCGAGCGGGTAGAGGCCGGCGGCGCTTTCGGCCGACAGCATCACCGCGTCGGTGTAGTCCAGCACGGCGTTGGCTACGTCGGACACTTCGGCGCGGGTCGGCATCGGGTTCTGGATCATCGACTCCATCATCTGGGTCGCGACGATCACCGCTTTGTTGTGGCGGCGTGCGTGCAGGATGATCTTTTTCTGGATGCCCACCAGCTCGGCGTCGCCGATCTCCACGCCCAGGTCGCCACGGGCCACCATCACGGCGTCGGACGCCTTGATCAGGCCGTCCAGCGTCTCGTCGTCGGCCACGGCTTCGGCGCGTTCGATCTTGGCCACCAGCCAGGCGGTGCCGCCGGCTTCGTCGCGCAGTTGACGGGCGTATTCCATGTCTGCTGCGTCACGGGGGAATGACACAGCGAGGTAGTCAACTTCCATTTCCGCGGCCAGCTTGATGTCGGCCTTGTCTTTATCGGTCAGGGCCGGTGCCGTCAGGCCGCCGCCGCGACGGTTGATGCCTTTGTGGTCCGACAGCGGGCCACCGATGGTCACGACGCAGTTCAGCTCGGTTGCGGTGGCGGTTTCGACGCGCATCACCACGCGACCGTCGTCGAGCAGCAGTTCGTCGCCTACGCCGCAATCCTTGACCAGGTCCGGGTAGTCGATGCCGACCACCTGCTGGTTGCCTTCGGTCAGCGGGTGGCTGGTGGAGAAGGTGAATCTGTCACCTATCTTCAGCTCGATGCGCTTGTTGGCGAATTTGGCGATACGGATCTTCGGGCCTTGCAAGTCGCCCAGCAGGGCAACGAAACGGCCGTGCTTGGCGGCCAGGTCACGCACCAGCTTGGCGCGAGCCTTGTGCTCGTCGGGGGTGCCGTGGGAGAAGTTCAGACGGGCAACGTCCAGGCCAGCCAGAATCAGCTGTTCGAGAACTTCCGGCGAGTTACTGGCCGGGCCAAGGGTAGCGACGATTTTGGTGCGACGGACGGACATGCAAGACTCCTCAAGTTCAAGCGCCAGCGAAGGCTACTATGGTCTTTGGGTGTAGTCATTGTTCATATGCACTACTTATTCGTTTCTTTTTCGAAATGAACATTCCTGAAAATTTTTGCGCCTTTAACTGCTTAAGCCGAACATCGCTCTTGTGGCGAGGGAGCTTGCTCCCGCTCGGTTGCGTAGCGACCGCAAAAATCCGGGGCTGCCCTGCAGCCCAGCGGGAGCAAGCTCCCTCGCCACACACGTGTTCACCGTGGAGGTTTTTCGTGCTGAAGATTTTCCCCGCCAGGTCGATACAGAGCTCAAGACAGGAGAACCTCCCCATGCGATTCGTGCTTTTTATTGCCCTGGCCCTGAGTATCACGGGCTGCACCCGTTGGTCGATGAACCACCACATGAACCTGGCCTATAAGGCCTATGAGCGGGGCAACTGCGAGCAGGTGATGCTCGAGCTGTCCAAAGTCGACCGCGCCAGCCGTGCCCGTCGCTACATGCAGCCGGAAGTCTCGATGATGCGCGGCCAGTGCCTGGAGCGGCAGAAGCTCTACGTCGACGCGGCGCAAACCTACCAGTTCATCCTCACCCAGTACCCCAACAGCGAGTACGCCTACCGCGCCCGCGCACGGCTCGAAACCCTACAGAGCCTCGGTCATTACCCCACCCGCAGCGCCTCGGCGATCCGTCCCACGTCGTTCTGAATTTGATTTATTCGAAACCCTTCCGCGAGCCAGTTGTCGACCGATGACTGGTATCGAATCCGGCTGGCCGATGCTCGCGCTTGGACTATAGTTGTACAAAACGTGGCTAGAGCCAGAACTCTAATTTCGAAGCGTCACCTGTCACCGGTAGCATTTGGCCAGCCAGTATGAGGGTGTCTGGCATCGGGGTCGGGGAGAGCGGGCAGGGATGAGCCCGTTCCGAAGCACTGGATTGGCCGGGTTATCGGCTACTCAAAAAGTGATACAAGACATGTACAAAGAGCGGCAGATTGCACGACATCAGCTGGCGTATTTCCTTGAGGTGTTCAACGGCATAAACGGCAAACCCATTGGTTTTTTGGGCAACGTTTCGGAAAACGGCCTGATGCTCATCAGCCATTTGCCCTTGATGATCGGTGCGGATTTCGACCTGCGCCTGAAACTGCCCGCCGAGGAAGGACCGCAGCAACAGATCCGTTTGAAAGCCCATTGCCTGTGGTGCCGCGAGGACGTGACACCGCAACATTTCGACGCGGGCTTCAGCCTGCAGTGGGCACCGCCTGAATACGGACAACTGGTGAGCGCATTGCGGCAGTACTTCAGCTTCTATCAGCTACCAGAATCGGCGTGAGCCCTACCGCGTTGCGATAACCCCGTGGCGAGGGAGTTTGCTCCCGCTGGGGGGCGTAGCAGCCCCCTGGTTATCAACTGACACACCGCATGGGACGCTTCGCGTCCAGCGGGAGCAAGCTCCCTCGCCACGGGGACTTCATCGCCCGATGTATCGCGTTGCTATCAGCGCAGCACCTTCGCCTCGCCATCCAACAACTTCTCCAGCAACAACACCCCCATCTCGCCCATCTGATGAATCGCCAACGCCAGGTTGCGCGGGGCGCCTTCCAGTTCTTCCGATAAATCCAGAATCAGCGTGCTCACCGAGCAGAAGGTTTCGTAGCTGTGTACCAGCAAGCCTTCCGGGTCGGCGTCGGGGGCGACGATGAAACAGTCCAGTTGTCGTTGGTTTTTGGCTGGTTGGGTGGGGTTGGGTTTCAGGTAGTGATCGAGGGCTTTTTTCGCGGCTTTGTCGAGCTTTCGCTCGTCGACGGTTTTGCGGGGAGCGGGTTTTGGGGGATTGGGGGTTGGTTTGATCATGAACGTTTTTCCGTAGTTGGGGCTGCCACCCGTTTCGCGACTAAACGAGGGGTGGCGGCTGGACGCAGGTTAGTCGACCGGTGGAAAAACGAAGCCCGGCGCGCCCGAGGGCGCCCTGCGAACAGCCACCATCAAGTGCGGGACTTTGGCCCGACTGGATGACGCTTGTGCACACCGTTTTTCATAGCCGAGCGACTAAACCCGATCGCTGGGAGGTCAGCGACGCGGATCACGTTACGGGGCGAGGCCAAGGCGCACAAGCCGGCGGATTCTGGCGGATGTGTAGTCCGTTGCGCAAGGTGGTGTAGTCGGATGGTGAAGGATCGGGTGGGAGCCGTTGGTCGGGACTGTCAGAACTGTCAGGTGCCGGAAGGGAGGGGGGCGTTATTAACTTCGCGCAACGGTCTGATTAGCGGTTTAACCAACCACTGCATAAATGAAGAGGGCAAAGTCATGGCTGCCGAGGACGATTTTGAAGGAGGGGGGGCAGAAGAGGAAGCGAGTATCAAGTCCTTCTCTATTGATCGGATTCATAATGTCAATCCCGATGACGCATACGTTACCGGGACGGGAGGGACGTTCGGTGTCAAGTTAACCGGAAGCCAGATTAAGCCGCTTCCTAGTAGAATTGTAGACGGAGTAGTACTTACGGAAGGAAGGTGGTATGTGACCGTGCCTATTACTGCCAATAAGGTTACCGTTTATATTAGTCAGCCGCAGTTGTTTGTCAGCTCAGAAAAAGAGCTTTACGTTGCGACGATTACCTCGCCCGAATTTGGAAGTATTTTAAAAGAAGGCGATACCATACAGGGAAGAGGAGCGCCAGGTAGTGTCGTTTATGTGGCGAGGGAGGGGCAACTTGGTGTGGAGCTTACCTCGAAGGTTACAATATCAACGTCGGAAAATTTTTCGGTAATCGTTAAAAGTGGAATTAATCTGCCCAGTGGGCAAATTGGATTTCGAGGAGTGTTTCATAAAGAAACGGAGTTTCATTCACGGCGAGTTACTTACGAAATACTCGGCATCCCACGCATCACCGGCCCTTCGGGGAACCAACAGCAAGGTTTCACCGTTCTGGGCGACAATGGATTGAACGGCGCTGCTATCAAAATTTACAAATCTGATGATAGTTCAGAAGAGCTGATGGGCTCGGGATCGGTGGGTGCCAACGGTAACTGGACTGCCAAAGTAGACAAGCCATTACCTATCGGTCGGGTATACCTGGTGGCAGAGCAGGAAAAGAACTCCAAGAAATCCGGGAGGAGTACACGCCATACTTTCGTCATTCCACCGAACGCACCGACGATTGAGGTTGAGACTAATAGCCAGGGCGTTCGCTTGTATGGGACCGGGTTGGCCGACGCTCTGTTGGATATTCATCGTACTGGTAACCCTGATCGGGAGTTTTTTACTGATGTTGGCACTGGTGGTACTTGGGAAAAGTATCTTCCTTCGGAACTGGTGCCGGACAGTTACTCATATGCGGTGAAGCAAAGCGTTCCAGATGAGAGCGATCGAATTTACTCTGCTTACAGTAGAAATCTGCCGGTTCAAGTGCCAGTCCCGGAGCCCACTCAGTTAACAGTCTCTTTACAAGGGCAAAAGCCGACGTTTTCGGGGAAAGGACGGCGATGGGTCGGTTTTGAAACCGTTATTAGGATATCTGGCGAGTTTCCTATCGACGGGGTAGAAGATGCACTGGTCAAAACTAATCTGGAATGGGATACGACGGCCACTAAGGATTTTGCCCCCGGCACTTATTCGGGGCTGATTGCGCGGCAGCACGTCAATTCTCGTCAATCCTCGTTCGTGAATTTTGGTGAATTCACGATTCCTTCCCCCCAGCCAGTATTTACCAAACCTCTGGAGCTTCCAGGAAAAAACGGTCAGCGTCCGCAAATCATGGGTAACGCCTGGCCGGAGTCTGCCGTTACATTGACGATTCCTGGCAAGCCTCCTATTCCCCTAACGGCATCAGGAACAGGTGAGTTTGTCCTTAATGCCACGGAAGACTGGAACCCCGGTACGTATAAGATCAGCGCGGTGGCTGAGTTTGGCGGCCAGTCTTCCATCGAGGGCGAGCGCGAGTTCCTGGTTCAAACACCTAGGCCCACAATCACCACGTCCGGCGAAGTGGACATGGCTCCCATCATCGAAGGCACCGGTTGGGCGGGTGGATGGGTGACTATCCATAAGGGTGACAACCAAGTGTTGGGCGCAGGGCCCGTCGACAATCAAAGCAGAAGATTCCGTGTGCAATTAAGTCAGCAATCGGAGGGGCTGCTTGTCATTTACGCCACGCAAGCCATGGAGAACGACCGCACGAATGTTTCCGAGGAAACTGCGCGGGTGAATTTGACCGTAGGCGTGAGGGCCCCGGTGATTTCGGATCCGGGAACCAGGACGACGCGCACGTCGATTTTCTCAGGGACTGGGGCGACTGGCGGTACCGTTGAGTTTTACCTTGACGGGGCAGATGATCCGTTTGTCGAGGGGATTCCTGTTGAGGAAGGCCACTGGGAGACGACACTCCTACTGCCTGCGGGAAGCCCCAGGCTCGAGGTAGCCCTGCGACATTCTGGAGGACGCAGTCCGAAGCAGCTGCATCCCATCACGGTGGTACCTGACCGTCCTATTGTCGATACGCCCCTGCCAGGCGAAGCGCTGGGCGATGTATTGCATATCAGTGGCTTTGGCTTCCCTGGAGACGATATACGGATCAATACGCGTCCGAATCAGAAACTGATGGGGTGGAGCAAGGTCACGGACGCCGGCACTTGGACGGCCAGTGTCAAAAACATTCTGGACGATACCGAAAAAAACATCGTCACGTTGGCAATGGCGGGTCCGGATCTGGGTTCACAATATTCACCCCAGTTAGCGACCACCCCACTATTAAAAGAACTACCCCAATTCACCGAACCGCTGCCCCATGACCAAGTTGGGCTTCGGCCTTTGTACGCCGGGCTCGCCACGCCGGGCGCGACCATCCAAGTGGCGTCGTGGTTCAACACCGAGCACCTGCTGGCGCCGTCCACCGAGGCGGATGAGTTTGGGCGATGGCAGGTGGTGGGCGACAAGGACCTGCCCGAAGGCGCGACACGGGTGGCGGTGCGCCAGACCGTGGGCGGCGTTCATTCGCAATGGGTCGAGAGCGGGCGGTTCCTGGTGGAGAAAATACCGGATAAAGAAACGCTTGGCCCCCCTGTTGTCGATTTGCCTTCCCGGGGCCAGAAGGTTGGACGCTATCCCATGTTCCAAGGCTGGGGGGTTCCTGGCGCGACAATTACTGTGGTCAAAAGGGGGTCTTCGAGTACCAAATTGGTAGAAAACTGCCGGGTCGATCGCAACGGAGGATGGGCCGCACGCTCCGTGCTTGAATTGCCGGTGGGAGATAACTATGAGTATTCGGCGAATCAAAGGCGCGATGGAATCACCTCGGACTGGGCGTTGCCCATCCGCGCCATGGATGTGATCGAGGTACAGGAAGGCTTCGATGCGCCGGTCATCGACACCCCGGAAAACAGCTCGCCGAACCTTGAACCGCGCCCCGTGTTTGCGGGCACTGGCATGCCGGGGGCCGAGGTGCGCGTCTGGATCAACGGCTTAGGCGAAGCCCGGCATGTCACGGCGAGGGTGGACGCACATGGGCGATGGACGGGACGTAGCGATCGAGATATCGCAGTGGGTAGCGTCACCGTCCATGCGTTTCAGTTTGTTGATAAAGATGGTGAAGAGGTTCAGTCGGCTCGGAGCCGAGATGTGCAGTTCACCGTCGACGCTAGAATCGCCCCGCCGGTCATCCTGAGCCCAGCCAATGATGCAGAGGTTCCACCCCGAGCCGTGCTTCGTGGTACGGCGCTGCCTCTGTCGCAGGTTCAGCTGTATCAACGGGGACACGGGACGGTCCTGTTAGCGAGTAGTTTTGTCGATAACGAGGGGAATTGGACAATGGTCATTCCTCCTTGGCCGTTCGGGTTGTTCCAAATATCGGTTAGAGCTGTATTGGCGCCATTGCTTCCCACCAATAATTGGGCGCAGTTGGATGTGACTGTAATAGACACCGACTAAGATCCGCACCCGCCTAGCCATCGGCCCTCCAAGCAGGGCCGTTTTATTTGTCCTCCAGCCCTCCGACCAATGGTCTTTCTAACTGTCAGATCTGACAGTAGCCCCAAAACCGTTCCGAGCGCTCAATATTCCCCAGGCATGAGCAACGGTCAAAGGAATAACGGCAATGAATGCATCCGACAATCGTCCGGTCCACCAATTGGCCAAGGCCGTGCTGGGGAACGATCGCGTGGCGACTCTCACCGGCCTCGCGCAATTCATCGAGCAAAGCCCCAGTGTGTTCGACCTGATCCAACTGCGGCCCGCCCAATTGCAGGCGTTGGGCTTGAGCGGGGAAGAAGCTCAGGTTCTGTTGGCCCGTGGCAAGGCGCTGGCGGTGTACGTGGCGAGGTATTTTCGTGAGCGGGCCGCCTCTGGCATTCAGCCCCGTAGCGACGAAAAGTCGCTGGTGCCTTTGCCCACCTACATGAACCTGTTCAACCCGGACATAAAAGGCAGCGCCCCGGCAGGCGCGATTGAAAACCGCGCCTCGACCACGGCGTACATGGTGGCGTTGCGCGAATGGGTGGCACAGATCGAACGTAACGGCCCAGAGAACCCACCTTTGCCTCTAGCGTTGCGCCGGCCGGACGTGGACGAGTTGTTGATCAACGAGATGGCGGTCGACCGGCGCTTGTCGCGGCTAGAGATCGCCAACACGGTGCTTGAAGCCCAGATCAGGTCCAAACTGAACATCACCGACGTCCGGGCCTATCTGCGCACCTGCCGTTTTCACAACAGCCTGCCCTACGATCACGACTGGGAAAGCATCACCCACGTGGTGAGCACCGCGCTGAAGGACGGATCGCTGGGCGATGTCATCCGTTTTGTCGACCTGGACTATCCCTATTTCAAGAATCCGGGAGCCAAGGGGCAGCGAGCCGATGCGGCTCAACAACTGAGCATTGGGATCGGTCCCCTGCAGTTATCGTTGTTACTCGAATCTCCCTATTTCAAGCTTCACCCTGATCCCGATCTGACCGGCAGGCCCATGAGGGTCGACCCGCGGACCCGGTTGATCGATTCAAGCCCCGAGCGTTCTGCTGCAGATTTCTACAAGGAGAACTTCGGTGATTTAGCGGTGCTCCTGGTCAGCTTGCGCCAGCTGAGGATCTTCAGCCAGTCAACGCGGCTCGATCAACGCGGAGTCGACGCCTTATTAGGCAATCATGCATTTACTCCCCAACTTTCCGCGAACGCGCCGGCCATGGTTGACGACCCGGACATACCGCTCACCGGTGCCGACGCGGGTGCCGTTTATGTCCATGGGGGAGAGCCTCCCGCGATTGAAGTGCTCCCAGACGGTAATCCCCAGGGAACATTTCAATTGCATCACGTTGGCGAGACGGACAGTGAACAACTGGTGCTGGCCCATCGCATGGACCGGATCAACCGCAAATGCCGGCTGGACCGCATGCTGGGGCTGCCGAGCCATCAGGTCGATCGTCTGCTCGTCGCCGCGATGCGGGCCGAGTACCGGGGCACGGCCAATGCTGAAATCTGGATCCGTCCCAACACCCTGCGTTGCCTGGGCTTGTTCAAGGAGTTGAGTATCCGTTACGGCTGCCAGGCCGAGGAGTTCGCAGCCTTCATCGATGTGTTGTCGGTACACGGCCAGGATGGGCAGTTGTCGCAGTTCGATCGAGTCTATAACCGCCATGTCATGTACGACGATCCGTTGCTGATCGACGATGGCGAATTTTCGATTGCGCCACGAAGCGAGTCTGATGAACAAACCGTTCACCAGATCTGCCGGGCGTTGGACATTAATTTCGAGACCTATCGTTTCCTGGCCCTGGTGATCGCCGGGGCGTATGGGTTGAGGACGCAGCTGCGGCGAGATTTGAAAACGCTGTCCAGTTTCTGGCGACTGACCCATTTGGCTCGGCTCGTCGGCCTGACGCCCATCGAGGCAACAGCCCTGCTGCAAACCATGAGCGACGGCGAAGGCCTGGTAGCGCTGCTGGCGGGGGAGCCGGTCGTCACGCTTCATGGGGTTGAGGACGGCGCGGATGTGTTGAGCGCCATCCAAGGATTGATGGAGTGCGCTCTCTGGGCCAAGGAATACGAGCTGCCGGTGCTGTGGCTGGTGCGCTATGTCAACCCGGTGCATGTGCCTGCCGTCTGGACCGAAGGCCAGGAGCAATTTTTGCGGCAATTGCGCAACCAGGTGCTGGCGGTTCGGGTTCAGGAGGCCACCTTGCTGGAAGAAGGCGCTCCGCTACGCGATACCAATCAGCAAATCATTGAATGGTTGCCTCGACTTAAAACCAAAGCATTGGTGGATGACGAGGGCTTGGTGATCGGCCGTCATGACGAGACCGAGGCGCAATACCTGGCGCGCACTCGTGAGGCAGTACGGGAGATGATAGACGAGGCTTTCAGCTCTATGCCTGAGGTGGAGAAAGAAGTTCTACAAGACCTCATCGTGAATATCCTGCTGCGCTGCCGGGACGAGCAGCGGTCAGTCGTGGAGGAGGGCGTTTCGGTCTTCCTGAAGCTCGATTCGTTGCTGGCGGCCCAGATCATGCGTTGGGCTGAAGGGCACGTATATGACTTCCTGGCCAAGGCAATGGAGCTGTCCAAACTCCAATCACCGTTGGCAGTGCGACAACAGAGTCCTGAGCCGTTTCTGAAGATGCTGGCGGAACTGGAGCGCCGCAGTCAGATCGCCGTCAAGTTGGGCCTCAGCCCGCAGATGCTCGATACCCTGCTGACGGGCGAGCAGTACCAATGGTTCAGCCTGGAGGGCCGTTACGAGATTACGCTCCAAACGGTGTACTACCTGGCGCTCTACAACCGGATCATCAGCCGTGTCCCTGAACCTGAAGAGAAAATGTTGGACTACCTGCGCCAGGTCAACGAGCTGCCCGATGACATGAGCGAGGACGGGTTGCGTCTGGTTCGTGACGCGGCCGCCGACAAGCTGGCCACGTATCTGGGTTGCGGGATCAAGCATGTATTGGAATGCGTGCAGCACATCCAGGCGCAACTCGGTGAGAACGACATGGCCATCAAGCCGATCTTGAGCAACCTGGCGCAGCTGGATCTGCTGCTGCGCACGTTGGAACTGGCCAAGACTGGCATGGACGCCACCGCTGCGTTTTCCATGGGCTCGCTCGACCCCTTGGACAGCGATGCGGCGTTTGCTGCCGCCGCGCGTAATGCGCTGGAGAGCCTGACCCAGTTCAACTCTGGGGCAGGCGCACCGGATTCCGCTGAAGTCGGTCAGAGCATCACAACCCGGTGCCTGGTGGACAATCCGAAGCTGATCGCGAACCTACCTCAAGAAGTGGCGGAGTTCGAATGCACGCTGCTCGATTTCTACGGCGAGCCGCTCAAAGGGGTCATCGTTTACTGGCACACCGACCTGGGCGCCATCCTCACCCCTGAAACCCGCACCGATGAGCAGGGCAGGGCAAAGGCGGAGCTGCAATCGGGGGGGCGAATGGGGACGGCTCATGTTTCGTTCAATATTCCATTGCATGATCCGATCTATGGGCCTTCCGTGGTGATTGATTGTGACGAAGATACATTGGGTGTCAATCCGAGAACCCAATGGCCGCAACCGGGCACCCCGGTATCTCCAATACTTGCGGGGCTCAGGGGGGAGCAAGAATTCAGGGTTCGGATGTACGACTCTTACAGGAATCCTGGAGCGTTTCGCAAAGTGGAGTGGTTCACGTCGTTGGGCCAGATCCGCCCCAACGAAACGTACACGGATAAAGATGGTTGGAGCCGCGTGTGGCTGTCCAGCATGGATGCCGGCGAAGCAAGGGTTTCGGTGTTCAGAGAAAACGGCTCGGGGTTCACTTTTGAATACAAACCTGAGTTTGTCGATAGACCGCGCATTTTGGACAACCCATACGTCATCAGTGCGGCGCTGATTGGGCAACCGCTGACTGTGGGTTGCCTGGTCGTGACGCTCGGCGATGAGCCGGCCGATGGGCAAGAGGTGACGTGGTGGACCAGCCTGGATCCGGCCGACAAAACAGTGCAACCAAGCGATGAAAAGGGGGTGTCTGTATACACCCTGCCTGACGCGCCAGCGGGCGAGCTGACGGTCTTTGCTCAAATGGCCGGCGCTCTTGAGGTTGAGCTTGCGGTGTGGGTGGCCAGTGACGCGGTGATCTATGGCCATTCCCGGGACACCCAACACTCCATTGTCGGCGGTAAGCCAAGGTTGTTGTGGGTTGACGTAAAAGAGGAGACCGATGATTTGGCCAGGCCGTTGGCCAATTACCCGGTGGAATGGACCTTAGTGGCTGACTCGTCGGAAGGTACGGTGTTGCAAACCCGTTCCATTTCGACCGACGCGCAGGGTCGGTCGCCGTATGAGTTCCATCCGGATACGGAAGGTGATTTCACACTGACCGCCAGGTTGAGCCTCCATCAGCAACAGGTTCAAGAGTTCAAATGGACCGTGCTCGAGGCGTTTGAATGGACCGTCCATTTGATCACGCTGTTAGGAGACGACGAGGAGCGTGAGGAAATCGAGCTCCCGTTAGGCGAATTGACGCTGTTCAGAAACAGCCATTACCGACTTGAAATCCTGGCTGTCGATGTGCAGAAGTTGGTCGGTAGCAACGGGGCAATAGGATGGAGTTCCGATTACACCAGCCAGGCACTGGCGATGGAATTCACGCCGCGCCTGGCGACGAGCATTCCCTTCGAGCCAGACGAACCTTTAACGGTTGAAATCAAAACCGGCGACGTGCGCAACGGCCGTTTCCAATTGAGCCTGGTCTGTGACCGCTTGACTGAAGCATTGGTACTCAACGGCACGTTGAGCAGACGGCCATCATCCAGCGACGAGGAGCCGATCCAATGGAACTGATCCAGATCAACGAGCTGACAGAGCGCTACACCGCGGCGATGCTGGAGGCCGTGTTGGGCCAGAACATCTGGGAGGGCGCCGTCACGCTGGAAAGTCCCGACGACTTGAGTGAGTACCTGATGCTCGATACCCAGGACAGCGCACAGCTGGAAGCCACGTGGGTGTCGGCGACCGTGCGTAGCTTGCAGCAGCTTGTTCAGTCGGTCTACAGCGGGATGGAGCCAGGATACGAGGAGATTCATTTCGAGCCGGAGGATACCCATTACTGGTATCAGATCTTGAGCCACTACAGCACCTGGTCGGCCAACGTCATCCTTAAAGACCAGGCGGAAAATTACATTGTCCCGTCCCTTCGCCTGAAAAAGACCGCGTTGTTCCGGGCCTTGGAAAACAGCTTGAACCAAATGCGCTTGAGCACCGACTCGGTGCAGCGGGCGTTGATGGAATACACCCAAGCCTTCCAGCGCATTTGCGACTTGGACGTGGTCGCTGGCTATATCGACGGCGCCGATCACCAGAAAGCGCGTTATTGCCTGATCGGGCAGGAGCGCACGCCACCCTACGCTTACCACTGGCGTCAGGTCAGGGTGGACATAGACAACACCAGTAAGAGAATCAACCCCGCCGCCTGGGGAGAGTGGAGTCAGATCGACATCGCCACTGTGGATAAAGTCGTGGATATCCGCCCTGTGTACTGGGGTGGACGCCTGGCGCTGGTCTGGTGTGAATGGCATGAGCGCCAGCTCGATAGCGACGACGTGGTGCAGATACCTTGGTCGCTGGAAATCAAGGTGGCCTACAGTTTCCTGAACGGCCAATGGTCGGCCCCCTTGTCCCTGCACCAACAGTATTGCGAGGAAGACGTTTCCAATGGTCGCCTGACGGCGGTGTCGCTGGGGGACGGTGACCCGCGGGACGACTTGTTAGCCGTTTGCTACACCAACCGGCAATCGCTGGATGAGCCGGCGCCGTTCCAGGAAATCGAGATCCATGAAACCCGCGATGCGCTATTTCGCAAGGTGGCCGACGACACGGCCACCCTGTTGAAAATGGCCTTCGCTCGTTTCCAGGCGGCCAGCAGCCTGCAACAGAAAGTGGTGCCGGCGGATTATTCGAAGGTGGTGATTGACTCTAGCGAAGACCACGCAGGCTCCCTCAACGGTCATCTTTTCCTCGACGCCATCCATACCCGCGAGACTAAGGACGGCGATGTTTATGCCGTGCTCAGGGTGCGTGGACGTTGCGATGCGGTGGTGGAAAAGAGCAAGACGATAGGGCAAGTTTCGCTCAGTTGGGAAACCGGGACGCATCAGATAAAAGTAGTCGATGCGGGCGCGCGAAAGCTGCACATCACCATCACTACGGACAGTGAGCCACAGTTGGACTACACGCTGGAGCTGAAGGAAGCTTCAACCGGTGACAGCAAAAAACATTGGGTCCACTCGTTCAAGCGTGACGACTTCAAGCAAGGTACAGAAGGCGAGCCGTTCGTGACAGAGGCGGTGACCAGCGAACTCAGTGAAGAAGTGTTGGCCAGCCTTCTGGGAAAAACGTTGGACGAGGTGAAAGCCGGTGCAGGTTTTACCCTGAGCGGGGTCGGTGATGCCGTACCGAACGAGCAGAATCGAGTGGTTCCCAGAGTGGCCTATGAAACGGCAACCTTTATTCTTCAATACCTCACCTGGCAGGGCGGCGACCCGCCGGACTTCGAGGCGGACGGTTTGCTGGACGGTCAATACGCGACTCCCTGGCTGACGTATCGTCGGTACATTGGGAACCCCAGAGACGCAAAAGAATTTCCAATCGATGGCCTCGGTTTCAAGTTTGGTGAAAAAGACAACGGGGAATACGGACGTAACCTGTTCAGTGTAAAACTGAACGAGGTGTCGAAGCTGTACCCAACGGTGTCCATCGATAAAGGCAACACTGAAGGCGCTCAGTTCCTAACGTTCGATAACACTGGGCAGTTGCTCAAGTACGTGCGGGTCAACTCGACTTTCGGCCCGGTGCTGACCAGTCGCGCGGCCATTTCGGTGGACGCCTTGTTGGATTGGGACACCCAGCACATTGAAGAGCCCTCCAGACCGGATGGCACCGTCGAGGTAAACGGGCCATTCGACGGCTGCAACGGCTTGTATTTCTGGGAGATGTACTTTCACACCCCCGACTTGGTAGGGACGCGGCTGACTGCGGAAGG
Source organism: Pseudomonas algeriensis (assembly GCF_048847255.1). Lineage (NCBI taxonomy): Bacteria > Pseudomonadati > Pseudomonadota > Gammaproteobacteria > Pseudomonadales > Pseudomonadaceae > Pseudomonas > Pseudomonas algeriensis. The sequence continues at coordinate 141,690 of NZ_JBKKRK010000005.1, read as the reverse complement.
GCGTTATCGCGAAGCCCAGGGCTGGTTCGAGTACATCTTCCATCCGCTGGCGCGGGAAATTACGTCCGACACCGATGCCGACGATCCCGAGGTGACCCCCGCCCCGGCCTACTGGCGTTGTCGTCCACTGGGTAACGAAATCGATCCTTCGTATGAAATCGAGGCGCCGACCGACCCGGACGCGATTGGATATTCCGCCCCCATCCATATGCGCATCGCCTTGTTCCTGCGTTACGTGGAAAACCTGATCGCCTGGGGCGACAGCCAGTATCGACGCCTGGACTACGACAGCATGATTGCCGCCAAGCTCAATTACAGCAGGGCGTTGTCGCTGATGGGCCAGACGCCCAGCATCGAGACCATCTCGACATGGGAGCCGACGACGCTGAAGGAGCTGCTCAAGACCGTCAGTGGACGCGATGCGCTAAAAGCGTTCGAAGCGGATTTCGCCATTGATCCGGCTGACATGCCCGGCGGCATGACGGCTACGCCTCGCTTCGAGCTGCTGGGTGCGGATCCGTTCCGGCCGGGGCTCAATGAGCGGCCCGATGCGTTGCGCAGGTTGCTCAGGACGCGGATGGACAACCTGCGTAACAACCGCTCGATCGATGGCCAACCACTGTCGATCCCGCTCTTCAGCCCGCCCATGGACCCCATGGAGCTGTTGCGCGCCCAAGGCAACTCCGAATTGGGAGAGAGTCGCAATCCGGGTGGGCAGATACAAGTGGTGCCGTATAAATGGCAGACCGTGCACAACCTTGCCCTGCAAGGCACCGAGTTCCTGATTCAACAGGAAGACCAGGTGCGGTTATGGCTGGAGCAACGTGACCGGGGTGAGCTGGAAGAGCTGCAACAAAGTCATTTGATCGAGATGGTCGACTATGCCAGGACCGTCCATGAGGCGTCGATTGCCCAGTTGGAGGCGACGGCGACGTCCTTGCGGCAGAGCGAAAACATGCTTATGGGACGGGTGCAATATTATCAAGGGCTGATCGATGAGGGCGTCAGCCAGGCCGAGTATCGGGTACTGCAGACCAGTCGGGATGCCAGGGCTCTCGGGCTGGGGTCCGGTGCATTGAGGGCAGTGGGCGCGGCCCTTGATACGTTCCCCAACATTTACGGGCTGGCCAATGGTGGGATGCGTTTGGGCGCCGTTCCGCAAGCTGCCGCCGAAATCATCCAGATGGCCGCCGATTTCATGATGCGCGAAGCCGACGAGACCAGCCTCAACGAACAATATCGGCGTCGCGGGCAGGAATGGGTGTTCATGCTCGATCAATCGAATGCCGATATCCGGGTTCTGCGTGAGCAGATCCTGGCGCAAGAGCACGCGATCGAGGCCGCTCGGGCCAGCCTGTTGCAAACGGAGGCAGCCAATACCCAGGCCATGGCCGTGTACGCGTTCTACAAGAACCGCACGACCGGGCGCGAGCTGAGTAACTGGGTGGTCGGGCAGATGAAGACTTTGATCTATCAGGTATACGACGTAGTCGCCGGTCTATGCCTGTGTGCCGAAACCTGCTGGCGATATGAAATGGCTGATTTCAATTCGCGGTTCATTCGTCCGGATGTCTGGATGGACACCTATCATGGGTTCACCACCGGTTACTCCTTGAAGCTGGATTTGCTGAGGATGGCCGCGGCCCGTATCAAGCGCGATGAGCATCGGCTTGAGTTGGTCAAGACGATTTCCTTGCGCTCGCTTTTGGGTGATGGCTGGAAGTCCTCGATTGAAGAAGGAAAGCTGAGGTTCGCTCTGAATGAACGGCTCTTCAATGAGGATTACCCTGGCCATTATTGCCGTCAGGTCAAGCGGCTATCGTTGACCTTCCCCGGCATACTGGGGCCTTACGAAAATGTCCGGGCGGTGCTGGTGCAACTGAGCAGCGCGACGATCCTCGAGCCAAATATTGCCGCTGTCCAATACCTGCACGACGATACCAATCCCGCTCCCCCAGGAGGGACGCTGGTACGAAACCTGCGGCCATACCAGCAGGCGGCATTCTCCACCGGGTTGGACGACAGCGGTGCGGTTGGCTTTGCGAATGACGATCGCTACCAGCGTTTCGAAGGCACCGGGGCGCATGCCGATTACGAGTTGTCATTTCCCCGGTATTCGACGGACTCGCAACAACAACTCTTGGATTCCCTGACGGATATCATCCTGACGCTGACGTATCAAGCCAAGGACGGCGGGTCTACGTTCGCCGCAGATGTCGAGCAGGAGCTTGAATCCGATCTTGCAACGACTGCGACGCCCGATAAGGCACCGCTCGCGATTCGCTGAAGGATGACGCGGCCATGAACAGTAAAGATCCACGCTACAAAGACAACTTCATCAGCAACGGGGACTTCGCCGTGGATTTGACGGGCTGGACTCCTCGTAATGCGATCCATGCCACGGATTTATGGAATGGAAACTTGCAGACGAGCATGCACGTTTACGATGGAGGGACCGGCGAACAAACCTTTCAACTGGCGTTGCTTCCAAGACCTCAGGCGGGGAAAGCGGATTACCAGTTGCTTTTCTACTACGACGCCTATGGCAACGCCCCCGCTACACTAAAGGTTAAGACTGCGCCAGGGGGGGCAGAGGAAACGTACGAGCTTGTGGCATCGCGTGAAGCCGACGATGAACGGCCAGTTGAATCCGAAAGCCTGAAGGCTATCGACTTTCAGGATCGGTACTTTTCCTTCAGTGACCTTGTCGCTCCGACGGATGAAAGCGTCACGGTAACGTTCATCAGTGCGCCGGATACTGCATCGCGTGATAGGGGAGTGCGGGTCACCCTGGTACGAGGGGAATTAAAGCTGGAAGACTTGCGCCTGAACAGCCTGACCATCGAAGGTAAGACCCAGCCAGCCAATGAACCATTGCGTCTGTGCTTTGGTGCGCAAGCGGACAAAGCTCATCCGCTCACATTGGAGCCGGAGGATGACAGTGTTTGGAAGGACACCAATGTAGGGATTTGGCTGGAAGACGATCCGGCCGACCTTCTTGAGCTTTCGCCGCCCTGGAAGCAGGAATTAGCTATCGACAGTGAATGGCAAATTGGCTGCCGTGTTCCTGCCGATGACAGTCGGGAATACCCGCAATGCGTGCAGATACAAAGTCAGTACACGGCTGCTCCCTATCCTTTGCCGGCGATTTCGGGCCATTTCCGGCTCGAACTGGCGGTGATGCAAGACGTCGCTTATTACCCGGTGGTCCCGCTTGAGCAGAGCGTGACGATGAGGGTCAAGGTGCAATCTCACTATACTCCAGACCCCGTGGCTGATAGGGAAGTGACCTGGGCTGTAACGTCCCAAAACGCCATGGCTCCGCTCGAGCTGTTCACCCAGCGCTCCGATGAGAACGGTGAGTCCAGTTTTACCTACACACCCACGGCTGCGGGTGTTTATCAAGTCACGGCTTCGGTAGACAGTTACTACTATGAGGATGACGCCAAGCATGTGTTCGAGGTACGTGCCCTGGCGGATGACCCTTGGGAAACAGCGACGTTTGCACTGGAAAATACCACCACTCCCATTACTTGGGGCACCCAGCCGGCCTACCCCTGCCGCGGCGGCAGCCACCAGGCAACCATCACCTTCCCGACCGGCCATGCCCTCGCGGGGACCGATCTGACATTGATTTTTTCGTCCGACCAGCCCGTGAATCCAATAGGGCTGGGTGCGACGTTCAGCCCTGATTTGGACGTGCCGACCGCCATTGATGGCGATAGCCTGACGTGGCGCATGGCGTACGAAGATAAAGGAATAGACGCCGAATTCAAACTCACTGTGAGTTGCTCCAAGCTGCTGGAGGCGTCGCCGGCGCAGACGATGCAGTTGGCGCATAACTGGCTGGATATCGTAGATAACCAGCAGGCACCGAAATTCCCCTATATAGGTGGAGCTGATCTTGACCTGAGGGTTCAGGTCTCGTCAAAGGTTCCAGGCGTAGGGACGGTACGGGATATCGAAGTCCAATGGCAAGTCGACGAAGGAGATCCAACTCAACGGCCAACGGGTAACGAAGGGTGGTCTGCCTATCGGTTTGATTTTGATGAACCACGAACTTTCCAAATTACCGCCAGTGCCGCAAGCCCCTACGAGGATGCAGACAAACGCATTCAGCATACGTTTGATGTTGAAGTCTACAAAGAGAGCCCATGGCAATCGCTGGTCAGTGTCACGTTGAACGATAAGGCGCCTTCATCAGGCCGGCTGGTTTTCTTCCTGGACAGCGAGGCAGCAGAACTACGCGTCATGCCGCAGGGCGATCCTTTTATAGACGAAGAAATATGGCTGGAGGTGGGGGGCGACGCAGACCCCCCTATTGAAGCAATCCCTGATTTTGGGACCGTGCGCAAAATGACTGAAGAGGGGTTGTCGTGGAGCATCCTTCCGACCGCTACTGCCAGTACCAGGTTTGGCTTGAATATTTGCCACGAAGAAATGGGCCCTTTTGAGTTCAACGGGTTATTGCTTTCAACGACGTTGGAAGGCGAGGGAGAGTTGAAGCTTGATGACAAGGTCATACGAGAAAACGACAAACTGTATCCCAGCATCGGCGGTACGCATACATTGAGCTTTCTCCCTAACGCCAGCAGCCCCTTGACCTTGCTCGACGTGGCGGCGCTATGGGCGTCTGACGATCTTGGCGTCGGATTGGTCCCTGCGCCCGGAGAGCCGATGGAACTGGAGGCCGATGGGGTCGCGTGGACGCTGACCGTTCCTCAGACGGCATCGACTGGAGAATCCGGGCTATCGCTGGACTTTCCGCAAATAGAACTGACGTACCCTTCAGTGGGCGTGAACCTGGGACATCACCATTTTAGGATTGAAGGGACGGACCCCGACGTTGATTTGTGGGTGGGGGAGTCGACCACTTTGACAATCCAAGTCTGGTCCCACTACACCCGGACGCCGTTGGGCAATATCGAAGTGACATTCGGCGATTCAGAAAAGCGACACACGGATGGAACGGGCAAGGCGACGTTTACATTTACGGCCACAGACATTGGCGAGGCGCGCATCATCGCTGAGGTCCCAAGTCCTTACTACGCTCCAGGCGATTATCCATCCCATGTCTTTGTCATCGATGTGTATGGCCGGTAACGCAGATTGCAAATGCGAATACCCTTGGCGACCCCAAATGATGTTCAACCCTGCTGGTGCGAAGGAGTTTTCTCATGCTCAACGATAAGGATTCAACCTTGGACACCCTGCTGATCGAGGAAGTGCGCGAGGCCACGTTCGATCCAGTCTCGGGGGAAAGCGTTCCCTTGGCACTCAAGGTCGTCAGGTCTCCGGATCGCGTGGCAGCTGCGGAGGTCGCCGTCCTCTTCGCGCCGGCTGGGCAGGAGCCCATATCGATCAAGACCAATGGTGAAGGTTGGGCAAACTACACTTACACCGCCAACGACGAGGGCGATAAGGAAGTTGTTGCAAGTTTGGACGGGCTTGAGGACGGGCCGACCCATACATTCCACCTCAACGTGCTGGCAGCGGGATTCTGGGGCGGTGCGATGTTTCAATTCGATGGTGGGGAGGCCGAAGAATGGGGTAAAACAGCGGGCTTCCCGCGGATATCTCAAAGCCACACCGTCAAGTTCAAGGCCGACCCAGAGGGGCCTTTGAAGGGCCGTGAATTTTGCCTCGGTTTGACCGGCTATTCTTCCGTAACGGAGTTGGGGGTGACGGTAACGCCGGAACTGGGCATCTATCGACCCCTTCCCGCCAACGGAGAGTTGGAATGGAGCTTCAATTTTACCGGCCAGAAGGGCGGCGCCTTTGGGTTGAAATTGGCGTCTCCGAGGATCCTCAAGCACTCGCCGATGAACGTGATGTCATTGGCGGCGGGGGGGACGACCGAGCTGGAGGTGAAGTTCGACCAGTTCGCGTTGCCGTCGGGGCCAAGCCATGTCTACCCCTGTCATGGCGCAACGCACACCATTACCGTACGCCCGGCAGCCTCCGGTTCACCCATGGATGAGCATGTCCGGCTGATGTGGGAAGGCGCGACCGCTGAGAGTCTCGGTGTGGAGATCAGGCCTTCATTGGAGAGTACCCAATTGTTGAGGCCGGAAGGGGTCACCTGGGAACTGGACTTCGCCAACACGACTTTGAACAGCGATTTTTCCTTGCAAGTCCAAGTGATGGAGACGGGCATCATCACAGCCCCGATAACGATGGCTCTAGCCCACAACCTGGTGACGACAGTACATGAGCGGGAAGGTCCATTTCCCGCACCGGTTGGAGGCTCCTTCTGGATGGAGTCTATTGTTGCCACGTCCGCACATTTACGTACACCCGTAGCCGGCGTCCTGGTTAATAACGCCTTCGGTAGTAGTGGTAGTACTGATAGTTCAGGCTTGTATAGGGTCAAGGTTTCTACAGACCGACAGCACCTTTCAATCACCAACCGATACGACGGAAGCGTCGTCTAACCATTACAAATTCCCCGCCTTCTTCCACCCCAGATACAACGTCACCAGCTCGGCCCCCAACTCTCCGGGCCGAGCTTGCAACACCGCCATCCCATGGGCACTCAACCGTTCATGCAACGTCGCCCGCGCACTCAAATATTCCACCGTCCCGCAATAAGCCAGCGCGTCAGACACGGTGTGCACCGGCGCTTGGCGCAGGCGGTCGAGGGCTTCTTCGCGCAGGCTTGCCACCAGCACGCGATGGCGTTGGCCCAGGCGTTTGACGGCGGCCAGCAGTTCTTCGTCGTCCTCGTCCCGCAGGTTGGTCACCAGCACTACCAGAGCCCGGCGTTTCTGCCGGGCGAGCAGTTGGGTGACGGCGGCCTGGTAGTCGGCGGGGTGTTGGGTGCTGTCCAGGTCGTAGACGCTGTTGAGCAACACGTTGAGTTGATCGGTGCCCTTGACCGGGGCGAGGTAGCGCGGCTGTTCGCTGGCAAAAGTGCTCAGACCCACCGCATCGCCCTGGCGCAGGGCGGTGTAGCTGAGCAGCAGGCAGGCGTTGAGGGCGTGGTCGAAATGCGACAACTCGCCGTCCTGGCTGCGCATGCGCCGGCCGCAGTCGAGCATGAAGATGATTTGCTGGTCGCGTTCGTCTTCGTATTCCCGGGCGATGGGCGTGCGGTGGCGGGCGGTGGCTTTCCAGTCGATCTGGCGCAGGCTGTCGCCTTCGCGGAATTCGCGCAATTGATGGAATTCCTGGCCTTGGCCGCGGCGTTGCCGCTGGCGGATGCCGAGCTGGCTGAGCCAGTTGTCCACCGCCAGCAGTTCGCCGTCGTACAGACGGGCGAAGTCCGGGTAGACGCGGGTGCTGTCGAGCGCGTCGATCAGGCGTTTGTCGCTCCACAGGCCCATTGGGCTGGGCAGGTTGATTTCGCAATGTTCGAAGGTGAAGTGCCCGCGCTTGAGCGGGCGGACGCGGTAGCCGAGCTGGGTGAGCTGGCCGGGTTGTAGTTGTGCTGAAACAGGCAGTAGTTCGAAGTCCAGGCCATTGGGCACGTGATCGAAAATCTCGATTTCCAATGGCTGGGGCAGGTCGTGGCGGATGCCCAGGCGCACTTCGCTCCATCGGCCCAGGGCCAGGCTGCCGGGCAAATGGCGTTGGACTCCGGGCGAGGGCAGGCGCCGGACGCGCACCGCGTCGAGTATCGACAGGGCCAGCAGCGCCAACAGCAAGCCCCAGTGGATCGACAGCAAAGTCGAGGGCACCGCGATGCCCAGCGCGCGCAATGCCCCCAGCACAATGCCGACGGTCAGCAGGATCGCGAGCCAGGCGAGCAGCAGGCGGGAGGGTTTCATGGTCGCGAATTTCCCGTAGCGAGGGAGCTTGCTCCCGCTGGGCTGCGAAGCGGCCTCCTGGATTTGACTGACACACCGCAAGGGGAGGCTGCGCCTCCAGCGGGAGCAAGCTCCCTCGCCACGCAGAGCACTTCGGTCCGAGAGAAATTCACAACCTTGGCGCCGACACTTGATCGAGCAACTGCCCCAGCACCTGGTCCACCGAAAGCCCTTCGATGTCCAGCTCCGGCGCCAGCCGTACGCGGTGGCGCAGCACGGCCAGGGCGCAGCCCTTGATGTCGTCCGGCACCGCGAATTCGCCGCCGCGCAACATCGCGCGCGCGCGGGCGCAACGCACCAGGGCAATCGAAGCCCGAGGCCCGGCCCCCAGGGTCAGGCCCGGCCAGGTGCGGGTGGCGCGGGCCAGGCGCACGGCGTAGTCGAGCACCTGGTCGTCCATCGGCAGCTCGCTGGCGATGCGTTGCAACGCTTGCACGTCCTTGGCTTGCAACACCGTGCGCAACGGCTGAACGTCGAGCATGTCGGCGCGGGTCGAGCGGCTGACCTGGCGCACCATGTTCAATTCCTGATCGGCGTCGGGGTAGTCCATGCGCACCTTGAGCATGAAACGGTCGAGCTCGGCCTCCGGCAACGGGTAGGTGCCTTCCTGTTCGATCGGGTTCTGGGTCGCGAGCACCATGAATGGCTGGGCGATCGGCAGCGCGCGGCCTTCGAGGGTGACCTGGCGCTCCTGCATGGCTTCGAGCAACGCCGCCTGGGTCTTGGCCGGCGCGCGGTTGATCTCGTCGGCGAGCAGCAGGTGGGTGAACACCGGCCCCTTGCGCAACTTGAACTGCTCGCTCTGCAGGTCGTACACCGCATGGCCGGTGACGTCGCTGGGCATCAAGTCCGGGGTGAACTGGATACGCGCGAACTCCCCGCCAAAACAGCGGGCCAGGGCGCGCACCAGCAACGTCTTGCCCAGCCCGGGAACGCCTTCGAGCAGGACATGACCGCCGGCGATCAGCGCCGTGAGCACATCATCGATCACGGCTGCCTGGCCGACCACGGCCTTGCGCAGCTCGGTGCGGATCGCCTGGGCCAGTTGACTGGCGCGCTGGCGTTGCTGGGCGGCGTGGGCCTGGTTGTCTGAGGGCTCGTTCTGTTCAGTCGTCAATTCTGGCGTTCTCCTAACGGTTAGATCCTATGACTCATGGCATTGATGCAGCGACATGATTTGATGCTTGCGCGCTTTGCAGTGCCGGGCGCTGACAACTGAGTCGCTGGCACACCTTAGCCCATCTGAAAATGCAGGTTTGGAAAGATCAATCCGGCAAAGCGTGCGGGCAAACCTACTTCCACCGTTCGCGACCGGGGGGTACTGCTGACGACGATCCCCGCATCGATCAAGCGGCTCAGCTCTTCGGTTGCGAGCCGATCCTTCAAACCTGTAAACACTTTGAACTCCGCACGCGGCATTGCGCCTTGGGTGAGAAGCGCCAACACGGCCGCTGCACTGGTGGGCCGGATGCCAGCACGGCGAAGGTCAGGATCCGTTGAGAACACATGAACAACCTGCTCGCGCAGCTTGGCCGGGTCTAGCGAGGAGGTCATGTACTCGATCTGGTCATGGCAGACATCGAGCATGAATTCGATGAAGTTGAAGTAGTGACGCTGTGAGAGTTGGCCACGCCCGTCATAATCACCTTCGCGAGCGCGATCAGCCAAGGCCAGTAAGCGATAGTACTCATCCTGCCGGCGGGCCAGGCCACGAGACAGTGACCAGAGGAAAGGTCTCAGCCCGAGGTGAACAAGTTGCAGGTGGGTGAGCATTCGAATCACTCGACCATTACCGTCAAGGAATGGGTGAACAAGCGCCACCCGGTGATGGCCCGCCAAGGCCGCGATCAATTGGCGCCGCGGATCCTTGATTCGTCCGTAGTGCAACTGCAGATGCTCAAGCATGGGCAATACAGCGGCAGCCGCGGGAGCGACATGTGCGCCGACCTGTACCTGTTCATTCTCTTCGGATCGCAGCTTGCCCGGTTTCATCGAGCGACCATCGCTTAGGGTCAGTTCCTCGGTGGCGGCGTTTTTGAATAGCCGACGATGGATGGCCGCGATCAACTTGGGATCGAACAGGGTGGAGAAGCTGTTCGTTGGCCGCATGCGAAGCAGCCGCTCCATCACTTCCTGCTGCGTCATGTGTTGCACGGCAAGCTCTTTGAGCTCCTTTCTTTCTCTTTTCGGTGTCGTGCGGGCAGCCTGAAGGTCAGCGATCTCGGTTCGATGCCCCTCGATCAGATTCGAGTAATAAGTGTTGGTGATGCGCAATAGGCTCGCCAGTTGCCTCGATGTCTCATCGGCCAGCCGCCCGGCGAGAAACTCCGCTTTGCGCGGCAACCGATCCGCCGCCTGAATGATCGACTCGGGCAGATTTTCTGGCAGTACTGGGTCCAAGTATGTCTTTGAGGTGATCATCGTTTGCTTCCAGCTACGAACATGGCCTTGCGTTCGGCATTATCTGCGAAAATTCCTGCGAAAAAAAACAGCATTGAAGTGCCAGCTATCATTAGCTTTGTCGCGCTAAACGTTAGGCGCTATTGAATATTTCTGCGGATTTTTTTGCGAATAAATTTATAAGGCATTCCTAAGGGTTTGCAAAAGGCCGACCTGACGGCAGAAGTCGGCGCTGGACAGGCGTTGTTTCGGCCGGGGGCTGAGGGCCTGGCTGATGGTTCGCGTGGGTTGGCGCGTCAGACGTGCTAGCACTTGCCATTGTTCGGCGACCACCAGTTGTTCGAAACCCGGATGAAGCTGGCGCGCCCGGCGCAGCACGTCCTGTTGCAGGCTGTGCAACAGGTGTTGCTGGCCGTTGTGGCGCAACTGGAAGGCGGCGCTGGCTTGCAGGTGTTCTTGCAGTTGGCGTCGCGCCTTGGGCGCCGGTTGTTGCAGCGGGCCATGGCGCACCGCCGACCGCCACAGCCAAAGGGCGATCAAGGCCAGCAGCGCCACGATGGCCTGAGGGAAGTAGCGCAGCAGCAGGGTCAGCAGGTTGTCGTGGTCGGTATTGAACAGCAGCGTGACGTCGGTATCGGCGCTCAGGTACCAGAGCAGCCAGGCGTTGTCGTACTGGTCGATCTGGTCGTTCTTCCACAGCTCGGCGTCGGTCAGCACGGTGATCGTGCCCAGACCGTGACTCAGTTGCATCAGGTGAGTCGCCGCCGCGCTGTTGGCCCAGGCTTGGGCGAGGTTCAGCGGGTCTTCGAGGTGAAAGTCGGTGTCGAAGCCGATGTAGGCCGGCGCCTCTTCGTCTTCCAGGTACAGTTTGGTCAATTCGGGGTAGGGATCCTTGATCAGCTCCGGCTCCGGTGCCTTGAGGTCCTTGCTCAAAAGTTGGCGCAGGCGCACGCGGTCCAGCAGCAGGTCGCCGCTGCTGTTCGTGCTGTCGTCCCACAAGGCCTCGGCGACGAACAGCAGGCGCCCGCCGGCGCGGGTCCAGTTCATCAACTGGTCGACGTCCCGTGGCGTCATGTTGCTGCGTTCGCCCAACAGCAACAGGCTGCGTTGGTGCGGTTCGAGCGTGGGCAGCACGTCCAGGCTGTTGGCGTGTTCAACATTGATGCCTTGCTGGCGTAAGAATCGTTCGGCGGCCAGGTACGGGTTGGCCTGGGCTTCGGGGGAGGGGCCGTGCTCGATGGTTTCCTGATAGGGCACGGCCTTGAGGTACAGGTACACCGCCAACGCACAGGTCAACGCGGCACCGACTGCGCCGATCACCCACCCCGTGCGCTGGCTCATCGGGACGCTCCGGGGCCGAACAATTCGCGCCAGCCATTGCACAACTGCTGTTGCAGATTGGCGGGCGGAGGGCGGTGTCCATAGGCAATGTTCTGCCAATGCAGGGTCAGGTGCTTGCTGAAGGCCATCAGCGGTTCGTGCTGGAGCTGTTCAACCCGTTGCAACACCTGGCCTTCGGTGTCGGCCGGCTTGAGGGGCATGTTGAACTCATGGTGCAAACGGCTGAGCAGCGCTCGGTACAACAGGCCCAACGCCTCGCGTGGCGCGTCGGACCACAACTGCTCGGCGCTGGCCGCGACATCGTTTGGCAAGCTCTCTTCGCGGATATCCAGGCCAAACATGCGTGCCGGCGCGGGGCGCTCCGCCGGCAGGCGTTTCGTTGGCCGGTAGTTGGCGAGCGCCTTGAGCCGTTCACGATAGTGCCAGGCCAGCCAGACGATCGCGCCCACCAGCGTGGCCCAGAGCAGCGCCTGGATCAGCGCAGCGATCGTTTCGAAGCGTTTGGCGCTCCAGTTGAGCATCGATTTCAGCCAGCCGGGGGCTTCATCGGTTTCGGCCGATTCGGTGGCTTCTTTGCCGAATCGATAGCGCGTCACGGTTTCCGGATTCTTGAAAGGGGGTGCGTCGAGGATCGCCTTGATGCTCTCGCGAGAGGCTTGGCTGGTGACGGGTTGGTTGAGCAGGCGAGGGCTCTGGGGTGTGTTGCTGTTGTCATCGGCCCATGCGGGTGGCGCCAGCGGCAGGAGGGTCAGGGCGAGCAGCGCCAGGGCAGGCGCTACGGTGCCCAGGCGTTGGCGCAGGCGGCGGAACACCAGCTCGATGTCCCAGGCTTCCAGCAGGGTGCGTCGATTCAGGTAGAGGCTGAAGCCGCAGGCGACGTAGATCGGCTCCCAGACAATCAATAGCAGCGGATAGAGGACATTGAGCAGGTGTTCGAGCCACAGCCAATCGTGTTCGGCGACGGCGATCAGGGTTTGCCAGTCCCATTCCAGTTCGACTTGTTGCGGCACGAATAGATAGAACAGGGCCATCAGGCCGAACCACAAGACGGTCTCCAGGTGCACGCCGAGGATGGTCAACCATTGCGCGGCGCCGCCGTTGCGTTGCAGCAGCACGCGCAAGCGCTGCTCTCGTGCCTCGCCGGCGAGCCCTTCGAGTTGCACGACGGGCATCAGGAAGCTGCGGCTCAGGCTCAGCCGGCGCCAGGTCAGGCTGGCCAGCAATTGTGGCTTGAGCAGCGTCGGCCATTGGCGCAAGGCCTGTTTCAAGGTCGGCGTCTCGCCAAACAGCGCCTTGGACAAGATGTACAGAGGCAGGCGTTCGAAGGCCGGTTTCAGCCACCAGAATATAAACACCACCAAGGAGGGCGAGTCCCACAGCAACAAGGTCAGTAGCGCATACACCGGCAGTGTGACGATGGCCCAGCTGGCCATCAGCAGCCGCCGGTGCTGCTGGGTCATCAGTACGCCGAGGTCCATGGCTTCCCAGGTGGTGCGTGGGCGGATCGCTACCGTGACGTCACTCAGGCGCATGCTGGCCTCGCCCGGCGAACAGCAGGTAACCGATCACCAGCAGCCACAGTAGCGCGCCGATGGTGTATTTGGTGGAGGGTGTCGCGGCGCTGGAGGACCAATAGGCCTCGACGAACGCTGCAATGAGCAGGAAGAGGATTACCCCGGCGATGATCAGCACGCTTTTGCCGGCGGCCAGTCGCAAGGCTTCGCCCCGCGTGAGGCGTCCCGGCGCAATCAGCGCCCAGCCCAGTTGCAGGCCCGCGGCACCGGCCAGGGTGATGGCAGTCAACTCGAAAGCGCCATGGCCAATGACGAACGACCAGAACGTCCCGCCCGAGCCGATCTGGGTCAGGTGCCCGGCCACCGCGCCAATGGTCAGGCCATTGAAGAACAGGAAGAACGCGCTGCCCAGGCCGAACAGCAAACCACTGGCGAATGTCTGAAAGGCAATCCCGATGTTGTGCATGATGTAGTAGCCGAACATCACCCAATCCTCGCTGGCGGCCCGCTCGATAGAGCGCCCCAGGTGCCCCGCCGCCGGGTCGTACATGCCGCGGATCTGGCTGACTTCCTCGACGCTCAGCAGGCTGTAGACCAGCTCGGGGAACAGGTACACCAGCAAGCCGACGCCGACGAGGCTGCCGATGAACATCAGGCCCGCCGCCAGGACGAATCGCCATTGTTCGCGCACCAGGCGTGGGAAGCCGGCCAGGATAAAAGTCGACAGGCCGGTCGAGGGGTGGCTGCGGTCCCGGTAGAGTTGCTGGTGTCCGCGCAGCGCCAGTTGCTGCAAGGCGTCCACCAGCAAGCTGCTGTAGCCCCGGGCCTGGGCCAGCGCCAGGTGTTGGCAGAGCTGTCGATAGGCGTGGGGAAAGTCGCTGCTCTGGGGGACATTGCGGCGGCGCTCCAGTTGGTCGAGCAGGCGGGACAGGTGTTCCCATTCCCCTTGGTGGCGGCTTTCGAACAGGCTTTGCTTCATGTCGGCCCCAACAGGCCGCGGGCGATGCCATTGAGTTCAGCCACGGCCCCGGTGGGGTGCACCTTCAATGGCGCGGCCAGGATTGCCGCCAGTTCGGTGACCCTGGCGTCGGACAATTGTGCCTGGCGCTCGGCGAAACCCAGCACGGCGCGTTGTTCCACCAGGGCCAGGGCAAAGGGCGGGCGTAGCGGCCGGGCCATTGGCAATTCGGGACGCTTGACCGGTTGCTCGCGATAAACCACCAGCGTGCCAGCGGCCAGGTCGCCCAAGCGCTTGAAGGTCGGATGTTGCAGGCAGCAGAGCGCTCCAAAGGTGTAGCCGAACGGCAGCATGTCGACGAAGCGCAGCAGGTTGCGGATCAACGAGGCAGACCAGCCGATCGGCCGACCATCATCCTGCACCACGCGCAACCCCATGATCTGCTTGCCGGGGGAGCGGCCCTGGTTCAGCACCTCGAACAACACCATGTACCACCAGCTGACGATGAACAGCAGGATCGAGCCCAGGCCGATCCCCAGTTCGCCGAAGAACGCCAGGACGACAAAGAACAGGCCGAGCACCAGCCCACGTATCACCAGGTCGATGGCGAAGGCCAGCGCACGAGGCATCAGCCCCGCCGGGCGCAGTGGCAGGTCGATGCCTTCGGGCGTTTCGACCTGGTAACGCGTGTCCAGTGGCGGCGGCAGCGGCGCGTTCCTTTGCAGTGCTGGTGTCTCGAGCATGGGCAACCTGTGATGGCCGTTCGAACGTTCGATCTCGGCGCAGATGCTAGGGTCTGTATGAATGTGTTCGCGCGAAGGCCAGACAAGGCGAAACGGGGCGAGGAAGTGGAATGTACTGGAGTACATGAGCATTCCGAGCCCCGTTTCAACGCAGTATGGGCGAGTGCGGATACATTTCGTACAGAGCCTATCAGTCTTCGGGCGGGCGCACGATATGGCCGTGTATGTCATTTCATGGCCTGCAACAGGATTAAAGGCGCGAAGGCTGGCGGGCGCAGGGTACGAACGCCTAGACTTCGCCAGTCCTCAGCCCAGGAACACCCCGTGACTTCCATCTTCTGGTACGACTACGAAACCACCGGCATCAACCCACGGTGCGACCGCCCCTTGCAGGTGGCGGGAATACGTACCGATTTCGATCTCAACGAAATCGCCGAGCCGGTGAACCTGTATTGCCGGCCCAGCGATGACATCCTGCCCCACCCGGCGGCCTGCGCCATCACCGGCATTACGCCCGCGTGCCTGGCGGAAAAGGGCTTGAGCGAAGCCGACTTCATGACACGCGTCCATGCGCAATTGGCTGCGCCTGGGACCTGTGGTGCCGGCTACAACACCTTGCGCTTCGACGACGAAATGACTCGCTACAGCCTGTATCGCAATTTCTTCGATCCGTACGCTCGGGAATGGCAGGGCGGCAATAGCCGCTGGGACCTCATCGACGTGGTGCGCGCCGCCTATGCGCTGCGCCCCGAGGGCATCGTCTGGCCGCAGGAGGATGGCCGCGTCACCCTCAAGCTCGAACGCCTGACGGCCGCCAACGGCATCGACCATGGCCAGGCCCATGACGCGCTGTCGGACGTGCGCGCGACCATCGCCCTGGCCCGGTTGATCCGCGAAAAACAACCCCGGCTCTACGACTGGTTGTTCCAGTTGCGCGGCAAGCAGAAGGTGATGGACCAGATCCGCCTGTTGCAGCCGATGGTGCATATATCCGGGCGCTTCTCGGCGGCGCGAAACTACATTGGCGTGGTGCTGCCGCTGGCCTGGCACCCGAAGAACCGCAACGCCTTGATCGTCTGTGACTTACACCTGGACCCCCAGGGCTTGCTTGACCATGACGCGCAGCTTTTGCGCCAGCGGTTGTATACCCGCCGCGAAGACTTGCTCGACGGTGAGCTGCCGGTCCCCCTTAAACTCATCCACATCAACAAATGCCCGGTGGTTGCGCCGCTGGCTGTCTTGCGCGCCGAGGACCAACTACGGCTGCAGCTGGACATGGAGGGCGTGCATCAGCGGGCGCTGCGGCTAAGTGACGCACAACACGTCTGGCAAGACAAACTCCAGGCTATTTACGGGCAAGAAGACTTCACTGCCAGCGAAGATCCCGAGCAGCAATTATATGCAGGGTTTCTCGGTGATCGTGATCGCCGTTTATGTGAACAAGTTCGCATGGCGGATCCGTCTGATTTGGCCCAACAGCAGTGGCCATTCGATGATGAACGCCTGCCGGAATTATTGTTTCGATATCGTGCGCGCAACTTTCCGGAGACCTTGGATCCAGCGGAACAACAGCGTTGGACACTTTTTTGCCAGCAACGCCTGTCTTTGCCTGAATGGGGCGCGCCGAATACGCTGAGCAATTTTGATGAGGCGATGACAGAATGGATGGCCCAATCTTCGCCGTTGCAGCGCGATGTGCTGATGCAATGGCAGGGCTACAGCCAACAATTGCGCAAACGTTTTAGCCTCTAAACTGCCACGCAGCTATTGAAAGCCAGGGTAAAAACCCAGGCATAAAAAAACGCCAGCAAATCGCTGGCGTTTCTGCTTGCAGGCTTCACCTCTTAACGCGCGGCGCCGCTGGCGAGGCTTAGCCCAGCAGGGTTGCCCAGCCTTCTACCACGTCACCGCCCCACTTGGCTTTCCACTCTTTCAACGTCTTGTGGTTGCCACCTTTTGTTTCGATGACTTCGCCATTGTGCGGGTTTTTGTATTGCTTAACTTTACGAGCACGTTTGGTGCCGGTCGTTTTTACCGCGCCGCGGGGTGCTTTACCCGATTTGGCTTCTGGATCCAGCAGGGCAATGATATCGCGCAGGGACTTGGAGTATTCGCCCATCAGCGTGCGCAGTTTGCCTTCGAATTCCAATTCTTTTTGCAGTTTGTCGTCTTTGGAGAGGTCGGCCAGACGTTGTTGCAATTCTTCAATAGCTTGTTTTGTGGCGTTGTATTCGGTGATCAGAGACATGGGGACTACCTTATGTAGGACGCTGGTGACAAGGAGACAGTGAAGCAATAGTAATCAGACAGTTTCATCAAGTAAACATTTAAGCCGTGTTTATTTAGTTAAATAGTGCGGGTGCCATGGAAATGGGCATCGCAAATAAATACTCGATGCTGTCTTCATATCCGTTCACACAATTGCGGCGCAGCCACAGGCCACGTCGCGCGCCGCCTCGGTGGTCCCGGGCGGGCAGGGTGTGCGATCGATACTGCAGTTTTGCTACGCAATGGCTAGAATGGCCGCCTTTTTGCGAAGTTCTGGAGTTCCCCTCATGCGCACTTTTCGGCTGGTGATCGCTTGCCCGGACCGCGTCGGTATCGTTGCTAAAGTCAGTAACTTTCTGGCGTCCCATAATGGCTGGATCACTGAAGCGAGCCATCACTCGGATAACCAAAGTGGCTGGTTCTTCATGCGCCACGAGATCCGCGCCGACTCGCTGCCCTTTGGCCTCGAAGCCTTTCGCGAGGCATTCGCCCCGATTGCTGAAGAGTTCTCGATGGATTGGCGTATCACCGATACCGCGCAGAAAAAGCGCGTGGTGCTGATGGCCAGCCGTGAGTCTCATTGCCTGGCTGACTTGCTGCACCGCTGGCACAGCGATGAGCTGGATTGCGACATCGCGTGCGTCATTTCCAACCATGACGACTTGCGCAGCATGGTGGAGTGGCACGGCATTCCTTATTACCACGTCCCCGTCAATCCGCAGGACAAGCAGCCGGCGTTCGCTGAAGTCTCGCGGCTGGTCAAGCAGCATGACGCTGAAGTGGTGGTGCTGGCCCGCTACATGCAAATCCTGCCGCCATCGCTGTGCAGCGAATACGCGCACAAAGTCATCAATATCCACCACAGCTTCCTGCCGTCTTTCGTCGGCGCGAAGCCGTACCACCAGGCATCGATGCGCGGCGTGAAACTGATCGGCGCAACGTGCCACTACGTGACCGAAGAGCTGGACGCCGGCCCGATCATCGAGCAGGACGTGGTGCGTGTCAGCCACAGCGACAGCATTGAAGACATGGTGCGATTCGGTCGCGACGTGGAGAAGATGGTGCTCGCGCGCGGCTTGCGTTATCACCTGGAAGACCGCGTGTTGGTACACGGCAACAAGACCGTCGTATTCTGATCCAACGCAGAACCCGGTGAGGGAGCAAGCTCCCTCGCCACGATTAGCCTTGAGAGGGCGTGGACCATGACCGATCCCTTAGACAAAGCCACCGCCAAAGCTCCGCCAACCGTGGGCGAGGGCTGCCTGAGCCGCTACGATCCCGACGCGTTGAGCCCCGAGGACGGCACTGAGTTTCCCGACGCCGCGAAGCTCTGGGACGAGCTGAACGACAAGCCTCAGGGCGACTCCGAACCCAATCAATAACGGGTCAGGCCTGCCTGAGCCTGATCAGCTTCTTGATCAATGGTCGCCCGACCATCAGGAAAAACACTGGTCCTCCGGCCAGCAGATAGAAGTAATAGGTCACCGCTCGCCAGATCAGAATCGCCGCCGCCGCGGTGGATTTTCCTACCATGGGCGCCAGTAGCGCCGCCGAGGTCAACTCCGCCGCTCCGGCGCCGCCCGGCAGCAGGCTGAACTGCCCCGCGCTCAGAGAGAGCATCTGGATCAGGAAACTCCACGCCCATTGCAAATCCGCCCCCAGCCCTTTCAATGCCAGATAAAGCACGCTGTAGCGCAGCGCCCAGTGCAGGCAGGTCAGGCCGAACACTTGGAAAAGTGTCATTCGGGGCAACTTCAACGTATCGGTGAACGCCGCCAGGAAATTGAGGATCTTGCGTCCCCAACGCCGGCGAGTGCTGGTTTTCACCCGTAGGTGGCGCAGCACTCGGGCACCCAGCAGAATCAGCCGGCGATGGTAGCGCGCGACCAGGGCGCAGCAGGCCAGGCCGCCGAACATCGAAATCGCGCTCAACGCTAGCATCCATTCCATGCGCTGGCTGAGGTTCTGGAACAGCGCGTAAAACAGGATGCCCAGCAACGCACACAGGAAAAACAGCAGATCGCTCAACTGATCCATCGCGAATACGGCGCTGCCATGGGCCGGGCGCACGCCGTTGCGCGCCAGCAGGGCCATCAGCGTCAAGGGGCCGCCGCTGCCGCCGGGCGTCGCGCACATGGCGAACTCGGTGGACATCACCACGCCCATGCTTTTGACCGCGCCGATGCGCCCACGGTGCTCGCCCAGCAGCAAACGCAGGCGCATCGAGTTCAGCGCCCAGCACAGCACAATCATGCCGAGCATGACCAACAGCAGCGACAACGGAAAGCGCTGCACCCGCGACCACATTTCCCCACCGCCCACCAGCATCGGCACCACAAGCGCGATGAGCAGGGCGGCGACCAGCCAGATCAATCGCTTCATGCGGCGTTACTGACCCGCAGGCCCTGGGTTGCCAGCCAGCCGGCCTTGGTCATCGGCACACGTCCGTCCTCAAGCAGGCGCTGCAGGGTGCGTAGCCAATAATCCCGGGAAAAACCGTGGCGCATGTCCACCGGGTGCAGCCCCAGGCGAATCACAGGTGCCTGGCGCCAGCGCTGTTCGCGCTGGTCGCTGATGATTTTCGACAGGCCCCGGCGCCAGGCGCTGCGCGCGCTCCAGACCAGGCCCGGCGCATCGATCTGGGTGAACTCGGGCAAACGGTAAAGGTGTTGGGTATCGCTGGTGTAGCTCAGAGGCAGCTGGCGCAAGGCTTGCCGGGTGCCTTCGCTCATCAGCCAGGCGGGCGCGACGAAACCTTGGAGCGGCCATTGGTACCGCTGGAAGATTTCGATACCGGCTCGTAGGCGAGCGAGGGCGGCCTCTTCGGACAATCCATAGAACTCGCCTTCGTGGGTATAGACCCGCCGCATGAAAAAGTCCTTGGGATGAAGGGCGGGCGGGCCGTCGTCGCAATGGTAGTAACCGTGCAAGACCAATTCATCGCCGCGCTCGACCCGGTCGTCCAGCAAGCGCCTGAAGCCGGGGTGATCGTCCAGCGCATTGGCATGATGGAAATCCGGCACCACCAGCCAGGTCATCGGCACCTGGCCAAGGGCGTCGACGGCTTCAACGAAGGGCTGGTAGTCGGGCCAGGTCTGGGGCGCGACGTCATGGAGCACCAACAGCAGGCTGGGGGTGGGATTCATTGCCATCGACGTCGCCTCAACCATTGGCCAGCAGCGGCATCTCTGCGCCGAGCACACTGTAGTAATGGCCCAACAGGCTATTGACCACCGTATCCCAGGCGTAATGACGCTCTACGTGTCGCCGAGCCCTGGCGCCACGTTGCTCGCAACCTTCGGCGAACAGCTGTCGAACGGCATTGGCCATGGCCTGCGGATTGTCAGGTGTGCACAGCAGACCGCAGTCCTCCTGGACGATTTCGCTGAACGCGCCGGCCGCGACCGCTACCACCGGGATGCCGCTGGCCATCGCTTCGAGGATCACCAGGCCAAAGGTTTCCTGGTCGCCGGCATGCAGCAGCGCGTCGGCGCTGGCCATCAGCCGGGCAACCTGGGGCGCCGGGCAGAATTCGTCGATGACGGTGACATTGTCCGGCACCAGGGCGGGCATCGAAGAACCGACCAACAACAAGTGGTAGCGCTCGCCCAGGCGTTTCATGCACTTGAGCAGCACCGGCAGGTTTTTTTCCTTGGAGCCGCGACCGGCGAAGATCAGCAATCGCGCGTCTTCGGCGATGCCCAGCTCCGCCCGCAATTCGGGGTCGCGGGCGGCGGGGTTGAAGGTCTGGAGGTCTACGCCCAAGGGCTGTACATAGACGTTCTTGACGCCCAGCCCGGTCAGTTTGTCGGCCATGACCTGGCTGGGGGCCAGGACTCGGTCGAAGTTGCCGTACAACTTGCTGACGTAGGCCTCGATGTTGGGCGTGAACCAGCTTCCCATGCGGTTGCTGACCAGCAGCGGCAAGTCTGAATGATAAAAACCGATGACAGGCACATCGAGCTGGCGCCGGGCATCGAGGGCCGCCCAGGCGGTGAGATAGGGATCGCCTACTTCAATGAGATCGGGCTGCAAGTCGCGCAGGACATTACGCCAGGGCGCCAGGCGAAGCGGGAAGCGATAACCCTTGCCAAAGGGGAGCGGAGGGGCTGGAACTTTATAGATTCCGTCCTGCTCACTCAGGTGAGCGCCAGGAATCAAGAGGCTATGGCGGATACCGGGCCGATTGCCCAGGCGCCGGTGCTTGGCATCCAGATAAGTGCGCACGCCACCGCTGGCGGGGGCGTAGAACATGGTTATGTCCGCTATATGCACGATGAACGTCCCTCCGGTCTGTGTTCTCCTGTGTTGACCTTTAGTAAGAATAGATGTTCGGTTGGGGTTGTGAGGGCGGGTTGTCAGTGGAGTATTGCTGGGTTTGACAGGGCCTCATCGCGAGCAAGCTCGCTGCCACATGGGACCTGTGCGTACCACAACCCTGTGCGAGCTTGCTCGCGATAGGGCCCGCCCTGATTCGCAGCTATTATTCCTGCTGCCAACGCCTTAATGCCCAGGCATGCTTTTATATAAGCGCGCAAAATGGCGTCATATCGCAAACACCACGGGTGACGAAATGCCTGACTCATCGCAACTGATCATCGGGGCCGACCTTGCCGGCCAACCTGTCGCCCAGGCCATGCGCCTGGCGAACCGCCACGGACTGGTGGCGGGTGCCACCGGCACGGGCAAGACCGTTACTCTGCAGCGCCTGGCCGAGATGTTCAGCGATGCCGGCGTGGCCGTCTTCGCGGCAGACATCAAGGGCGACTTGTGCGGCCTCGGTGCTGCCGGCGCTCCCCAGGGCAAGATCGCCGAGCGTATCGCCGGCATGCCTTGGCTTGGCCACAAGCCCCAGGCTTATCCGGTGACGCTGTGGGACATTCACGGCCAATCGGGCCATCCGCTGCGCACTACCTTGAGTGAAATGGGCCCGTTGTTGCTCGGCAGCCTTTTGGAACTGACGGACAGCCAGCAATCGGCGTTGTACGCGGCGTTCAAGGTCGCTGATCGGGAAGGGCTGTTGCTGCTGGACCTCAAGGACTTGAAGGCGCTGCTCAACCACCTCAAGGACAACCCCGAATTGCTAGGGGACGATGCCGCCCTGATGACCACGGGTTCCAGCCAGGCGCTGATGCGACGCTTGTCCACGCTGGAACAACAAGGGGCCGACGCCTTGTTCGGTGAGCCGGCGTTGCAGTTGGAGGACATTCTGCAACCGGCCAGCGATGGTCGCGGGCGTATTCATCTGCTGGACGCCAGCCGACTGGTCCATGAAGCCCCGAAGGTCTACGCGACATTCCTGCTGTGGCTGCTGGCCGAGCTTTTCGAGCAACTGCCCGAGCGCGGCGACGCGGACAAACCCTTGCTCGCGCTGTTCTTCGACGAGGCGCACCTGTTGTTTGCCGGCACGCCCAAGGCGCTGCAGGATCGCCTGGAACAAGTGGTGCGACTGATCCGCTCCAAGGGCGTCGGGGTGTATTTCGTGACCCAGTCGCCGGGGGATCTGCCGGACGATGTGCTGGCACAGTTGGGATTGCGCATCCAGCACGGCCTGAGGGCTTTTACCGCCAAGGAACAGAAGTCCTTGCGGGCGGTGGCGGAGGGTTTCCGACCGAACCCGCAATTCGATGCCTTGGCGGTACTCACCGAACTGGGCATCGGTGAAGCCCTGGTCGGCACCCTGCAAGAAAAAGGCACGCCGGAAATCGTCCAGCGCGTGCTGGTGGCGCCGCCGCAGTCGCGTATCGGGCCGCTGAGCGAGGCCGAGCGGGCCGGGTTGATTGCCAGTTCACCGTTGCAGGGACGTTACGACAAGCCTATTGATCGCGAGTCGGCCTATGAAGTGCTGATGGGCCGCAAGGGGCTGGAACCACAAGCCGAAGCGACACCGGGCAAGCCCACCGCTGAAGAGCCAAGCTTTACCGAAAAGGCCGGGGAGTTCCTTGGCACCGCGGCGGGCCAGGCCTTGAAATCAGCGATGCGCCAGGCGGCCAATCAGCTGGGCCGGCAGTTGGTGCGGGGGTTGATGGGGTCGCTGCTTGGGGGCAGCAAGCGGCGGTAGTCGAGACCGAGTCGCCCCATCGCGAGCAGGCTCGCTCCCACAGTAGGTTTCTGCCAGACACAAAATTTGTGTTCGCCTAGATCCCCTGTGGGAGCGAGCTTGCTCGCGATAGCTATCTAACAGGCGCCGGAAATCTCAATCCTTGGGCCGCGCATGCGCCGCCAACCGCTCCAGCGCCGCCTTCAGGTTAGGGTCGCTGATGCCCTCGGCGGTGGCCTGGATGGTCGCGGCCGCGTCGGTGGACAGGTCCAGGGTATGTCCCTTGGCGCCGGCCTGTACGGTCGGCGGCTGGACCTTGAACAGGATTCGCGTCAGGTTGGCGAATTCATCGAATGCCTGCAATTGACGCAGCAGGCGCTTCTGTTGGTAGCGCAGGCGCGTGGCCCAATGGCCGTCAGTGACGATCAGCAACAAGCTGCCTTCGCGCCAGGAGGCTACGTGGCAATGCTCACGCGCGGCGGGCTGCAACTGGCTGTCCACCAGCCGTTGCAGATGACCGAGGCGCCTGGCGTGGCCGAAAATGGCTTTCAGCGGCTTGGCTTCGCGCAGCAGAACGGCGGGCGCCTTGGCTGGAAGAGGGCGGAAGGCCATGGTTGAATACCGCAAAATGACAGAGGCGCCATGGTAGCAGAAGCACCGGTCGCCCCGCCGCCCTGTCGCCCAGCGGCTTTTATCCCACACAATCAATAAGTAACTTATGCGCTTTGTGGGTTGAAGTTCGCGCAAAAGCCCTTATTTTAGGGAGGCCCCGTCACAGCGCTGTGCCAGCATCGTGGAATAACGCCACTTTCCTCACCATCGTTTCCGGGTAGAATGCTCGTTCGCATGCGGCCATGAGGGCTGCACGGGCGACTCACGGGGCCGCCCTCCATCCCTTTAGTGTGGAAGATCCTGCCGATATGTTTGCGCCTTTGTTAAAGAAACTTTTTGGAAGCAAGAATGAGCGTGAAGTCAAGCGCATGCTCAAGACGGTACAGATCGTCAATGCCTTCGAAGAGCAAATGGTGGCCCTTTCGGACGATCAGTTACGCGCCAAGACCGCCGAATTCAAGGACCGCATCGCCAAGGGTGAGACCCTTGACCAGATCCTGCCCGAAGCCTTTGCGGTCTGCCGCGAAGCCGGCAAGCGGGTCATGGGCATGCGTCACTTCGACGTCCAGTTGATCGGCGGCATGACCTTGCACGAAGGCAAGATCGCCGAAATGCGTACCGGTGAGGGCAAGACCCTCGTGGCGACCCTGGCGGTGTATCTCAATGCATTGTCCGGCAAGGGCGTACACGTGGTCACGGTCAACGATTACCTGGCCCGCCGCGACGCCAACTGGATGCGCCCGCTCTACGAGTTCCTCGGCCTGACCGTCGGCGTCGTCACGCCGTTCCAGCCGCCGGAAGAGAAACGCGCCGCCTACGCCTCGGACATCACCTACGGCACCAACAACGAATTCGGCTTCGATTACCTGCGCGACAACATGGCGTTCAGCATGGAAGAAAAATTCCAGCGTGAACTCAACTTTGCCGTCATCGACGAAGTCGACTCCATCCTCATCGACGAAGCCCGTACCCCGCTGATCATTTCCGGTCAGGCCGAGGACAGCTCCAAGCTGTACATCGAGATCAATAAGTTGATCCCGCAGCTCAAGCTGCACGTGGAAGAAGTCGAGGGCGAAGTCACCCAGGCCGGTCACTACACCGTCGACGAGAAGACCCGCCAGGTCGAGCTCAACGAATCCGGCCACCAATTCATCGAAGAGATGCTGACCCGCGTCGGCCTGCTGGCAGAAGGCGAAAGCCTGTACTCGGCCCATAACCTGGGCCTGCTGACCCACGTCTATGCCGGCTTGCGTGCCCACAAGCTTTTCCACCGCAATGTCGAATATATCGTGCAGGACGGCCAGGTCGTGCTGGTGGACGAGCACACCGGCCGCACCATGCCGGGCCGTCGCCTGTCCGAAGGCCTGCACCAGGCCATCGAGGCCAAGGAAGGTCTGAACATCCAGGCCGAGAGCCAGACCCTGGCCTCCACCACCTTCCAGAACTACTTCCGCCTGTACAACAAGCTGTCCGGCATGACCGGTACCGCTGACACCGAAGCGTTCGAATTCCACCAGATCTACGGCCTGCAAGTGGTGGTGATTCCGCCGAACAAGCCGCTGGCGCGCAAAGACTACAACGACCTGGTGTTCCTGACCGCCGAAGAGAAATACGCGGCGATCATCAATGACATTAAGGAAGGCATGGCCCAGGGCCGTCCTATCCTGGTGGGCACCGCCACCATCGAGACCTCCGAGCACATGTCCAACCTGCTCACCAAGGAAGGCATCGAGCACAAGGTCCTGAACGCCAAGTTCCACGAGAAGGAAGCCGAGATCATCGCCCAGGCCGGTCGCCCGGGTGCGTTGACCATCGCCACCAACATGGCCGGCCGTGGTACCGACATCCTGCTGGGCGGCAACTGGGAAGTGGAAGTCGCTTCCCTGGAAAACCCGACCCCCGAGCAGATCGCGCAGATCAAGGCCGACTGGCAGAAGCGTCACCAGCAAGTGCTCGAATCCGGCGGCTTGCAGGTGATCGCTTCCGAGCGTCACGAATCCCGCCGTATCGACAACCAGCTGCGTGGCCGTGCCGGTCGCCAGGGTGACGCAGGCTCCAGCCGCTTCTACCTGTCGTTGGAAGACAGCCTGATGCGCATCTTCGCCTCTGACCGGGTGAAGAACTTCATGAAGGCTCTGGGCATGCAGCCAGGCGAGGCGATCGAGCACCGCATGGTGACCAACGCCATCGAAAAGGCCCAGCGCAAGGTCGAAGGCCGCAACTTCGATATCCGCAAGCAACTGCTGGAGTTCGACGACGTCAACAACGAGCAGCGTAAAGTGATCTATCACATGCGCAACAGCTTGTTGGCCGCCGACGACATTGGCGAAACCATCGCCGATTTCCGTCGTGAAGTGCTCGACGCGACCATCAGCGCCCACATCCCGCCGCAATCGTTGCCGGAACAGTGGGACGTCGCTGGGTTGGAAGCCTCCCTGCGCAGCGATTTTGGCGTGTCGTTGCCGATCCAGCAGTGGCTCGACGAAGACGATCACCTGTACGAGGAAACCCTGCGCGAGAAGCTGCTGGCCGAACTGATCGCCGCGTACAACGAAAAAGAAGACCAGGCCGGCGCCGAGGCGCTGCGTTCCTTCGAGAAACAGATCGTGCTGCGCGTGCTGGACGACCTGTGGAAAGACCACTTGTCGACCATGGATCACCTGCGCCACGGGATTCACTTGCGCGGCTACGCCCAGAAGAACCCGAAGCAGGAATACAAGCGCGAGTCCTTCACGCTGTTCTCCGAGCTGCTGGATTCCATCAAGCGCGACTCGATTCGTGTGCTGTCCCACGTTCAGGTTCGCCGCGAAGACCCGGTTGAAGAAGAAGCTCGCCTGCGCCAGGAAGCCGAAGCCTTGGCTGCCCGCATGCAGTTCGAACACGCCGAAGCGCCAGGGCTGGAAGTGGCCCAGGCGATGGAAGAAGGTGTCGACGTGGATGTTGCACTGGCCACCGCGCCGGTGCGCAACGAGCAGAAGCTAGGCCGTAACGAGCTGTGCTATTGCGGCTCGGGCAAGAAATACAAGCATTGCCACGGGCAGATTCAATAATCCCGTTTCAACGCTGAACGACCCGCGCCGCGACAGGTAACCCCTGTCGCGGCGTTTTGCCATTTGATTCGCCGTTTCGATGAAAACGGCGTCGATTTATCTATTAAGGAGCGCATTCATGGCTGTTGGTCTTGGTCCGTTGCCAACGTTGCACCCGGTTGCCGGTTTTGAACTCGGTATCGCCTCGGCGGGCATCAAGCGTCCCGGGCGCAAGGATGTGGTGGTGATGCGTTGCGCCGAGGGTTCGACGGTCGCGGGCGTGTTTACCCTCAATGCGTTCTGCGCCGCGCCGGTGATCCTGGCCAAGCAACGCGTGCAGGGACCGGTGCGTTACCTGCTGACCAACACCGGTAACGCCAATGCCGGCACCGGCGCGCCAGGCCTGGCCGCCGCCGAGCGCACCTGCGCCAAGCTGGCTGAACTGACGGGCGTCGACGCCAACCAGGTACTGCCTTACTCCACCGGTGTAATCGGCGAACCACTGCCGGTCGAGAAAATCGAAGGCGCGTTGCAAGCCGCCCTTGATGACCTCTCGGAAAACAACTGGGCCGCCGCCGCCACCGGCATCATGACCACTGACACCCTGCCCAAGGGCGCGAGCCGCCAGTTCCAGCACGACGGCGTCACCGTCACGGTCACCGGCATCAGCAAAGGCGCCGGCATGATCCGCCCGAACATGGCGACCATGCTCGGCTACATCGCCACCGACGCCAAGGTTTCGCGCCAGGTGCTGCAAGACCTGATGCTCGACGGCGCCAACAAGTCGTTCAACCGCATCACCATCGACGGCGACACGTCTACCAATGACTGCTGCATGCTGATCGCCACTGGCAAGGCCAACCTGCCGCAGATCACCGAGGCCAGCGGCCCGCTGTTCATGGCCCTCAAGCAGGCGGTGTTCGAAGTGTGCATGGAAGTGGCCCAGGCCATCGTCCGTGACGGCGAAGGCGCGACCAAGTTCGTGACCGTGCAGGTCAACGGCGGGGGCAATCACCAGGAATGTCTGGACGTCGGCTACACCGTGGCGCACTCGCCACTGATCAAGACCGCATTGTTCGCCTCCGACCCGAACTGGGGCCGTATCCTCGCCGCTGTCGGCCGTGCCGGCGTGCCTGAGCTGGACGTGAGCAAGATCGACGTGTTCCTTGGCGAAGTGTGCATCGCCAGCCAGGGCGCCCGCGCCGCAACCTACACCGAAGCCCAGGGCGCGGCCGTGATGCAGCAGGAAGAGATCACTATCCGCATCGAGCTGGGACGGGGTGATTGCAGCGAAACCATCTGGACCACTGACCTGTCCCACGAGTACGTAAAGATCAACGCTGAGTATCGGACTTAAGACCGAGGCGCTCCTATCGCGAGCAAGCTCGCTCCCACAGGGCAACAGTGTCGTTCGTGTGGGAGCGAGCTTGCTCGCGATGGGCCGGAACCGACTCCATCAACGCTGAGGAATAGCGCGGTGAAACGAATCCACGTAGCGGCGGCGGTCATTCGCGATGCCGCCAGCAGAATCCTGATCGCCCGGCGGGCCGATACCCAGCACCAAGGTGGCCTGTGGGAGTTTCCTGGCGGCAAGGTCGAGGCGGATGAATCCGTCGAGATCGCCCTGGCCCGGGAGCTTCATGAAGAATTGGGCATCGTTGTCGGCGCCGCTCGGCCGCTGATCAAGGTGCGTCATGACTACCCGGACAAGCAAGTATTGCTGGACGTCTGGGAAGTCTCGGCGTTCAGTGGCGAGCCCCACGGTGCCGAAGGCCAGCCGTTGGCCTGGGTGACGGCCCGTGAGTTGACGAATTATGAATTTCCGGCGGCCAATCAGCCGATCGTCGCGGCGGCACGTTTGCCGGGCGAGTACCTGATTACGCCCGAAGGCCTCGAAACGCCGGCCTTGCTGCGCGGCTTGCAGAAGGCGATCGGGGGTGGGATCAAGCTGGTCCAACTGCGCGCGCCCAACGGCTACGATCCGCAATACCGTGATCTGGCGGTGGACGCGGTGGGGCTGTGTGCCGGCAAGGCCCAGCTGATGCTCAAGGGGCCGTTCGAATGGCTGGGGGATTTCCCGTCGGCCGGCTGGCACATCACCGCCGCACAACTGCGCAAGCATGCGGCGGCCGGTCGACCGTTCGGCAAGGATCGCTGGCTGGCAGCCTCGTGCCATAACGCAGAAGAGCTGTCCCTGGCGCAGCAGATGGACGTGGATTTCGTGACGCTCTCGCCGGTGCAGCCGACCCAGACCCATCCCGATGCCAAGCCGCTGGGATGGGACGAAGCGGCGCGGTTGATCGAGGGCTTCGACAGGCCGGTCTACCTGTTGGGCGGAGTAGGGCCGGATGAGCGGCAAAAGGCATGGGACGCCGGGGCCCAGGGCGTGGCGGGGATTCGGGCGTTTTGGCCTGAGGCGTGACAGTGTGGTGCAACAACTGACGCCATCGCGAGCAAGCTCGCTCCCACATTGGATTTTTGGCGGTCACAAAACCCCTGTGGGAGCGAGCTTGCTCGCGATGGCGGACTGACAGATCAGCTTCCAGGCTTGGTCGCCGCCTCCCAAAGTACCTCAGCCACCCCTTGGCGCCGGGCAATGAGCCGCGCGGCCACGAACAACAGATCCGACAACCGATTGATGTAGGCCAGCCCCGGCCCGGCCAGCGGCTCCACTGCGTTCAATTGCTGGCAACGACGCTCGGCGCTGCGGGCCATGCTTCGGCAGACGTGGGCTTGGGCGATCAGGGAAGAGCCGCCGGGCAGGATGAAATTTTCCAGCGGCCCGAGCTCTTCATTCCATACGTCGATAGCCGCTTCCAGCCGTTCGACTTCCGCGTTGTCCAAAGCCTGGTAAGCCGGCATCGCCAATTCGCCGCCCAGGTCGAACAAGCGGTGCTGACATGGCGCCAACACGGTGATGACGTCTTCCAGCGCGGGATGCCGGGCCGTTTCCTCGGCCAGACCGGCCAGCAACAGGCCCAACTGGCTGTTCAACGTATCCACTTCGCCGATCGCCTCGACCCGCGGGTGGTCCTTCGCCACGCGGCGACCATCCCCCAGCCCGGTTTCACCTTTGTCACCGGTGCGGGTGTAAATCTTCGACAGGCGAAAACCCATTGTTCAGCGCTCCACTTGCTTGTGTTCCTGGGCCACGATCGAAGTGCCCGCCAGCGGCAGGCGCAGGGTGAAGCAAGTGCCCTGGCCTGGCGCGGATTGCACTTCCATCTGGCCCTTGTGGTTGTTGGTGATGATGAAATACGAGACCGACAGCCCGAGGCCCGTGCCCTGGCCGATTTCCTTGGTGGTAAAGAACGGTTCGAAGGTGCGTTTGCGCACGTTCTCGCTCATGCCGATGCCGTTGTCCTCGACCTGGATTTCCGCCCACGGTGGATTCAGCCGGGTACGCAGGATAATACGGCCGGGCTCGCCGTCGTCCTGGCGCAGATGGATGGCCTGGGCAGCGTTTTTCAGCAGGTTGAGCAACACCTGCTCCAGTTCGTTGGCGGTGCCGGGCACCGGTCCCAGGTTCGGGTCGAACTGACGGATGATGGCCTGGCCTTTGAAGTCGAAACCGATCGCCAGGTCGAAATCGTTGCCGGCAATCTCCACGGCCTGGTCGATCAAAGCGGGCAAGTCGCAGGGGGCCATCTGCCGGGTGCTGCGTCGACTGAAGCTGAGCATGTGGGTGACGATCTTCGCGGCCCGGGCACCGGCCTGCTGGATGCCGTCGAGCAGTTGCGGGATTTCCCGGCTCTCCAGGTAACGGTAGATCACCGGCAACTCGATGCCCAACTGCTCGGCCTGTTCGAGGTTCTTCGGCAGTTCCGCCGACAGGCGTCGGCGGATGTTCTGCACGTTGTGCAGGATCGCTCCGAGCGGATTATTGATCTCATGGGCCATGCCCGCCGCGAGGCCACCGACCGAGAGCATCTTCTCCGATTGCACCATCATTTCTTCCAGCGACAAGCGCTGGGTAATGTCATCGATACGGATCACCACGCCCCGCCCGGCACCGCCCATCAACGGATAGAACGTGAGGGCGTAGTGCCGGGCTTCGTCGTCCTTGGTCCAGGTGACACGTTCGATCTTGGCCACCGTGTGCTGTTCGACCGTCTGCTTGAGCTGTGGCAGATAGGGCTTGAGCGGTTCGAAGGCGAGGAAGATCGGCTGGTTCAGCGCTTCGTCCAATCGTGTGCCGGAGAGCGCGCTGGCTTCCTGGTTCCATTGGGTGACGTAGAGCTGTTCGTCGAGGGCGATCAGGGCCGACGGCATGGAGTCGATGATGCTGTTGAGGTAGTTCTGGAAGCCGGTGAGTTTTTTCTCGATCTTGCTGCGCACCTGGACTTCCAGTTCCAGCTTGCGGTTGGTGTGGCGGGTTTCCTCCGCCAGCCCCTGGGCTTGGTCATAGGCGGCCTGGGAATCGTCACGGGCTCGCTTGAGTTGCTGTTCGCGGGCTTCGATGCGCGACAGCATGGTGTTGAACGCCTCGGCCAGGCTGCCGATTTCGTCGTGGTTGCCCCGGGCGGCGCGCAGGGAATAGTTTTCCTCGCGGGTCACCTGGCGCGACAACTCTTCGAGCTGGTGGATCGGTTGGGTGATCAGTCGCTTGATCTGCTGGGCAATGACCAGCCACAGCAGCACGCTGAAGATGAGGATGCCGAGGCTGGCGGTCAACGTGCCGGTGTAGAACGCGGTGGGCAATTCGCTGCTGGCGACCAGCAAGAGATGGCCCGGCGTGGTGCCGGGACGGGGCAGGGTAATGACCTGGTTGCTGCGGAACTCGCCGGCCTGCCAGGTTTGCATGTGGCGGAAATGCTCGGGCAGCCTGAGTTTTTCGCCCTGTTGCAGCTGGGCCAGCCGTTCGCCTTGTCCATCGTAGAGTGCCGCTGCTCGCAGCGGGGCGTAGCTGTTGAGCTCATCGAGCAGGCGTTGCGCGCTTTGCGGCGATTTCAGCGCGTCGGCGATCAGGCTCGGGTTGGCCACCAGCCGGCCAATGGTCTGCAACGCCTGGGGGGCCATGCTTTCCTGGGAAATGTAATAGGCCGCGCTGATGAAGGTCAGGTTGGCCACCAGCAAAACGGTGGTCAACAACACCAACAGGGCCGCCAGCAGTTTCTGGCCGACCGGTAGATTTTCAAGGCGCTGGCGCAATGGCATCGGACTCGTCGCTAACAAGGAACACGAGGGCCAGCGTAGCCGCTGCTCAGTCGCTGGGCAATCCAAGGTTGTGCAGGTGGGCGATCAGTCGCTCGCGCATTTGTCCGAGATGCGGCACCGCCACGCCATGCCGCTGGGCGACCGCGCAGGCATGGCCGAGCAGGTAGCTGATTTCGGTGCGCCGCTGGTTGGCGACGTCCTGGTACATCGAGGAATAATTGGCGGCGGTGGCCTGGATCACCCGTTCGACTTCCGTCTGCAAGTCTTCGGCCGCCGCAGGCTGGCCGCAGCGTTCAAGCAGGTCGGTGAGTTCGGCGCAAAGGGTCGCCACTTCGCAGCGGTGGTCCTGCAGGCCACCGTTCTTACAATGGTGCAGTACCGTGAGTGGGTTGATCGCACAGTTGAGGGCCAGTTTGCGCCAAAGGCGGGTGAGGATATCGGCGCTCCATTCATGGGGGATGCCGGCGGCGGCCAAGTCATCCAGCCAGACCGGTGCCACCGGCTGGGCCGGATCGCCCAGCCAGGTGAAGCCGTGGCCGGCGAACACCACGCGCCAATCGCCATCGCGAAACGCGCCTTCGGTGCTGGAAGCGCTGATGCAGCGGGCCTGGGGCACGCGGTTCGCCACGGCGTCCTGGCTGCCGAGGCCGTTCTGCAACAGGATCAGTTCCGACTCGGCGCCCAGTCGATGGGCAATCGAAGCCACGGCTGCTTCCGCGTCGTAGGCCTTGCACGCCAGGAGCAGCCGCTGAACAGGCTCGGTGCCTTGCGCGGTTTCGCCGGGCACCGGGTAACACTGCGCCTGGCCTTGTTCCACCAAGGTCAGGCCGCCGGCCTCGCGGTAAGCCTGCAACCGCTTTTCATTGCGCAGCACCAGCCGCACCGGCAGGCCGGCCCGGGCCAGGCGCGTCGCCCATAACGTGCCGAGGCTGCCGGCTCCCAGGACATGCCAGGTGGTGGACATCAGTTTTTTACTCGGTTTGGCGCAGGCATCTGAAGGGCTCGCGGTAAAGGCGGGAAAAGACCCGTTATAATGAGCCCGATTTTAACCACAAGCCAAGTGCGCGCCTTTGTCATGAGCGCGCCTTTTTATTTGGAGAACACTACATGCCGTCATTCGACGTGGTATCCGAACTGGACAAGCACGAAGTCACCAACGCCGTTGAAAACGCCGTCAAGGAACTCGACCGTCGGTATGACCTCAAGGGCAAGGGCAGCTTCGAGTTCAAGGAAAAGGATCTGACTGTCAACCTGACCGCCGAGGCCGACTTCCAGCTCGAGGCGATGATCGAAATCCTCAAGCTGGCGCTGGTCAAGCGCAAGATCGATGTGCAGTGCCTTGAAGTCAAGGACGCCTATGCGTCGGGCAAGCTGATGAAGCAGGAAGCCGTGCTCAAGGAAGGCATCGACAAGGAACTGGCAAAGAAGATCGTTGCCCACATCAAGGACGCCAAGCTCAAGGTCCAGGCCGCCATCCAGGGCGAGCAGGTGCGGGTGACCGGCAAGAAGCGTGACGACTTGCAGGAAGCCATCGCCGCGCTGCGCGGCAAGGAGTTCGGCATGCCGCTACAGTTCAATAACTTCCGCGACTGACACCAGGCTGTTCGCAATGACAGTGGCTCGATGCTGCTCCCGCCGGTAAGGCAGCGACCCAAAAAGGCGCTGCTGGGTAACCAACGGAGGCGATGTTTGGCCACACAGTGTTTGCACGGGTGTTGCGTGCAACGGGAAAAAAGGAGAACACGATGGACTTGAACGCTGAAGTGGACCACCTGGTCAAGGCCTCCCAGGCTTGGATACCGATGATCATGGAGTACGGCAGTCGTGTACTGCTGGCAATCGTTACCCTGGCCATCGGTTGGTGGCTGATCAACAAGGTTACGCAGAAACTCGGGGCGCTTTTGGCTTTGCGCAACGCCGACCTCGCCTTGCAAGGGTTCATCGGTACCCTGGCAAACATCATCCTCAAGATATTGCTGATCGTCAGCGTCGCGTCGATGATTGGCGTGGAAACCACGTCGTTCGTAGCGGCCATTGGTGCGGCAGGCCTGGCGATTGGCCTGGCCTTGCAGGGCAGCCTGGCGAACTTCGCCGGCGGCGTGCTGATTTTGCTGTTCCGTCCGTTCCGCATTGGCGATTGGATCGAGGCCCAAGGCGTGGCCGGCACGGTCGACAGTATCCAGATCTTCCACACGGTGCTGCGTACCGGTGACAACAAGACAGTTATCGTGCCGAACGGCAACCTGTCGAACGGCATCATCACCAACACCAATCGCCAGCCCACCCGCAAAGTCGTGTTCGACGTGGGCGTGGATTACCAGGCCGACCTGCAAAAGGCTCGGGAAGTATTGCTGGAGTTGGCCAAGGACGAGCGCGTATTGGCTGATCCTGCGCCAGAAGCGGTGATTTCGACCTTGGGCGATAGCTCGATCACGGTTTCCCTGCGTATCTGGGTCAAGACCGCGGATTACTGGAACGTGATGTTCATGCTTAACGAACAGGCGCGGGACCGCTTGAAGGAGGCGGGCATTGATATTCCGTTTCCGCAGCGGGTGATCCGGATGGTTCATGAATCCACGTCGGCGTAACCGCTTCGCTTGTCGGATCCGACCAGGCATCCAAAAGTAGCGAGCATAAAAAAGGCCCATCCGAAGATGGGCCTTTTTTTGATTACCGCAAACTGACTTTCGGCAATTACAGAACCGAAATCGGGTAGTCAACGATCAGGCGGAACTCTTTCACGTCGCCTTCGCCTTC
The DNA here is from genome assembly GCF_048847255.1 of Pseudomonas algeriensis. Taxonomy (NCBI): domain Bacteria; kingdom Pseudomonadati; phylum Pseudomonadota; class Gammaproteobacteria; order Pseudomonadales; family Pseudomonadaceae; genus Pseudomonas; species Pseudomonas algeriensis. The sequence goes on along the minus strand of NZ_JBKKRK010000005.1, from coordinate 107,063 downwards.
GTCTTCGTTAGCGTAGTGCCAAGCTTGACGAATGCGGAAGGAGAGGTCTTTCGCTGGGCCAGACTGGACAACGTACTTGGCTTCGAAGTTGGTTTCGTTGTGCTTGCCGTTATTGCCGTACAGAGGGTTGCCGTCCTCGTCGCGGTATACGCTGTTAGCAGGCAGATCGGTACCATCAATGTCCCAACCCTTAACGTAGCGGGTCATGAAGCTCAGACCAGGAACGCCGTACTCAGCCATTTTCAGGTCATAACGGATCTGGGCAGATTTCTCGTTAGGCGCGTTGAAGTCGGAGTACTGGATGGAGTTGGCGAGGAAGATCGAGTCGCCGCCGCGGTTGTTCTTGCCCACGCCGATGTAGTCGAACGGCGTGTCGCCGTTGACCTTCTGGAAGGCCACGGTGATGGTGTGTGCTTTCAGGAACGAGAAAGCAGCTGCCAGGGAGAACGTCGTGTTGCTGATGTCACCGGCTTCGGCGCTGCCGGCATCGGTGGTGCGGTAGATGTTACCGTCCAGGTTCAACGACTGATCGCCACCCATTGGGATGGTGTAGTTCAGGTTGGCGTAGTACTGGTTCCAGATGTCTTCCAGCTTGGCGCCGTACAGCGATGCGCTCAGGTTGTCGCTGATCGCGTATTTGCCGCCCAGGTAGTCGATGGTGTTGGCTTCGACGCCAGCGTAGGTTGCGTACAGGCCGCCATTGCGGGAGTTACGATCCTGGCTGGTACCCGAGTAGAAGTGACCGGCTTCGAGGTCAAGGTCTTTGACTTCGCTGCTCTGCAGTTGGAAACCGCTGGCAGTTTGAGGAAGGATACGGGAACCGCCAACGGCAAACACTGGAGCAGTGCTTGGCTGCATGTCACCGACTTTCAGCTCGGTCTTGGAGACGCGGAATTTGATCGCTGCGCCGGCCTTGCCCTGGCTGTCGTTTACATCGCCATCGGCGTCGCGGCTCATGTTGCCGGTGCCGCCGGTGCCGTCGCCACCGTCCAGTTTCAACGCCAGGTAACCGAATGCATCGACGCCGACGCCAACAGTACCTTGGGTGTAGCCGGAGCTGAAGTTGCCCCAGATACCCTGGGTCCAGTCTTTCTGGTCGTTGCCACCGTTTTTGTTATCACGGTTGAAGTAATAGTTGCGCAGCAGCAAGTCGAACTTTGCGTCTTCGACAAAGCCTTTGGCTTCAGACTGGTCACTTACGAAAGGTGCGGCCGTAGCCATTTGAGTACTGGCTGCTGCAGCAACGGCCAGTGCGATCATGCTCCACTTCATCACGCGCATCGTGATTTGCTCCTTTGGTTTTAAGAGTACTGCCGTCCCACCTGTTTTATTATCTGGGCGGCTCTTTCTTTTTGTGTCGGCGCAAACTTATATCACGCCAACATTCTTTGGCGATACTTGCCCATTCAACCTTTCAGCTTCTTTACGACCATGTCGCCAATGGCTCGATCCATGTCGTAATTCAGCTGCTCCGAGGTAGGTGGAAGACAACTTCAAGTTGCTCTTTTTTCCACCATCGGCGTAAAGAGTCCATAAGTACAACGCTTGAAGCTCCTGAGGGCAGCCTTGCCACTTTAATTCTCATGCCTGCAGGTTTCGCGTCCGGCGATGCCCTGTAGGCGATATGGGCATGAATGCAACAAGCATGCACAAACCCGGTTTTCGTTCACATTTTTTTCACATTTTAGCTGCGGTTGCGGCGAAACCTCATGAAACCGGGCTCCAAAGGCCTTGTTTTAAATGGGGTTGACTGCTGGGCAGCTGACATGTTTGAAGCCGATAAACCTCGCGGGACAACCAAAAACGTTACCGGTTCACCCCGTCAGTGGGTAAAACACGGATGCCACGAACACAAAGCGTAGACGCATTGTGCCGTTTTGGTGCAAAAATTCTCAACGCTGGAAGAAAAGAGAACAGCGCTTGTGCCAGCTACCTGCAAAATGCGCTTTTACGATTCCGGGCGCCCGGTATTGGTGCGCAGTGAACGTTGCGCCGTTCACAGGTATGCTGGCGGCCTGCGTCCGGTGGCAGCCCGAAGGGCGTCGCATCGGGCCATCGATCAACGAGCGAGGAGTACGCCGGTGTTTGCCTTAGATCCACGATTGCAACAAGACACATTGCCCATCGGCGATTTCCCGCTGTGCCGCTTGCTCCTGTCAAATGACTCGAACTACCCGTGGTTCATCCTCGTGCCGCGACGGGAAAATATCAGTGAATTGTTTCAATTGGATGACGCTGATCAGTCGCAGTTGTGGAAAGAAACCACGGCACTGGCTGAAACGCTCAAGGACTCGTTCGATGCCGACAAGCTGAATGTTGCAACCTTGGGTAACGTCGTCAGTCAATTGCACATGCACGTGATCGTACGCAAGCGAGAGGATGCCGCCTGGCCGGCGCCGGTCTGGGGCAAGCACCCGGCCCAGCCTTATGATGCCGGGCAGGTAGCGGCCATCCGCGAACGGTTGCGAGCGGTGTTGACCGATGATTTCAAGTTTCTGGAGGGCTGAGACCATGAATCTTGAAGAGCGCGTAACAGACCTGGAAAGCCGCCTGGCGTTTCAGGATGACACTATCCAGGCATTGAATGACGTGCTGGTGGAGCAGCAACGAGTCGTTGAGCGTTTGCAGCTGCAGATGGCGGCGCTACTCAAGCGCCAGGAGGAAATGGCCGGGCAGTTCGAATCCTTCGAGGAAGACGCGCCACCGCCGCATTACTGACCGGTCCGAACGGCAGTCGATAAAAAACCGCGAGCAGCCAGGCTGCGTCGCGGTTTTTTTACGCCCGGATCAGCGGCGCGGCAGCGCGGCGATCACGTCTTCGGCCTGTAGGCCCTTGTCGCGATGCATCACCGAGAACTCCACGCGTTGGCCTTCGACCAGAACGCGGTGGCCTTCGCCACGAATGGCCCGGAAATGCACAAAAATGTCATCGCCGGAGTCGCGGGAAATGAAGCCGAACCCCTTGGAAGTGTTGAACCACTTCACGGTGCCGGTATCGCGGTTGGACATGTCGTAGTTCTGTGATGCGGCCGCTGGCGACGACTTCTTGTAGAAGCTGACGGCCAGGTGCAGCAAGACAGCGAGCAATGCCGCGGCCAGGCTGGACAGGATGGCGGGTTGGCCGCCGATTTCCGGCATGGGCGCCAGCAAGGACAGGGTTTGCAAGGCAACAGCCAGTACCAGCAAGCCGCTGACAAGGTTTTGCAGTTGATGACGTGGACCTTTGTTCCAGTAAGGGATGACGGGTGCCAGGGTCAGGTTGAGCAGGCCGAAAAAGGCCAGGTACAGCGCGTCGGGATGTTGCAGGTAAGGTGTGGCTTCGGAACCCAGGCTAGGGATGAAGGACAGCAGCAGGGCAGCTGCGCCCATTAGCAAGTGGACGATTTTCAACATTTTGATTGGCTCACGGTTAAGACAGATCACAAGGAAGAGCTGGTCGGGGGCGGTTCGCTTCAGAAATGAGAGGCGTAGGAACACGCCCCCGGATCAGCCTATGCGCGACGCCCGGAAAAATAGGCGTAGCGACACACTGCCTATTTAACAGCAAAGCCGGGGCCTTCTCAAACGTGTTACAGAGGCGCGGCACGCTGTTCGTCGGCCAGGAGCATGGGAGGGACGCTTGCCGGCGACGGGCAATGGATGTTGAATTTTCACCGTCTTGCCGGAACCGTCCGACGTCCCGGCTTGTCGGTTCAGGATGGCTGGCGATTTGTCGCAGGCTATCGACGGCGACACCCGCTAGAGTGAATTCACCATCGTCAGGAGATCAACCATGGCAATTGATATCGGTATCAGCGAAGAAGATCGCAAGTCCATCGTCGACGGACTTTCGCGGCTGCTGTCGGACACCTACGTGCTGTACCTCAAGACCCACAACTTCCACTGGAACGTTACCGGGCCGATGTTCCGCACCTTGCACCTGATGTTCGAAGAACAATACAACGAGCTGGCGCTGGCGGTGGATTCGATCGCCGAGCGAATCCGTGCGCTCGGCTTCCCGGCACCTGGCGCTTATTCGGTGTATGCGCGTTTGTCTTCCATCAAGGAGGAAGAGGGCGTACCGGCGGCAGAGGATATGATCCGGCAATTGGTCGAGGGGCAGGAAGCGGTGACGCGCACCGCCCGCGGTATCTTTCCTTTATTGGACAAGGTCAGCGACGAGCCCACCGCCGACCTGTTGACGCAGCGTATGCAGGTTCACGAAAAAACCGCGTGGATGTTGCGTTCGTTGCTGGAAGATCGCTAAGCCCCGGGCCGGCGATGGTGCTGCCGTTGGCGTCATCGCCCGCCACTGCGTGTAGGAACGCATGATTCATCGCCAGCGAGCTGTTGGCTTGTCCTACGTTGATGGTCAAAAAGTCATCTGGAACTGGCGATCCAGTTGAGCTTCCATAGCACCACAGTTCGGTTGTTCCGACTGAGGTTTGTATGGCAAAGGAGTGTCAACGGTATGATCCAAGGAAAAGACCCCAGGGAAAGTGTGCGCGGACGACCGCAGTCCGTGAAGATCGACCCGTTCGTCAGTGGTTTTGACATGCAACTGGCGCGGCCGCTGGCCCGCTCCATCCGGCTCAACGGATTCGCCACCTGCCTGCGGCTGGAGCAGGTCTATTGGGATATTCTCGGTGACCTGGCGCAGCTCAACAGCTGCTCCGTCAGCACCTTGCTGTCCCATGTGGACAGGGAGGTCCACCTGCGTCATGGCGGCGTGCGTAATTTCAGCGGGCTGGTGCGCGTTGTCTGCGTGGTTCACAGCCTGAAGGAAATGCACGGGAGTGATCTAGGTCTTGGCTGAACGATATTATCGGCAATGACTGTGCGGTCTTACGGCTGCACAGGCCGCATTTAATGGATATAATCCCGCTCTTTGCCGCAAAGCCGGGCTTTGCGTGAATAACCTGATCGCCGAGACAACCCCATGCCGATGTACGACTATCAATGTGCTTCCTGTGGTCATCAGATGGAAGCCATTCAAAAAATCAGCGCGGCACCGCTGGTCGATTGCCCCGCCTGCCAGGCGCCGGAGCTGAAAAAGATGCTGTCCATGCCTGGTTTCCGCCTCGGCGGCACGGGCTGGTATGAAACCGACTTCAAGACCGGCGCCAAGAAGAACCTGGCCGGTGGCGACAAGGCTGACTGAGTTGAACACGCGCGGGTTCTTGCACGGGCAGGGCCTCCAACCGAATTTCGAATTACGAGAAGTGAAACCACTACCATGATGCGCAGCCATTATTGCGGCCAACTGAACGAAAGCCTGGAAGGTCAGGAAGTTACTCTTTGCGGATGGGTCCATCGTCGCCGTGACCATGGCGGGGTGATTTTCCTCGATATCCGTGATCGTGAAGGCCTGGCCCAGGTAGTGTTCGATCCTGACCGCGCCGAAACCTTCGCCACCGCCGACCGCGTGCGCAGCGAATACGTCGTCAAGATCACCGGCAAGGTGCGCCTGCGCCCGGCTGGCGCTGGCAACGCCAACATGGCGTCCGGCATGATCGAAGTGCTGGGCTACGAGCTGGAAGTGCTCAACGAGGCGGAAACCCCGCCGTTCCCGCTCAACGAATATTCCGACGTAGGCGAGGAAACCCGCCTGCGCTATCGTTTCATCGACCTGCGTCGTCCGGAAATGGCCGAGAAGCTGCGTCTGCGTTCGCGCATGACCACCAGCATCCGTCGTTACCTGGACGAGAACGGCTTCCTCGACGTCGAGACGCCGATCCTGACCCGCGCCACGCCGGAAGGCGCCCGCGATTACCTGGTGCCGAGCCGTACCCACCCCGGCAGCTTCTTCGCCTTGCCGCAATCGCCACAGCTGTTCAAGCAACTGCTGATGGTGGCCGGGTTCGATCGCTACTACCAGATCGCCAAGTGCTTCCGCGACGAAGACCTGCGTGCCGACCGTCAGCCTGAGTTCACCCAGATCGACATCGAGACCAGCTTCCTCGATGAAAAAGACATCATGGGCCTGACCGAAGGCATGATCCGCAACCTGTTCAAGGAAGTGCTGGACCTGGAATTCGGCGATTTCCCGCACATGACCTTCGAGGAAGCCATGCGCCGCTACGGTTCCGACAAGCCAGACCTGCGTATTCCGCTGGAGCTGGTGGATGTGGCCGATCAGCTTAAGGAAGTGGAGTTCAAGGTATTCAGCGGCCCGGCCAACGATCCGAAATGCCGTATCGCTGCCCTGCGCGTTCCCGGTGGCGCGAGCATGCCGCGCAAGCAGATCGACGACTACACCAAGTTCGTCGGCATCTACGGTGCCAAGGGCCTGGCCTACATCAAGGTCAACGAGCGCGCGGCGGGTGTCGATGGCCTGCAATCGCCGATCGTGAAAAACATCCCGCAGGACAACCTCAACGTGATCCTCGATCGCGTGGGCGCGGTCGATGGCGACATCGTGTTCTTCGGCGCCGACAAGGCCAAGATCGTCAGCGAAGCCTTGGGCGCATTGCGCATCAAGCTGGGTCACGACCTGAAGCTGCTGACCTGCGAGTGGGCTCCGCTGTGGGTCGTTGATTTCCCGATGTTCGAAGAAAACGACGACGGCAGCTTCTCCGCGCTGCACCACCCGTTCACCGCGCCGAAGTGCTCGCCACAAGAGCTGGAGGCCAACCCGGCCACCGCCCTGTCGCGTGCCTACGACATGGTCCTTAACGGCACCGAGCTGGGTGGCGGTTCGATCCGTATCCACCGCAAGGAAATGCAGCAGGCCGTGTTCCGCCTGTTGGGTATCGATGAAGCGGAACAGGAAGAGAAGTTCGGCTTCCTGCTGGACGCCTTGAAGTACGGCGCGCCGCCCCATGGTGGCCTGGCCTTCGGTCTGGATCGCCTGGTGATGCTGATGACCGGCGCCCAGTCGATCCGCGAAGTCATCGCGTTCCCGAAAACCCAGAGCGCGGCGGATGTCATGACCCAGGCGCCTGGCGTCGTGGATGCCAAGGCATTGCGCGAGTTGCACATTCGTCTGCGTGAACAGCCAAAGGCTGAGTAAGGCTGGCTCTTGAGAGGGCGCATCTTCGGATGCGCCTTTTCATTGGGGTCGATATTTTTGCTTGTCGGCTACCGCGCATGCGCGGGGGCGGGCAATGTTCCAGAGAAAAACCGGAGCGAGTTATGGCAGGTCATTCCAAGTGGGCGAACATCAAGCACCGCAAAGAACGTCAGGATGCCAAGAGAGGCAAGATCTTCACCAAGTGGATCCGTGAACTGACAGTCGCGGCCCGCCAGGGTGGCGGCGATCCGAGCTCCAACCCGCGCTTGCGCCTGGCATTGGACAAGGCCTTGGGCGCGAACATGAGTCGCGACATCATCGACCGAGCGATCGCCCGTGGCGCCGGTGCGACCGAGGCCGACAATGTCGAGGAGCTGACTTATGAAGGCTACGGCCCGGGCGGCGTGGCGGTGATGGTCGAATGCATGACTGACAACCGCAACCGCACCGCCGCGGCCGTGCGCCACGCATTCAGCAAATGCGGCGGCAACCTGGGCACTGACGGTTCGGTGGCTTATCTGTTCGAGCGCAAGGGGCAGATCAGCTTCGCGCCGGGTATTGATGAGGATGCCCTGACCGAAGCGGCCCTGGAGGCCGATGCCGATGATGTGGTCGGTCACGAGGACGGTTCGTTCGACGTGTTCACGTCGTTCGCCAGCTTCTATGCCGTGCGCAACGCCCTTGAGGCGGCCGGTTTCAAGCCTGCCGACGCGGAAATCGTGATGCAACCGACCACCAGCGCCGAACTCGACCTGGAAGGCGCCGAGAAAGTGCTCAAGCTGATCGACATGCTGGAAGACCTGGATGACGTGCAGAACGTTTATTCCAACGCTGATATTCCTGAGTCGGTGGCTGAACAACTCGGCTGATAGGTTCGTTGTAACTGCACGATCGTCAATGTGGGAGCGAGCTTGCTCGCGATAGCGGTAGATCACCCAACGCTATGTTTGCTGACCCGACGCCATCGCGAGCAAGCTCGCTCCCACAGGCCCAGGTAACCCCCTTCAAACCGCAGGCGTTATGACTTTAATCCTTGGTATCGACCCTGGTTCGCGCATCACCGGCTATGGCGTGGTTCGCGACACCGGTCGCGGCTGCGTGTACGTCGCCTCTGGTTGCATCCGCACTGGCGCGGGCGAGCTGCACGAGCGCTTGCAGATTGTTTATCGCGGCGTGCGCGAAGTCATCCAGACCTACGGTCCGGTGACGATGGGCATCGAAAAGGTTTTCATGGCCCGCAATGCCGACTCCGCCCTGAAGTTGGGGCAGGCCCGGGGGGCGGCCATTGTGGCGGGCGCCGAGGAAAGCCTGGAGATTGCCGAATACACGGCGACCCAGGTCAAGCAGGCGGTCGTCGGCACTGGCGCGGCGAACAAGGAGCAGGTGCAGATGATGGTGATGCACTTGTTGAAACTGGTCAGCAAGCCGCAGATAGACGCCTCTGACGCCCTGGCCATCGCCATTTGCCATGCCCACACCCGTTCCAGCCTGTTGCCCCATGGCCTGGGAACCGCACGCAGTCGTGGCGGGCGCCTGCGTCTCTGATAGCATCAACGCTTCATTCATGAGCCCGAGCGAATTGCGCCTGTGTCGTCGGCCTTCTGCTCGTGTTGTTATTCGCCAGCCAGTGGCTGGCCAACGCCCAAGGATCTGAAACGTGATTGGACGCTTGCGCGGCACCCTGGCTGAAAAACAGCCGCCGCACCTGATTCTGGATGTAAACGGCCTGGGCTATGAGCTCGAGGTGCCGATGACCACGCTGTATCGCTTGCCGTCGGTCGGTGAGCCGCTGACGCTGCACACTCATCTGGTCGTGCGCGAGGATGCGCAGTTACTCTATGGCTTCGTCGGCAAGCGCGAGCGCGATTTCTTCCGCGAGTTGATCCGTCTCAATGGTGTTGGCCCGAAACTGGCCCTGGCCTTGATGTCGAGCCTGGAAGTCGACGAGCTTATTCGTTGCGTGCAGTCCCAGGACACCTCGGCCTTGACCAAGGTGCCGGGGGTCGGCAAGAAAACCGCCGAGCGCCTGTTGGTGGAGCTCAAGGACCGCTTCAAGGCCTGGGAGGCGGTGCCGGCAATGTTCGCGCTCGTTCCGAACCAGCCGGATGCGCCCGCACCGGCAGCCAGTGCTGAAAACGATGCGGTCACCGCGCTGATATCCCTGGGCTACAAGCCTCAAGAAGCCAGCAAGGCGATTTCCGCGATCAAGGAAAAAGGCTTGAGTACCGAAGACATGATTCGCCGCGCCCTGAAGGGAATGATTTAAGTGATTGAAGCCGATCGTCTGATTGCCGCCACGGGCGCGCCCCGAGACCGCGAGGAAGTCCAGGACCGCGCGATTCGCCCCGTCAGCCTGGCCGACTATATCGGCCAACCGACCGTGCGCGAGCAGATGGAGCTGTTCATCCAGGCAGCCCGTGGGCGCAGCGAATCGCTGGACCACACCCTGATCTTCGGCCCGCCGGGCCTGGGCAAGACCACCCTGGCCAATATCATTGCCCAGGAGATGGGCGTGTCGATCAAGAGCACGTCCGGGCCGGTGCTCGAGCGGCCAGGCGACCTTGCGGCGCTGCTGACCAATCTGGAACCCCATGACGTGCTGTTCATCGACGAAATCCACCGGCTGTCGCCGATCGTCGAGGAAGTGCTGTACCCGGCCATGGAAGATTTTCAGCTCGACATCATGATCGGCGAGGGGCCTGCGGCGCGCTCCATCAAGCTCGACTTGCCACCTTTTACCCTGGTGGGCGCCACCACCCGCGCCGGCATGCTGACCAATCCGTTGCGGGACCGTTTCGGCATCGTCCAGCGCCTGGAGTTCTACAGCAACGCCGACCTGGCAACGATTGTCAGCCGCTCGGCCGGCATCCTCGGGTTACCGCTGGACCCGGACGGTGCTTACGAAGTCGCCCGGCGCGCCCGGGGTACACCGCGTATCGCCAACCGCCTGCTGCGTCGGGTCCGGGACTTTGCCGAAGTCCGGGCCAAGGGCCACATCACCAAGCCGATCGCGGACCTGGCCTTGAACCTGCTGGACATCGACGAGCGCGGTTTCGATCACCAGGACCGGCGCCTGCTGTTGACCATGATCGAGAAATTCGACGGTGGCCCAGTGGGCGTGGACAGCCTGGCGGCCGCCATCAGCGAAGAGCGTCACACCATTGAAGACGTGCTGGAACCCTACCTGATTCAACAGGGCTATATCATGCGCACCCCACGCGGGCGCGTGGTGACGCGTCATGCTTATCTGCACTTCGGCTTAAACATCCCGACACGAATGGGGGAGATGCCGGTGGTAGACGAGTTCCTCGATGCGGTAGACGATTGAGCGCGCGCTGTACGACGACTTTTTTTCAGTTCGTGCTGTCCCAGACCACGCCTGGAGCGTCAATGCGTTCGAGAATGAAAAAACAGTTGCCTGGCCGGATTGGCAACCTGAGGAGTAAGCACTAGAGTATGCGCGCGCAAAACGGGCTGGAGTCGTTCGCACATCGCTGTCGCGTTTATTACGAGGACACCGATGCCGGCGGCATCGTTTACTACGTCAATTACCTCAAGTTTATGGAACGGGCTCGAACCGAACGGCTGCGGGAACTGGGTTTCGCCCAATCCGCGCTGGCAGGGGAGGACCTGTTATTCGTCGTGCATTCCAGCGAAGCGCGCTACCACGCGCCGGCGCGACTGGACGACGAGCTTGTGGTGACTGCCGATGTCATCGAAGTGAACCGCGTCAGCCTGCGCTTCAAGCAGCAGGTCAGGCGCGCTGCGGATAATGTGCTGCTCTGCGAAGGGCAGTTTTTGGTGGCCTGTGTGCGCACCCATAGTTTGAAACCCCGGGCCATTCCCGAAGCTCTACGCGCGGCCTTTGCCGGCGTGAGCGGCGCGGGTACACACTCAGAGCAGGAGATAAAGCGTGGAAGCTAACGTCGTCGACCATTCCTCCATGTGGAGCCTGGTCAGCAATGCCAGCGTCGTGGTGCAACTGGTAATGCTGACCCTGGTAGCCGCATCGGTGACCTCATGGATCATGATTTTTCAGCGCAGCAACATGCTGCGCGCCGGTCGCCGTGCCTTGGAGAGCTTCGAAGAGCGCTTCTGGTCCGGTATCGACCTGTCCAAGCTGTACCGCCAGGCCGGCAGCAACCCGGACCCGGATTCGGGCGTCGAGCAGATCTTCCGCGCCGGCTTCAAGGAGTTCTCCCGTCTGCGCCAGCAACCGGGCGTCGACCCTGAAGCGGTGATGGAAGGCGTGGCCCGTGCGATGCGCGTGGCCATCTCCCGCGAAGAAGAAAAGCTCGAACAAGGTTTGCCGTTCCTGGCGACCGTCGGTTCGGTCAGCCCGTACATCGGCCTGTTCGGTACCGTCTGGGGGATCATGAACTCCTTCCGTGGCCTGGCATCCGCCCAGCAAGCGACCCTGGCCACCGTGGCCCCGGGCATCGCCGAGGCACTGATCGCCACCGCCATCGGCCTGTTCGCGGCGATCCCGGCCGTTATCGCCTACAACCGTTTCGCTGCCCGCAGCGAAACGCTGACCAGCCGCTACTACACCTTCGCCGATGAATTCCAGGCGATCCTGCACCGCAAAGTGCACACCAGCGAAGAATAAGCAGGTATTTCCCGATGGCTTTAATCGCTCGAGCCCGAAACAAGCGCAAGCCGGTTGCCGAGATGAACGTAGTGCCCTACATCGACGTGATGCTGGTGCTGCTGGTCATCTTCATGGTGACCGCGCCCATGCTCAATCAGGGCGTGAAGGTCGATCTGCCCAAGGTTTCCAGCGAAGCCTTGCCGCAGGACAACAACACCCAGGTACTGACCATTTCGATCAAGGCTGACAAGACCTACTACTGGAATCTTGGCAGTGAAGTGGACACCGAAAAGCAGCAGGACCGGGCCATGACCTTGCCGCAGATGACCGACGCGGTGACCAAGATCATCAATGCCGGCAACAGCAATGGCAAGCGTACGCAGGTGTTCATTCGTGGCGACAAGACCGTCGACTACGGCGCCGTGATGGGCGCCATGGGCGGCCTGCAAAAAGCCGGGGTCGGTAATGTTGGCTTGATCACCGAGGCCCCCTGATGCAGCAACAGCGAGAGCCGTCCGCCTCGGAAAGCTACTTCTGGCCCAGTGTTCTGGCAATCGGCCTGCATGTGCTGGTGTTCGGCATGCTGTTTGTCAGCTTTGCCATGACCCCGGAGCTGCCGCCGGCCAAGCCGATCGTGCAGGCGACCCTGTACCAGCTCAAGTCAAAAAGCCAGGCCACCACGCAGACCAACCAGAAGCTTGCCGGCGAGGCGAAGAAATCCGCTGCGCGCCAGACCGAAGTCGAGCAGATGGAGCAGAAAAAGGTCGAGCAGGAAGCCGTAAGGGCAGCGGAACAAAAGAAAGAGGAAGCTGCTCAAAAGGCCGAAGAAGCGAAAAAGGCCGATGAGGCAAAAAAAGCGGACGAAGCTAAAAAGGCAGACGAAGCCAAGAAAGCCGATGACGCGAAGAAAGCCGCCGAGGCCAAGAAGGCAGAAGAGAAACAATTGGCTGATATAGCCAAGAAGAAAGCCGAAGAAGAAGCCAAGAAAGCCGCTGAAGAAGAGGCCAAGAAAGCGGCCGCTGAAGAAGCGAAGAAAAAGATTGTCGAGGACGCGAAGAAAAAAGCGGCCGAGGACGCCAAGAAGAAAGCTGAAGCTGAAGAGGCGAAGAAGAAAGTCGCCGAAGACGCGAAGAAGAAAGCCGCCGCCGACGCCGCCAAGAAAAAGGCCCAGGACGCAGCGCGTAAATCCGCCGAAGAGAAAAAGGCCCAGGCCCTGGCAGATTTGCTTTCCGACACGCCGGAACGCGAGCAGGCATTGGCCGACGAGCAGGGCGATGAAGTCGCCGGTAGCTTCGACGATCTGATTCGCGCCCGGGCGGCGGAAGGCTGGGCTCGTCCACCTTCGGCGCGCAAAGGCATGACAGTTGTATTGCAAATCGGCATGTTGCCCGACGGTACGGTTACCTCGGTCAGCGTAGCCAAGTCCAGTGGCGATGGTCCGTTCGACGCTTCGGCGGTCGCGGCGGTCAAGAACATTGGGCGGTTGACGGAAATGCAAGGAATGAAGCCGAGCGATTTTGCTCCGTATCGTTCGTTCAAGATGACATTCACACCTGAGGATCTAGCCTTGTGAGAAACCTTCTTCGATCAATGCTCGTCGTTATCTGCTGCTTGGCAGGGATAGCGGTAGCAGAGGAAAAGAACATCCTGGTCACCAGCGGCAGCGACCGGGCGACGCCGATCGCCGTCGTTCCGTTCGGTTGGCAGGGCGGCAGTGTCTTGCCGGATGACATGGCTGAGATCATCGGCAACGACCTGCGTAACTCCGGTTACTACGCGCCGATTCCGAAGCAGAACATGATCAGCCTGCCGACCCAGGCCAGCGAAGTCATCTACCGTGACTGGAAGGCGCTGGGCGCCCAGTACATCATGGTCGGCAGCATCGTTCCGGCGGGCGGTCGCCTGCAGGTGCAGTACGCCTTGTTCAACGTCGCCACCGAGCAGCAAGTGCTGACCGGCAGCGTATCGGGCAGTGTCGACCAACTGCGCGACATGGCCCACTACATCTCCGACCAGTCGTTCGAAAAACTCACCGGCATCAAGGGCGCGTTCTCTACCCGCATGCTTTACGTGACGGCCGAGCGCTTCTCCGAGAACAACACCCGCTACACCCTGCAACGCTCCGACTATGACGGCGCGCGCGCGGTGACCTTGCTGCAATCGCGCGAGCCGATCCTGTCGCCGCGTTTTGCCCCCGATGGCAAGCGCATCGCCTACGTATCGTTCGAGCAGAAGCGTCCGCGTATCTTCGTGCAACACATCGACACCGGTCGCCGTGAGCAGATCACCAACTTCGAAGGCCTGAACGGCGCGCCAGCCTGGTCGCCGGACGGTTCGCGCCTGGCATTCGTACTGTCCAAGGATGGCAACCCGGACGTCTACGTGATGAACCTGGCTTCGCGCTCGATCTCGCGCGTGACCAATGGCCCTGGCATCAACACCGAACCGTTCTGGGGCAAGGATGGTTCGACCATCTACTTCACCTCCGACCGCGGTGGCAAGCCACAGATCTACAAGACCAGCGCCGGTGGCGGTGGTGCCGAGCGAGTGACTTTCGTCGGCAACTACAACGCCAACCCTAAATTGTCGGCGGACGAAAAGACTCTGGTGATGATCCATCGCCAGGACGGTTTCACCAATTTCAAGGTGGCGGCCCAGGATTTGCAGCGCGGTAGCGTAAAAATCCTAACTGATAGCACTCTGGACGAGTCACCTACTGTTGCGCCCAACGGCACCATGGTAATCTACGCCACCCGCCAGCAGGGCCGGGGAGTCTTGATGCTCGTGTCCATTAATGGACGCGTGAGGCTCCCGCTTCCTACCGCTCAAGGCGAAGTCAGAGAACCGTCCTGGTCCCCTTACCTGAACTGACGCGGCGCAATACGTTTTACTTAACACACTGGGGTTCATTAGGAGTTTCACGATGGAAATGCTGAAGTTTGGTAAATTTGCTGCGCTGGCTCTGGCCATGGCTGTAGCTGTAGGTTGCTCGTCCAAAGGCGGCGACAACGCCGGTGAAGGCGCTGTTGATCCAAACGCTGGTTACGGCGCTAACACTGGTGCAGTTGACGGCTCCCTGAGCGAAGAAGCTGCTCTGCGCGCAATCACCACCTTCTACTTCGAATACGACAGCTCGGACCTGAAGCCAGAAGCCATGCGCGCTCTGGACGTTCACGCCAAAGACCTGAAAGGTAACGGCGCTCGCGTTGTTCTGGAAGGCAACACCGACGAACGTGGTACTCGTGAGTACAACATGGCACTGGGCGAGCGTCGTGCGAAAGCCGTTCAACGCTACCTGGTTCTGCAAGGTGTTTCCCCAGCTCAGCTGGAACTGGTTTCCTACGGCGAAGAGCGTCCAGTTGCTACCGGCAACGACGAGCAGTCCTGGGCTCAAAACCGTCGCGTCGAACTGCGTAAGTAATTCGTCATGCGAACGTGCCGTCGTGCTGTAACTGTCCTGGCTCTCAGCCTCGCGCCGCTTGCGGCGTGGGCTGCGGTTCCTGTGGTCGATAACGACTCCGGCTATAACAATAGCGGGAGCAGCTATCCGCCTGCGGGTTACGGTACGAACGGCGCCTATGCCGGGGGAGGGGTTTCGGCCCCTGTCTCGGCACAGGGCGAGCTGTTCAACCAACTGCAGCAAATGCAGGATCAACTGTCACGCCAACAAGGCGCGATTGAAGTTCTGCAAAATGAAGTGTCGCGCATGAAGCAGGAAAGCCTGGAGCGATACCAGGATCTTGATCGGCGCATAGGAACCGGCGTTGCACCTGCCGCGACTCCTGAGAATTCTCCAGCCGGTGGCGACTTGAACGCCCCCGGTGCAGCCGCAGGCGCTGGGGCTAGCGCTCCAGCAGCACCTGCAGCCGGTGGCGAACCGGCGGATCCGGCGAAGGAAAAGCTCTATTACGATGCTGCCTTCGACCTGATCAAGGCCAAGGATTTCGACAAGGCCAGCCAGGCCTTTACCGCTTTCCTGCGCAAATACCCCAACAGTCAATATTCGGGTAACGCCCAATACTGGCTGGGCGAAGTGAACCTGGCCAAGGGCGACCTGCAAGGCGCCGGCCAGGCGTTCGCCAAGGTTTCGCAGCTGTATCCCAAGCACGCCAAGGTGCCGGATTCGCTGTACAAGCTCGCTGACGTAGAACGCCGCCTCGGTCACACCGACAAGGTCAAGGGCATTCTGCAGCAGGTGGTGGCCCAGTATCCGGGGACTTCCGCCGCCCAGTTGGCCCAGCGTGATCTGCAACGCATGTAAGGCTGTTTGACCTGCTTTGAAGAAACCCGCGCCTGTCGCGGGTTTTTTCGTTAGAATTCACGCCCTTTTTATGAAACACGCTTCCTGGGATCTACGCGTTGGCGGGGTTCCTCGAAGTGCCTGACGGAGGCGGACAGCCTGTTTAGCTGTTACGCCCGTGGCGACTATGCAAGACACATTGAGAATTACCGAAGTTTTTTACTCTTTGCAGGGTGAAACGCGAACGGCCGGGCTGCCCACTGTTTTTGTGCGCCTCACTGGCTGCCCGTTGCGTTGCCAGTACTGCGACAGCGCCTATGCCTTCAGCGGCGGCACAATGCGAACCCTCGACGATCTTCTTGAACAAGTGGCCGGCTTCCGTCCGCGCTATGTTTGCGTCACTGGGGGCGAGCCATTGGCGCAGCCCAATGCCATCCCTTTGCTCAAGCAGTTGTGCGACGCTGGCTATGAGGTCTCGCTGGAAACGAGCGGTGCGCTGGATATCTCGGCGGTCGATCCCCGCGTCAGTCGCGTCGTGGACCTCAAGACGCCTGGTTCCAAGGAAGCCCATCGCAACCGCTACGAGAACATTGAACTGTTGACCCGCAACGACCAGGTCAAGTTTGTCATCTGCTCCCGGGAAGACTATGACTGGGCGGTGTCCAAGCTGATCCAGCATGGACTCGACCAGCGAGCCGGCGAGGTGTTGTTTTCGCCAAGTCATCACGACCTCAATGCGCGGGATCTGGCGGATTGGGTGGTGGCGGATAATTTGCCGGTGCGCCTGCAATTGCAGTTGCATAAATATCTTTGGAACGACGAGCCGGGGCGCTGACATGACTGAACACTCAACCACTGCTGAAAAACGCGCGGTCATCCTGCTGTCGGGCGGCCTGGACTCGGCAACCGTCGTGGCCATGGCTCGTGCCGAAGGTTATCGCTGCTACACCATGAGTTTCGATTACGGCCAGCGCCACCGTGCAGAATTGCAGGCCGCTGAACGGGTCGCCCGGGATCTGGGCGTGGTCGAGCATAAAGTCATCGGCCTGAACCTCAACGGCATTGGCGGTTCGGCCCTGACCGACAGCGCCATCGACGTTCCCGAAGCGCCGAGCGAAGGTATCCCGGTGACGTACGTGCCGGCGCGCAACACCGTGTTTCTGTCCCTCGCGCTGGGCTGGGCCGAGGTGCTGGAGGCGCGGGATATTTTCATCGGCGTCAATGCGGTGGACTATTCCGGTTATCCGGATTGTCGACCGGAGTTCGTCGAGGCGTTCGAGCGCATGGCCAACCTGGCGACGAAGGCCGGTGTAGAGGGGCAGGGTTTCCGCATCCTGGCGCCGCTGCAAAACCTCAGCAAGGCCGAAATCGTCAAGGCGGGCGTGAGCCTTGGCGTCGACTATGGGCTTACCGTTTCGTGCTATCAGGCCGACGATCAAGGGCGCGCTTGCGGCAAGTGCGACAGCTGCCGGCTGCGTGCCGAAGGCTTCGCTGCGGCGGGTGTGAGCGATCCAACACCTTATTTTTGATTTTTTTGAAATTAGGTGTTGAATAGTCCTTAAAAATCAGTATTATACGCGCCACCACACAGAGGGTCGTTAGCTCAGTTGGTAGAGCAGTTGGCTTTTAACCAATTGGTCGTAGGTTCGAATCCCACACGACCCACCATTTTCTGTAGTTTTAAAAGTCTGGAAGGCCCACGAAAGTGAGGATTTCCGGATTTTTTTTTGCCCGCGAAAAAGTCGGATCGATGCCGTGGTCAGCGCTGGCCGACCTCGGCGCAAACGTCCATGACCTGCTGGCGCAGCCAGGTGTTCCGGTTGTCCTGGCTCGCTTTTTCGCTCCACATCATCTCAAGCGTAAAGCCCGGCAGCCCTGGTGGCGGCTGGCGCTCGCCGAATCGTTGGTCGTCGCAAAGCAATGCCTGGATGCGTTTGGGCAGGGTCAGGATATAGTCGGTTCCAGTGACCAGGGCCAAGGCTGTCACGTAGCTGTTGGCGCGCGCGACGATCTGTCGCCTGGAGCCCTGGCGAGCGAGCCAGCCATCGATCATGTTGGTGTCGGATGTCCAAGGGGTCGGAAATACATGCTGCCGCGCGACAAATGCGTCGAGGCTGAACGCTTGCCCAGGGCCCGGGAAATGTTTATCCACCACGCACACCAGCTCATCCGTCAGCAATACCCGTGATTGCAGACCCTTGGCATCGCCATGGAAATGCGGGCCGAAACCCACTGCAAGATCGAAGCGATCGTCCCTCAGCGCGTCGACCGGAATATCGCGTTGGAACTTCGTGGTGTTGATCACCACCGGAACACGGTTGCCGATGAAGCGCTTGACCAGCTTCGGAAGGATCAGGAGTTCGAAGTATTCCGGCGCGCAGAGATTGAATGTGATCTCTTCCTGATGTGGATCGAATGGCTGGATGCCGGAGTGGCATTGGTTGATCGTGTTGAGCACCCCCAGCACCTGGCCATACATGACGATGGCCTTCTGAGTGGGGCTCATGCCTGCGCGTGTCACGGTGAACAGTTCGTCTTCGAAGCTGGTGCGCAGTTTTTTCAGGCAATAGCTGACGGTCGACTGGCTGACACACAGGGCTTCGGAAACCTGGGTGACGTTGCGCTGTTCGAACACGGCGACGAACACCATCAGGTCTTGCATATCCAGCTTTCGAAGCAGGTTACTAATGAGCATCAGCTAGTCTCGGCGCCATCCTTGCGTAACATCCTGTTCCCACGAAGGCCTCCTTTATACAGGAGCCTTGGCCGTTTATCTTTCGGCAGGGTAGATGTTTTGCTAGGACAGCGACGACTAGCCAATATGCCGCGCGTATTGCCTGGGGTTGAAGCGCAACACCATCAGGATCATCAGCCCCATCACCACCGCAAGCGACCACCACGCCCATTCGAAACTGCCCGATTGGTCACGGATCACTCCGGCAATCAATGGCGACAGGCCGGCGATCAGGTAACCGATGCCTTGCACGAATGCCGTCAACGCGCCGGCCCGGCGCGGGTCGTCCAGGTGGTCGAGGGAGACGATCAGGCTCATCGGGAACAGACCGCCGATACCGAGCCCCAGCAAGCATGGCCATAGCAGGCTGAAGCGATCCGGGCTGAGGATCAAGCCGCAGAAGCCAGCCATGATCAATGTCAGCAGTACCGTCAGTATCGGGCGTTTGTCTTGGCTGCGGTTGGCGATTGCCGGGGTGACCAGGCCGGACAACACTTCCATCGCTGTGAGGAACCCCAAGACCAGGCCGGCCTGCTGTTCGCTCCAGCCTTTTTCCAGGTAATACGGCGCCAGCCAGGCCAGTACGCACGTATAGGACGCGGTGCCCAGGCCGAAGAACAGGGCCAGCAGCCAAGCCCGGCGGTTGGCAAAGAACGAGCCCTGTTGTCGTCCCGGTGCTCTGGGTAATGGCATGACGACCGAGCGTTGAGCGTGCCAGCAGCCCAGCGCGACCAGCACCAGCAATGCCCAGATCGCCAGGCCGATGCGCCAGCTGCCCGTCTGCGCCAGGACGAACGGGGAAAATGACGCCGCGATGGCCGCGCCACCCATGATCGACGTGACGTACAGCCCCATGAACAACGAGACGTTATCGCCAAGCCGCGACTTGATCAGGACTGGCAGCACCGCCTGGATCAGGGCGATGCCGATGCCGGCCAAAACGGCGCTGATGATCAACGCTTCGGCGCTATCCAGGTACAGGCGCGAGACCGTGGCAAGGCCGATGACTACCAGCGACAGGACAATGGTGCGGTGTTCGCCAATGCGCAGGGCGACTCGCAGGCCCAGGAACATTGCCAAGCCCATGGCCATGACCGGCAACATCGTCAGCAACGATGCCATGCTGAACGTCAGGGGCACTTCGCCCCGAATGGCGGATAGCAAAGGCCCGACCGCCGCCATTGAAGGGCGCAGATTCAGCGCCACGCATACGATGCTGGTCATCAGCCAGAATACGCGGGTATTTGAGGCTTGAACGTTTTCCATGGCAAGGCCTTGGCGGGGAAGAAAGCGCCATTTAGGCCCGGCCGCGTTGGGCTCGGCAAACTGAAAACTGGCTGGGGGAATTGAATAATTAAATACGTCACGCTCAGAACCACAGGCGCAGGCGCAAAGTCGTCTGCCGGGGCACAGGTCAGAATGATCTTTTGCAACGGCGGGATATTCTGTAGCCTTGCCGGCTTCACGCTGTCCCGTGCCCGATGACACTCACTTTCCCGGCGGTACTCGAGTGGTCCGGAGCCGGGTGTATACTCGACTTTCGCGCTAAACGCGCCTATAGGTCTTGCGAATATGACGCAGATTTCCGAACGCCTTCTGGTCCAGGCTCACCTCGATGCCAAGCAGCCCAAGCCGCTGTCCGCCGAGCAAGAGGCCTGGTACCGCGCCGCCATTGCCGCCGAGCTCAAGGCTCAGGACGCGGTGCTGGTTGCGCATTTCTACTGTGACCCGGTCATTCAGGCCCTGGCCGAGGAGACTGGGGGCTGTGTCTCCGACTCCCTGGAAATGGCCCGCTTTGGCAACGCCCA
This sequence comes from Pseudomonas algeriensis, assembly GCF_048847255.1. Lineage (NCBI taxonomy): Bacteria > Pseudomonadati > Pseudomonadota > Gammaproteobacteria > Pseudomonadales > Pseudomonadaceae > Pseudomonas > Pseudomonas algeriensis. The sequence continues at coordinate 86,699 of NZ_JBKKRK010000005.1, read as the reverse complement.
TCCGGCCAAGACCGTGGTGGTGGCCGGGGTCAAGTTCATGGGCGAGACCGCCAAGATCCTCAACCCCGAAAAACGCGTGCTGATGCCGACTCTGGAAGCCACTTGCTCCCTCGATCTGGGTTGCCCGGTGGATGAATTCTCGGCGTTCTGCGACCAGCATCCGGAGCGCACCGTGGTGGTGTATGCCAACACTTCGGCGGCCGTGAAGGCCCGTGCGGACTGGGTGGTGACGTCCAGCTGTGCCCTGGAAATCGTCGAGAGCCTGATGGACAACGGCGAGACGATCATCTGGGGTCCGGACAAGCACTTGGGCACTTACATCCAGCGCAAGACCGGCGCCGACATGTTGCTCTGGGACGGCGCCTGCATCGTCCACGAAGAGTTCAAGTCCAAGCAGTTGGAAGATATGAAGGCGCTGTACCCGGACGCCGCCATCCTGGTGCACCCGGAGTCACCGACGTCGGTGATCGAACTGGCGGATGCCGTGGGTTCCACCAGCCAGTTGATTGCCGCCGCCCAGAGCTTGCCGAACAAGACGCTGATCGTCGCCACCGACCGCGGCATTTTCTACAAAATGCAGCAGCTGTGCCCGGACAAGGTCTTCATCGAGGCCCCTACCGCCGGCAACGGCGCGGCATGCCGCAGCTGCGCGCACTGCCCATGGATGGCGATGAACACGCTGGAGCGCACGCTTCAGGCGCTCAAGGAAGGCAGCAATGAAATATTCGTCGACCCGGCATTGATCCCCCAGGCGATTCGCCCGCTCAAGCGCATGCTGGACTTCACCCAGGCGGCGCGAATGAAGTTGGCGGGTAATGCCTGACGCTGAAGAAATCTTCAGGCCTGGGGGGCTTTCTGTGGCGAGGGGATTTATCCCCGCTGGGCTGCGCAGCAGCCCTAAAACCTGACACCACGGAGTGTCGGGATGACCAAATGGGGCCGCTTCGCGCCCCAGCGGGGATAAATCCCCTCGCCACAAGTGCATTTCAGTCTGTCTTGTTCGATGACCTTTATTTGGTCTTCTTGGGAATCCGCACCAACTGGGTATCCGAATAGATGTCATGCCAGCTGCGCTGACGCTTGTCGAACAGCGCCCAGATGAATCCGGCGCCCACCAGCAGCAATGACGCAATCGACACCACGAATCGCAACAACGCCTGCCACAAGCTAATGGCCGTGCCATCGGCGTTCTGTACGCGAATGCACCAGACCTGCATGCCCAGGGTCTGGCCGTTGTGGGTCCAGAACTTGGCGAAGAAGCCGAACAGCACGAACAGCAACACCGTGGACAGCAGCGGATCGCCATCCAGCGCGCCGGCGTCGGTAAGGGCACGCATCTTTTCTTCGCCGATGATCATCATCTGGATCATCTTGTACACGCCACCGGTGACGATCAGCAGCGCCGTGCACAGCAAAAAATCATAGAACATCGCGGCCAGGCGACGGCCCAGGCCGGCGGGAGGGAAGTCACCCTGTGGGGTGAGCAGGTGTTTGGACATGACGGCCTCGAACCAAAAAGAAGCCATTTTACGGATTTACGCGCATAAAAAAGCCCCTGAGATCAATCAGGGGCTTTTTAGTTTGCGAAAGCCTTAGGCTTCGGCTTGAACCTCGTCAGCCTGCATGCCTTTCTGGCCTTGCACGGCAACGAAAGTGACTTTCTGGCCTTCTTTCAGGCTCTTGAAGCCGTTGCCCTGGATGGCGCGGAAGTGTACGAACAGATCCGGACCGCTTTCAGGGGTGATGAAACCAAAACCTTTTTCGTCGTTGAACCACTTGACGGTACCGCTCTGACGATCAGCCATTTTCTTATTTCCTTGACGCTAAATTAATGACAGCCTCTTTCCAGACGAAAGAGTACTGGGGCTGGGTTGCAGGAAAGTAAGATGACGTCGAACGGGTTGTAGCTAACTTCTTAGGCTACTGCCCAGGTCACGATCCAAGCGACCCATGCAAACACAGTGACGAAACTCTACGCCAACTTCCAAGGAAAAAACAACCCCCCTGAAGGCCCCGGATTTGCTCAGCTTGCTGGCGTTTTAGATGTTTTGAGGGAGGGGGCTTATTCAAAAGGCTAGTCCGATAGTTCCGTAGCGTTATAAGCCCGGTTGAATATCACTACATGCACCTTTTTATGGCGGTTGCGTTACACATTAGTGCACGTATAACGAAACCGCGTTACTTATAGAAACAACCAATCAACCACGGTAGTAGCGCTGCGGAACGAATGGCATTTTGCTTACAAGCAAAGGCACTTTTTTCCCACGCACAATGGCCCAGACCGGCGTGTCCAAGGCGACGTAGGCGCTGTCCAGGTAACCCATCGCCAACGGACCGCCCAAGGTCGGCCCGAACCCGCCGCTGCAAACCGTGCCGATGATCTCGCCGGCTTCGTTGACGATCTCCGCGCCTTCACGCACCGGTGTGCGTTCTTGGGGCAGCAGGCCGACACGTTTGCGCTTCACGCCTTGCTGTTGTTGGGCAAAAACAGTTTCCGCTCCGGGGAAGCCCCCGGCGCGTGCGCCATCGGCGCGGCGGACCTTGGAAATCGCCCACAGCAGGCTGGCTTCAATGGGTGTGGTCTCGGTGTTCATATCGTGGCCGTAGAGGCACAGGCCCGCTTCCAGGCGCAGGGAATCACGGGCGCCAAGGCCGATGGCGGCGACTTCCGGTTCGGCCAGCAGGGCGCGGGCGAGTTTCTCCGCATCGGCGGCTGGCACGGAAATCTCGAAACCGTCTTCACCGGTGTAGCCCGAACGGCTGACAAAGCAATCCACGCCCAGCAGAGTGACGCGCTGGAATTGCATGAAGGTCATCTTCGCCACTTCCGGCGCCAGACGCGCGAGCACGGTCACGGCCGCTGGGCCTTGCAGCGCGAGCAGGGCGCGGGCTTCGAACAGCGGCTCGATGCTGCACTGACCGCCGATGTTCGCTTGCAGGTGGGCCAGGTCCTGATCCTTGCACGCCGCGTTGACCACCAAAAACAGCTCATCATTGCCCAGGTTGGCGACCATCAAATCGTCGAGGATGCCGCCGTTGTCGTTGGTGAACATGGCGTAGCGCTGCATGCCCACGGGCAAGTCGATGATGTCCACCGGCACCAGCGTCTCCAGTGCCTTGGCCGCACCCGCGCCGGTCAGGCGGATCTGGCCCATGTGGGACACATCGAACAGCCCGGCCTGATCCCGGGTGTGCTGGTGTTCTTTCATCACGCCCAAGGGGTATTGCACCGGCATGTCGTAGCCGGCGAATGGCACCATGCGGGCGCCGAGTTCGAGGTGCAGCGCGTGCAGCGGGGTTTTCAACAGTTGTTCGGTGGACATATCAGCTCCTGGAAAATGAAAGGGGCACGCATCAGCATTCGATGATGTTGACCGCCAGACCGCCGCGGGCGGTCTCCTTGTATTTGCTTTTCATGTCGGCGCCGGTCTGGCGCATGGTGCGGATGACTTTGTCGAGGGAGACGAAGTGATGACCATCGCCGCGCATGGCCATGCGCACCGCATTGATGGCCTTTACCGAGCCCATGGCATTGCGTTCGATGCAGGGCACCTGGACGAGGCCACCGATGGGGTCGCAGGTGAGCCCGAGGTTGTGTTCCATGCCGATTTCGGCGGCGTTTTCCACTTGTTGCACGGTACCGCCCAGCACTTCGCAAAGCGCACCGGCGGCCATGGAGCAGGCCACGCCAACTTCACCCTGGCAGCCGACTTCAGCACCGGAGATGGAGGCGTTTTCCTTGTAGAGGATGCCGATGGCGGCGGCGGTCAGCAGGAATCGCACCACGCCATCTTCGTTGGCCCCGGGAATGAAGCGCATGTAGTAGTGGAGCACGGCCGGAATGATGCCCGCCGCACCGTTGGTGGGCGCGGTGATGACACGGCCGCCGAAGGCGTTTTCTTCGTTGACGGCCAAGGCATACAGGTTGACCCAGTCCAGCACGGACAGCGGATCGCGCAAGGCCGCTTCAGGGTTCTTGCACAACTGGCGATGCAACGCCGCAGCCCGGCGCTTGACCTTGAGGCCGCCCGGCAAGATCCCCTCGTTGCGACAGCCCGCCGCCACGCAATCCTGCATGACCTGCCAGATCTTCAGCAGGCCGGCGCGGGTCTCGGCTTCGGGGCGCCAGGCGCTTTCGTTGGTCAGCATGACCTGGCTGATGGACAGACCGTAGGTGGTGCAGTGGGCCAGCAGATCTTTTGCGCTCTTGAACGGGAAGGTCAGGGGCGTGGCATCTTCGACGATACGGTCGGCGCCGGCGGCGTCTTCATCCACGACGAAGCCGCCGCCTACCGAGTAGTACTCGCGGCTGCGCACTTGCAGGCCGGCGGCGTCGAAGGCGCGGAAGATCATGCCGTTGGGGTGGTAGGCCAACGGTTTGCGGATCATCGCCAGGTGCAGTTTTTCATTGAATTCGATGGGGTGTTCGCCGAGCAGGTTCAGGCGACCGCTGCTGCGGATCTCCTGGAGCCGGGCGGTCACTGTTTCGGTGTCCACGGTGTCCGGATGCTCGCCTTCCAGGCCCAGCAGCACGGCCTTGTCACTGCCGTGGCCCTTGCCGGTGGCACCGAGCGAGCCGTACAGCTCGACTTTGACGCTGGCAGTGGTATTGAGCAACTCATCACGACGCAACCCTTCGACGAAACGTGCCGCGGCACGCATCGGACCGACCGTGTGGGAGCTGGAAGGACCGATGCCGATCTTGAACAGGTCGAACACGCTTAACGACATGGTGTTTCTCCGGTTTCTTTTTATGGGATCGACTTTGAAGATGTGACTCAGGCCCTAGTGGGAGCGAGCTTGCTCGCGATAGCGGTGTGACAGTCACTCAAGTGACGACTGACAGTACGCTATCGCGAGCAAGCTCGCTCCCACAAGGGAAGTCGGAGGGCGGATGGATCGCCCCCCCTCATGGTCAAGCGTAGCTTTCGATCGACGGGCAGGCGCAGACCAGGTTGCGGTCGCCGAACACGTTGTCGACCCGACCGACTGGCGGCCAGTATTTGCCTTCGATCAACGACGCCACCGGGTACACCGCCTGCTCGCGGCTGTAGGGGTGAGTCCAGTCGCCGACGAGTTCCGCCGCGGTGTGCGGGGCGTTCTTCAGCGGGTTGTCGTCTTTGTCGAGGCTGCCGTTTTCCACCGCGCGGATTTCTTCGCGGATGCAGATCATGGCGTCGCAGAAGCGGTCCAGCTCTTCCTTGGATTCGCTTTCGGTCGGCTCGATCATCAACGTGCCGGCCACCGGGAACGACATGGTCGGGGCGTGGAAACCGAAGTCGATCAGGCGCTTGGCCACGTCATCGACACTGATGCCGCTGCTGTCCTTGAGCGGGCGCAGGTCGAGGATGCATTCGTGGGCCACCAGGCCGTTGCTGCCGGAGTAGAGCACCGGATAATGCTCTTCCAGGCGACGGGCGATGTAGTTGGCGTTGAGAATCGCCAGCTGCGAAGCGCGCTTGAGGCCCGCGCCGCCCATCATGCGGATGTACATCCAGGTGATCGGCAGGATGCTCGCACTGCCGAACGGCGCCGCGCACACCGCGCCTTCCTTGCGTTCCATGTTGGCGTGGCCCGGCAGGAACGGCGCCAGGTGCGACTTGACGCCAATCGGGCCGACGCCCGGGCCGCCACCGCCGTGGGGAATGCAGAAGGTCTTGTGCAGGTTCAGGTGCGAGACGTCGCCGCCGAATTTGCCCGGGGCGCAGAGGCCGACCATCGCGTTCATGTTGGCGCCGTCGATGTACACCTGGCCGCCGTTGTCATGAATGATGCCGCAAATCTCGCGGATGCCTTCCTCGAACACGCCGTGGGTGGACGGGTAGGTGATCATCAGCGCGGCGAGGTGCTCGCGGTGCTCGATGGCCTTGGCCCGCAGGTCTTCGATGTCGACGTTGCCACGGGCATCGCAGGCGGTCACGACCACGCGCATGCCGGCCATGTTGGCGGTGGCCGGGTTGGTGCCGTGGGCCGAAGACGGGATCAGGCAGATGTCGCGACGGTCTTCGCCACGGCTCTGGTGATAGGCGCGGATCGCCAGCAGGCCGGCGTATTCGCCCTGGGAACCGGCGTTGGGTTGCAGCGACACCGCGTCATAGCCGGTGGCGGCGCAGAGCATGGCTTCGAGCTCGTCGGTCAGTTGCTGATAGCCGGCGCTTTGCTCGGCCGGGGCGAACGGATGCAGGGCGCCGAACTCTGCCCAGGTCACCGGGATCATTTCGCTGGCGGCGTTGAGTTTCATGGTGCAGGAACCCAGCGGGATCATGGTGCGATCCAGCGCCAGGTCCTTGTCGGCGAGCTTGCGCAGGTAGCGCATCAGCTCGGTTTCGGAGTGGTAGCGGTTGAACACCGGGTGGCTGAGGATCGCCGATTGGCGCACCAGCTCGGCCGGGATGCGGCTTTGCATGCTGGTAGCCAGTGCGGTGAAGTCCGGCAGAGGCTTGCCGTCGGCCAACAGGCTCCACAGTGCTTCGATGTCAGCCTGGTTGGTGGTTTCGTCCAGGGACAGGCCCAGGCGTTCGGCGTCCACTGCACGCAGGTTGATGCGCTGGGCGCGGGCCTTGTCGTGCAGCGCGGCGGTTTGCGCGCCAGTGTGCAGCGTCAGGGTGTCGAAGAAGCTTTCTTGCTCGACCTTCAGACCCATTGCGCCCAGACCCTTGGCAAGGATCGCGGTCAGGTGATGGATGCGGTTGGCAATTTGCACCAGGCCCTTGGGACCGTGGTACACAGCGTACATGCTGGCGATGTTGGCGAGCAGAACCTGGGCGGTGCAGATGTTGCTGGTGGCTTTCTCGCGGCGGATGTGTTGCTCGCGGGTCTGCATCGCCAGGCGCAGGGCCGGCTTGCCGAAACGGTCCACGGAAACGCCGACCAGCCGGCCCGGCATGTCGCGCTTGAACGCATCCTTGGTGGAGAAAAAGGCCGCGTGCGGACCGCCGAAACCCAGGGGAACGCCGAAGCGCTGGGCGCTGCCGATGGCAACGTCGGCACCGAACTCGCCCGGAGGGGTCAGCAGGGTCAGGGCCAGCAGGTCGGCGGCCACGGCCACCAGGGCATTGGCGGCGTGGAAGCGTTCGGTCAGCTCGCGGTAGTCGAACAGGTCGCCATTGCTGGCCGGGTACTGCAAGAGTGCGCCGAAGAAGCTGCTGACGTCGCTCAGTTCGCGCTCGTCGCCCACGACCACGTCGATGCCCAGGGGCTCGGCACGGGTGCGCAGCACGTCGAGGGTCTGCGGGTGGCTGTGCACGGAGGCGAAGAACGCATTGCTGCCCTTGTTCTTGCTCAAGCGCTTGCAGAAGGTCATGGCTTCGGCGGCGGCGGTGGCTTCGTCCAGCAGGGAGGCGTTGGCGATCGGCAGGCCGGTGAGGTCGCTGATCAAGGTCTGGAAGTTCAGCAGTGCTTCGAGACGGCCCTGGGAGATTTCCGGCTGGTAAGGGGTGTAGGCGGTGTACCAGGCCGGATTTTCCAGCAGGTTGCGCAGGATCGGTGCCGGCGTATGGCAGTTGTAGTAGCCCTGGCCGATGTAGGTCTTGAACAGTTGATTCTTGCCGGCGATGGCCTTGATCGAGGCCAGTGCATCGGCTTCGCTCTGGCCGTCGTCCATGTCCAGGACGCTGGTGCCCTTGATGCTTTCCGGGATGACGCTGGCGCTCAGGGCTTCCAGGGAGTCGTAGCCCAGGCGTTCGAGCATGGCTTGCTCGTCGCCTGCACGCGGGCCGATGTGGCGGGCGATGAATTCGTTGGCGGTGCCGAGATTAACGGTCATGGTGCGCTCCTCAGGCTTCGGCGTTGGCTTTGATCAGGCGGTCGTAGGCGTCTTGATCCAACAGCTTAGCCACTGCATCGGCGTCGGTCGGTTTAAAACGGAAGAACCAGCCTTCGCCCATCGGATCTTCGTTGACCAGCTCCGGGCTGTCGCCGAGTGCTTCATTCACTTCCAGCACTTCACCGTCCAGTGGCATGTACACGCCGCTGGCGGCCTTGACGGACTCAACGGTGGAGGCCTCGTCGCCTTTGGCGTAGGCCTGCAATTCAGGCAGTTGCACAAAAACCACGTCGCCCAACGCGTTCTGCGCGAAAGCGGTAATGCCTACGGTGACGCTGCCGTCGGTTTCGGCGCGCAGCCATTCGTGATCTTCAGTGAAACGCAACTCGCTCATGGAAACTCCTGGGGCCAGATCGTCTGGTGGACGCGAAGAAAGGCGCGGGGCTTGGCCCGGCCGAATGGTTAAACCCTTAGCAAGAACGTGGCCAATGTTTAAAAGTCTTTGTTTATCAATGTATTGGATGGTTTTCCAGCGCGCTCGCTATTACAACCTGTAGCGAAAACGCTACAGCTAGTCGCCTGGAAAAAATCGTTGCGGGATCAAAGCCTTGCGCAGAGCAGGTCAGCGCGGGGTGTAGCGATATCGTTCCGCTGTAGCGCTTTCAGTACAGGTGGAGGTCGTTTTTGGCTAACTTTCAAATACGCCTCAGACCAATGTGGGAGCGAGCCTGCTCGCGAAAGCAGTTTTTCAGTCAATAATGATGTTGGCTAATATACCGCTTTCGCGAGCAGGCTCGCTCCCACAGGTAGCCGAGTAAAGCTACGGCTTCCCGGAAATACCGTACTTGCGCAACCGATGGGCAATTGCGGTATGGGAGGTCTGCAGTCGGCTGGCGAGCTGGCGAGTAGAAGGGTAATTGGCGTAGAGGCTTTCGAGCAGGTGCTTCTCGAAGCTTTCCACCGCCTGCTCCAGGCTTTCGACTTCGACGTCGCCCTGACGCGCCACGGAGGTGCCGGCGATGTCCAGGTCGCCGATATCCACGAGGCTGCTTTCGCAGATGGCGGCGGCGCGGAAGATCACGTTCTGCAATTGCCGCACGTTGCCCGGCCAGCGGTTGCCCAGCAAGGCCGGGTAAGTGCCAGGGGCCAGGCGGCAGACCGGGCGCTGGATCTGCGCGCAGGCCTGCTGCATGAAATACCGCGCGAGCAGCAGGATGTCCTGGCCGCGTTCACGCAGCGGCGGGACTTCGACATTGAGCACGTTCAAGCGATAGAACAAGTCTTCGCGGAACGAGCCTTCGTTGACCATTTTCTCCAGGTTACGGTGGGTCGCGCTGAGAATCCGCACGTTGACCTTGATTTCCCGGTCGCCGCCGACCCGGCGGAAGCTGCCATCGTTCAGGAAACGCAGCAGCTTGGCTTGCAAGTACGGCGACATTTCGCCGATTTCATCGAGGAATACCGTGCCCTGGTTCGCCAGCTCCATCAGCCCGGGCTTGCCGCCCCGTTGCGCGCCAGTGAAGGCGCCTGGGGCGTAGCCGAACAGTTCACTTTCGGCCAGGTTTTCTGGCAGTGCCGCACAGTTGAGGGCCAGGAACGGTGCGCTGTGTCGGGCACTGATGGCGTGGCAGGCGCGGGCCACCAGTTCCTTGCCGGTGCCCGTCTCGCCTTGGATCAGCAGCGGTGCATCCAGGGCCGCGACCCGTTGGGCGCGGGCCTTGAGGGTGCGTATCGCCGGGGATTCGCCCAGCAGCGCGTCGAAGCCTTCGGCGTGATCGTGGTGCAACGCCGACAGGCGTTCACCGATACGGTTGGGCTGATAAAGCGTCAGCAGCGCCCCGGCATCGGTGATGGGCGTGGCGTCGAGGAGCAGCGTCTGGCCGTTGACGGTGATTTCCCGCAGCGGCAAGCGAAAACCGTTTTCCAACAGCGCGTCCAGCAGCGCCGCGTCATCGAACAGTTCCGCGACGCTTTCCCCGGCCGGTTCACGACCGTACAGGGCGATCAGCGCCGGGTTGGCGAGCAACACCTTGCCGGCGCTGTCCAGGGCCAGCACCGGGTCGGTCATGGCGGCGAGCAAGGCATCGAGCTGCAAGTGCCGGCGCTGGCCCGGCAGGATGTCCACCACCGTGACCGCCTGCACGCCGCGCACGCTGAACAGCGCCTCGCGCAACTCATCCAGCACCTGTGGGCTGAGAGTCGGGGCGTCGATGTAGACGTTGGGCGGGACCATTTCCACCGCATCCAGGTTGAGATTGCGCCCACCAAGCAAGGCCAGGACTTCCTGGGTGATGCCGACGCGGTCGATGAAACTGACGTGGATACGCATGGGGCGGCTTTGGGCTCTGGAATGCGGAGGGTGGCAAGTATGCCTTGGGGCGGGCTAATGGTGAAATCCTGGCGCAAGGCTTAAGGCTGTACAGAGATCCCTTGTGGGAGCGAGCAAGCTCGCTCCCACAAAGGTTCCCGCAGAGGTAGCTACAACCCCACATCCCATTCAGGTGTTTCGGGAAACCTGAGTACCAGAAAATCCAGCAGGCTGCGCAACGCCGAGGGCATGTGCTTGCGTGAGGCATACACCGCATACATGTTCATCCGGCGCGGTTCGGCGTGGGGCAGCAGGCGCACCAGTTCGCCGTTCTGGATATGAGGGCCGACCTGGTAGCTGGGCAGCATCGCCACACCGGCGCCGGCTATCGTTGCCTGGAGCAAGGTGCTGGCTTCGTTGGCGCTGATGTTGCCCTGCACCGGCACCGACAGCTGTTCGCCGTCCTGCTCGAAATGCCAGAGGCTTTTGCCTACGTAGGAATGGGTCAGGCAGTTGTGCTGGCTCAGGTCTTCCACCCGTTGCGGTGTCGAATGTTCGCGCAGGTAGCGGGGGGAGGCGCAGATGACCGAACGGCAGACCGTGAGACGCCGGGCGATCAGGTTCGGATCGAGATCGTTGCTCATGCGGATCGCCAGGTCGATGCGTTCGTCCACCAGATTGACGGTGCGATCGAGCATTTGCAGGTCAACGCTCACGCCCGGGTAGCGCTGGACGTATTCGGCCATCGCACTCGCCAATTGCGACTGGCCGAACGAGGGGCTGGCGCTGATGCGCAGCATGCCCCGTGGCGCGTCTTCGGGCGTGCTGACGGCCGCTTGCATGTCGCCGCACAGCTCCAGCATCTGCCGGCAGCGGGGCAGGGTCTCCGTGCCTGCGGCCGTCAGGCTCAGCTTGCGCGTGGTGCGGTGCATCAGCCGGGCACCGACCCAATCTTCCAGCTCCGCCAGATAGCGCGATACCACCGGCCGCGACAAATCCAGGTGCTCGGCCGCCGCCGACTGGCTGCCCAGGTCCACCACGGTGACGAACACCCGCATTGCTTGTAGACGATCCATGATCTGCCCGATTTTAGAAACAAACTATGTCCCAGCATCGCATTTTTTGTACTGAGTCTGGCAACTAAGCTCCGTTCATTCCCTTGCGGGCCATTGCACAACGGAGCACCTCATGACCGGTTTCACTCTTCTAAAACGCTTGTCGCTGGCGACCGCAGCGCTGGCCATCACGGCCCAGGCCTGGGCCGCCGACTTGACGCTCGACGTCTACAACCCCGGCGCGGCGGCGATTTTCCCGGTGACTTCGGTATTGGTCAGCGGTGAAAACGAGGCGATCCTGGTGGACGCCCAATTTGGCAAAACCCAGGCCGAGCAGGTCGTGGAAAAAATCCGCGCCAGTGGCAAGCGGTTGACCACGATCTACATCAGCCACGGCGACCCCGACTACTATTTTGGCCTGCAAACCCTGGTAGCCACTTTCCCGGAAGCCAAAGTCCTCGCATCCGCGCCAACCGTGGAGCACATCAAGGCCACTGCCGATGGCAAGTTGAAATATTGGGGGCCGATCCTGAAGACCGACGCGCCGTCCAAGACGCTGGTGCCCCAAGTGCTCAAGGGCGACAGCCTGACGCTGGAAGGCAAGCGCTTGCAGGTCGTCGGCCTTGACGGCCCTCAGCCGGACCGCAGTTTCGTGTGGATTCCGTCGATCAAGGCGGTGGTGGGAGGTGTGGTGGTGGCGGAGAACATTCACGTCTGGATGGCCGATACCCAGACGCCGCAATCCCACCAGGATTGGCTGGCGACGCTGGATAACATCCAAAAGCTGCAACCGACCACCGTGATCCCCGGCCATTACCTGGGCGAAAGCGCTCGTTCCCTGGCGCCAGTGCGCTTCACCGCCGATTACATCAAGGCCTTCGACGAAGAAACCGCCAAGGCCAAGAATTCCGCCGCACTGATCGCCGCCATGAAACTACGCTATCCACAGCTGGGGGAGGACAGTTCCCTGGAGCTGAGCGCCAAGGTGGCGAAGGGCGAAATGAGGTGGTGAAACCCGAACTTTGATCTGGACGCTTTTGGGGCGAGGGAGCTTGCTCCCGCTCGGCTGCGAAGCCGTCGCAAATACCGGGTCTGCTGCGCAGCCCAGCGGAAGCAAGCTCCCTCGCCACGAACGTGTTCATGGTTCTAGAACGCGTTGAAGTAATCACTACGAATAACCATAGGAGAATCCCATGAGCACCATCGCAATCATCGGCGCTACAGGCCGGGCCGGCAGCCAACTGCTGGAAGAAGCCTTGCGCCGTGGTCACAGCGTGACGGCCATCGCCCGCAACACCGGAAAAATCGGCACACGGGCGGGAGTGGTCAGCAAGCAGTTGGACGTACTGGACAGCGAGGCACTGACCGCAGCGGTAGCAGGCCACGACGTGGTCATCAGTGCCGCGCATTTCGCCACGGTGCCGGCCGACAAGGTTGTCGCACCGGTGAAGGCCGCCGGAGTCAAGCGACTGCTGGTTGTGGGCGGTGCCGGTTCGTTGTTGTTGCCGGATAACAGCCGCGTGATCGACAGCAAGGGCTTCCCGGAGGAATACCTGGCCGAAGCCACGGCCGGAGCGTTGTTCCTGGACGTGTTGGGCAAGGAGCAGGACCTCGATTGGACCTTCCTTTCGCCCTCGGCGGAGTTCGTCGAAACCGAACGCACCGGCCAGTTCCGCGTCGGCAAGGATCACTTGCTGTTCGATAACGCCGGGCGCAGTTGGATCGGCTTCGCCGACTACGCCATTGCGATGATCGATGAGGTCCAGGCGCCGCAGTTTTCGCGGACGCGGTTCACTGTCGGCTATTGAGCCATCGATCCGTGCAGCGAATCAGCCGTGGATCCTCACCCAGACACTGACCAGCACCGTCGCCGCCATCAACCAGGCGACGGCAGCCACGGCCAATGACGCTTCGAGGCGCATCCGGTCGACCATCACGTACAGCGTCGCGAGATAGACGAAATACGGAATGATCGACCACATGCCGAACACGATGGTGGTCTTCAGGTCATCCACCGAGCGGCCCTTGCCGACGATGTAGTGGGCAATCAGCGCAAAGGTCGGAAACAGCGGCACCAGCCCGGCGATGTAATAGTTCTTGGTCTTGGCGAGCATCGCCAGGATGACGACAACGGCTGCGCCGAGCGCGGCCTTGAAAATAAGATCCACAGGTTCATGTCCCAGGTCAGTGGCTCAAGCCATATTTTTTGACTTTGTCGAAGAGCGTGGTCTTGGCCATACCCAGTTCCTGGCTGGCCTGGGTCAGGTTGCCGCCGCTGCGTTGCAACGCATCCACCAGCAGGTTGCGCTCGAAGGCTTCAACCGCTTCGGCGAAGGCCAGGCCTTGGCTGCCGGTGCTGGTGCCGGCTTTCTTGAACGCCGGCAAGCCCAGGGCGTAACGTTCGGCGACGTTGCGCAGCTCGCGCACGTTGCCCGGCCAATCGTGGCTCATCAGGTTCGACAGAGTGTGGTTGTCCAGCTCCGGTACGGTACGGTCGAAGCGCAGGGACGATTGCTGGAGAAAATGTTCGAACAGTTGCAGGATGTCTTCGCGCCGCTCCCGCAGGGGCGGCAGCTCCAGCGTCACCACATTGAGGCGGTAATACAGGTCGCTGCGGAACTGCCCGGTCCGACCCATTTCGTCCAGGTCGGACTTGGTGGCGGCAATCACCCGACAATCCACGGCCACGCTCTGGTTCGACCCCAGGCGTTCGAGGGTGCGTTCCTGCAACACGCGCAATAGCTTGATCTGCAAGGGCAGGGGCATGCTCTCTACTTCATCGAGAAACAGCGTGCCGCCATCGGCATGCTCGATCTTGCCGATCCGGCGCTTACCCGCGCCAGTGAAAGCGTTGGCCTCGTGGCCGAAAATCTCGCTTTCAAACAGGTTCTCCGGCAGGCCACCGCAGTTCAGCGCGACGAACTGCTTGTCGTGACGCCGGCTGAAATCATGCAGGCAACGGGCGACCAATTCCTTGCCGGTGCCGGTTTCGCCTTCGATCAACACGTTGGCTGAGGTGTCGGCGACGTTGGCGATCAGCTCGCGCAGGTGCTGCATGGCCGGCGAGCGGCCGATGATGCGGCCTTCCAGGGAATCACGCTCGGCCAGTTGCCTGCGCAGCGAAGAAACTTCCCGGGCCAGGCTGCGCTGTTCCAGGGCGCGGCGTGCAACGTCCACCAGGCGCTCGGGGGAGAACGGTTTTTCCATGAAATCGTAGGCGCCTTTCTGCATCGCGCCTACGGCCATGGAAATATCGCCGTGGCCGGTGATCAACACCACCGGCAGGCTGCGGTCCCGGGCCTTGAGACGGGTCAGCAGTTCCAGGCCGTCGATGCCCGGCAGGCGGATATCGCTGATGACGATGCCGGCAAAATCATCGCCGACCCGCTCAAGGGCCTCTTCGGCGCTGCCCACGCCAATGCAGGGAATATCTTCCAGGCTCAAGGCCTGCTGGCAGCCCAGCAGGACGTGGGGGTCGTCTTCGACGATCAATACGCTCAGGTCGTTGTTCATAGCGGCTCGGCAGGTAAAAGGCTTACCAACGGTAAACTGAGGATAAACGTGGTGCCACCATCCTCCGGATGCTCGACTCCCAAATGTCCGCCGGCGGCGGCACACAGGCTTGCCGAAAGCGTCAAGCCAAGGCCCAGGCCTTGTTCGCCGGGTTTGGTGGTGAAGAACGGTTCGAACAGATGCTTGCGAGCCTCCGGGTCGATGCCGTGGCCATTATCCCGCACCCGCAGACGATATTTGCCATCGCTGCCTTGGCCTTCGAGCCACAGCTTCGGCGCGGGTTGTAGCTGCATCGCGTCAAGGGCATTGCCGATCAGGTTCACCAGGATCTGTTCCAGGCGCGTCTGGTCGATCTGGACCTGAACGTCTTCGAATGCCGTGTGGATCTGGATGTCGAGTTTTTCAAGGCGCGCGCCCAGCAATTGCAGCGCGGCCCCGACAGCCTTGCCCAGGCTCGCCCGGCCCTTGTCGTCGCCGCGCCGGGCGAAGGCGCGCAGGCTGGCGGTGATCCGACCCATGCGATCGATCAGGTCGTTGATGGTCCTGAGATTGGCGCTGGCGATATCCAGCTGGCCCCTTTCCAAAAAGCGCACGGTATTGCCCGACAGGGTGCGCAGGGCGGCCAAAGGCTGGTTGAGTTCATGGGCGATGCTGGTGGACATCTGGCCGATGGCCGCCAGCTTGCCGGCTTGCACCAGTTCGTCCTGGGCGCGCCGCAAGGTCTCTTCGGCCTGCCGTCGTTCGCGGATCTGGCCCTTGAGCCGTTCGTTGCTGGCCCGCAGGTCGGTGGTGCGTTCGGTAATCCGACGTTCGAGCTGATTGTTGGCCTCTTGCAACGCTTCGCGAGCGGCGAGGCGGGTGGCGATGACTTTGCGACGTTCGTTCCAGGCGATCAGCAGGAAAGCCACCAGGGCAAACGCCACGGCCACCAGAATGCCTTGGTTGATCGCTTGGCGGCGCAGGTCTTCGAGCGGGGTCAGTAACGTGAAATTCCACGGTGTGTCGCTCAGCGGCCGGGTCTGGGAAAGGTAGCTGGTGGCGCGCTGGTCAGCCGCGATTTCGGTGTTGGCGGGGAAAGTCAGCTTCTCCATGCCCTCGGCCAGCCGTTCCCGCGCCAGAGGGATCAGCTCGTTGAGCGGGAACCAGTAATATTGCAGGCTGCGGGCCAGGCGCTCCTTGGTTTCGTCGCTCAGCGGACGCACCGATTTGAGCCGCCGCGCCGGATCGCTGGAGAGGATGATGATGCCGTTCTCATCGCTGACGAAGGCTTCCAGGCGGGCCCGCTGCCAGCGCTCCTCCATGGCTTCGAGGCGGACCTTGACCACGGCCACGCCGATGATCTTGCCTTGTTGCTCCAGGCCATGGGCCAGGTAATAACCGGGTTCGCCGCTGGTGCTGCCGATGCCATAGAAGCGCCCCGGCTGGCCGCGCACGGCGTTCTGGAAATAGGCGCGGAAAGACAAGTCTTCCCCCAGGTAGCTGTCGACGTCGCGCCAGTTGCTGGTGGCCATGACGCGGCCGGTGGTGTCCATGACGTAGATGGCCCGGCTGCGACTGCGCCGGTTCAGGCCCTCAAGGTATTCGTTGACGATCTTGCGATGCTCGGGCGTCGGGTCGTCGAGCAATTTCGAGACGCTGGATTCAAGTTCCAGCAGGCTGGGCAAATAGGTGTATTTGCTGATTTCGCTTTCCACCGCGCGGGCGTGCAGCTCCAACTGACGCTCGCCATTCTCGGCAAGGCCGCGAATGCCATAGTGCTCGCTGATCCAGAAGCCGAGGTAACCCAGGCCGATCATCAACGCAATGACCAGCGGCGGCAGGAACAGATGGCGGATCAGGCGGGGTTTCACGGCGAGTGATGGCGGTGCGGCGCGATAAAGAGTGGGGTCGCATTTCATCACAGAAGCCTTGGGTCAACCAGTGTGGCGGCGGTCGTCCTTCGAACGCGGTCCTGTGGCGAGGGAGCTTGCTCCCGCTCGGCTGCAAAGCAGCCGCAAAACGGTTCATGCGGTATGCCAGAGACATTGCATTTCCGGTTTAGGGCCGCTGCGCGACCCAGCGGGAGCAAGCTCCCTCGCCACAAGGACAAGCGCGCCTAGAAAAGGCGATGCTTAGTGCTGCAGAATCTTCTCAAGGAAATGCTGTGCACGTTCGGAGCGGGCGCTGATGTCGCCGAAGAACTCTTCTTTCGGGCAGTCTTCGATGATCTGGCCCTGATCCATGAAGATCACCCGGTTCGCCACTTTGCGGGCGAAGCCCATTTCGTGGGTCACGCACATCATGGTCATGCCTTCGTGGGCCAGTTGCACCATCACATCGAGCACTTCGTTGACCATTTCCGGGTCAAGCGCCGAGGTCGGTTCGTCGAACAGCATTACCACCGGGTCCATCGCCAGCGCACGGGCGATCGCCACGCGCTGCTGCTGGCCGCCGGAGAGCTGGCCCGGGTGCTTGTGGGCGTGGGCCGACAGACCGACGCGCTCTAGCAGCTGCAGGCCTTTCTTGGTGGCTTCTTCCTTGCTGCGGCCCAGCACCTTGATCTGCGCGATGGTCAGGTTCTCGGTGATGGTCAGGTGCGGGAACAGTTCGAAGTGCTGGAACACCATGCCCACCCGCGAACGCAGTTTCGGCAGGTTGGTCTTCGGGTCGGCGATGGACGTGCCATCGACCACGATGTCGCCTTTCTGGAAGGGCTCAAGGGCGTTCACGCACTTGATCAGCGTGGACTTGCCCGAACCCGACGGCCCGCACACCACCACAACCTCGCCTTTGCTGACCTCGGTGCTGCAATTGGTCAGTACCTGGAAGTCCCCATACCACTTGTTGATGTTTTTGATAGAGATCATACGGCGAACCTTTTTTGCAGACGCTTGACCAGCAGCGAGGCGGCAAAGCTGATTGTGAAGTACACGAGACCTGCGATGATCAGGAACTCATTGGAGCGGCCGATGATGTCGCCATTGGCTCGCGAAGCATTGAGGAAGTCCACCAGACCGACCGTGTAGACCAGCGAGGTGTCCTGAAACAGGATGATGCTCTGTTGCAGCAACAGCGGGGTCATCTTGCGGAACGCCTGGGGCAGGATGATCAGGCGCATGACCTGGCCATAATTCATGCCCAGTGCCTGTGCCGCGCCCATCTGGCCCTTGGGGATCGACTGCACGCCGGCCCGGACGATTTCGCAGAAGTACGCCGCCTCGAACATCATGAACGCCACGACGCAGGAGCCGAACGCGCCGATCGGCGTGTCTTCGCCAGTGATCCAGCGCAGCACGAACGGGACCGCCAGGTAGAACCAGGTGATGACCAGCAGCAGCGGGATCGAGCGGAAATAGTTGACGTAGGCGCCAGCGATGTTGGAGATCAGCTTGTTGTGGGACAGGCGCATCAGCGCCAGGATCGTCCCCAAAATAATCCCACCGACGACACCCAGGGCCATCAGTTTGAGAGTCATCACCATGCCGTTCCACAAGCCGGGAATGGCCGGGATGATGCCTGTGAAGTCGAATTCCATTATTTACCCCCCACGGAGATCAGGCCGGGCACCGCGACTTTCTTCTCGACCATGCGCATGAGCAGCATCAGGCTCATGTTCAACGTGAAGTAGATCAGCGTCGCCAGGGTAAAGGCTTCGAACAGGTTGGCCGAGAATTCGGCGGTCTGCTTGGTCTGCGCGAGCAGCTCCATCAGGCCGATCAGCGACGCCACGGAGGAGTTCTTGAAGACGTTGAGGAATTCCGAGGTGAGCGGCGGAATGATGATCCGGTAGGCCTGGGGCAGCAGCACGTTCCAATAGATCTGCGGCAGTTTGAAGCCCATGGCCCGGGCAGCGGATTCCTGGCCGCGCGGCAGCGCCTGGATGCCGGTGCGCACCTGTTCGCAGACCCGCGCGGCGGTGAACAGGCCCAGGCACACGACGACGCTCAGGTAGGCCGAGGTGGTCGGGTTCAGGTCCTGCTTGTACCACTCCTGCATGTCGGCGGGCAGCAGGTCCGGCACCAGGAAGTACCAGATGAACAGTTGAACCAGCAGCGGCACGTTACGAAAGAGTTCCACGTAGCAAGTCGCGATGCCCGATACCAGCCGGTTCGGCACGGTACGCATCACACCCAGGATCGAGCCCAGCAGCAGGGCAATGATCCAGGCGACGACGGCGATGGCGATGGTCCAGCCCAGGCCGGCCACGTACCAGTCGAGATAAATCTCGCTGCCCACGCCGGTGGACTTGAAGAACACGCCCCAGTCCCAGTTGTAATTCATTAGGGTCTCCCCTCAGATCGTTCGATGTACAAGTATCTGCAGGGGGAAATCCTTTCCCGCCCAATCTTGAGGATCGGGCACACACTCACGGCTCGACTTACCGTTGCGAGTGTTTCCTTTGGTTCCAGCAGGGAATGACACACTCCTGGAAAGGGCCGCGCCCTTCCAGGAGGTAAGGTTAGTCAGAAATCAGGATTTCTTATCGTCAGCCGCTTTATCGGTCGGGTTGGCGATCAAAGCCTTGAGCTCGTCGCTCATCGGGAAGTTCAGGTTCAGATTTTTAGGCGGGATAGGTTGGGTGAACCATTTGTCGTAGATCTTGTTGATCTCGCCAGACTTGTAGCTGGCGACAATGGCGTCATCGACAACCTTTTTGAACGGCTCGTCGCCCTTACGCATCATGCAGCCATAGATTTCGTAGGATTGGGGAGTACCGGTTACTTCCCAGTCGGTCGCCCTCTTGGCCTTGGCGGCTTCGCCGGCCAGCAGGGCGTCATCCATCATGAACGCAACGGCACGGCCCGATTCCAGCATCTGGAAGGATTCGCCGTGGTCCTTGGCGGAGATGACGTTCATGCCCATTTGCTTGTCGGCATTCATCGCCTTGAGGATGCGCTCGGACGTGGTGCCGGCGGTGGTCACGACGTTCTTGCCCTTGAGATCGTCGAAATCCTTGTATTTGGAATCTTTCTTGGAGAGCAGCCGGGTGCCGATCTCGAAGATGCCAACCGAGAAGGCGACTTGTTGCTGACGCTCGACGTTGTTGGTGGTGGAGCCGCACTCCAGGTCCACGGTGCCGTTCTGCACCAGTGGGATGCGGGTCTGCGAGGTGACCAGGTTGTACTTGACCTGCAGGTTCGGCACGTCCAGCTCTTTTTTCAGGGCTTCGACGACTTGCAGCTGGATGTCATGGGAGTAGCCGACGGGCTTGCCGGAAGCGTCCGCGATATAGGAAAACGGAATGGAGGCGTCGCGGTGGCCGAGCGTGATGACGCCGGACTCTTTGATCTTTTTCAGCGTGCCGGTCAGTTCGGCTGCGAAAACCGGAGTGCTGATCAGAGCGGCAGCAACGGCTGCGCCCAGGAGATGGGGAACGATGCGCATCGATGTTTCCTCGACATTGTTTTTTTTGTATTCGGCCGGTTCACCGGCCCTGAGTGCTTCGAATGCCTGAAAGCTCCTGTTGTGTTGGCGTAACAGGCGTTCGTCTCCACGAGTGTAGAGCATGACTCGTGCCAGGCCAGTGGCCTATCACTATCATGTTGTTTTTAAAGGAAATTAATGTTTTGTTTCAGCTTTTTGGTCTTTTGTTTATCCGGTTTGCCGAACTGACCGCTGGGTTGTGTTCGGAAAACCGAATGGCTTGAGCCCCACTAATCCGTGGGATAGGCGGTGTGTTCCAAAATGCAAAAAGCCCCTGGATCGTAGATTCAGGGGCTTTTGGTCTTGCGGGTACTGTCACGCCGCTTCAATCTTGCGCCGATTGTGCTCGACCTTTTGCAGATACTGCTGGAGCTTGTCCTGCTCTGCGGCGGTGGTAAACAAGCCCAGCTTGCTGCGGCGCCAGAGGATGTCCTGGGCATCGATGGCCCACTCGTCGCTGCACAGGTAATCGACTTCTCGGGTGTAGAGGCCTGCGCCGATGTGCTCGCCCAGGTCGACGAGGTTGTGTACGCCTTCGAGCATGCGCCAGGTGCGGCTGCCATACGTGGTGGCCCAGCGGCGGGCGATGTCGGTCGGCAGCCAGTCGAACTTGTCGCGAATCGCCGAGCACAGCGCCTGCGGGGTCGTCATGTTTTCGCCCCCCGGCAAGGTTGCCAGGGCGGTCCAGCTTGGACGCATCTGCGTAAAGTATGGCGCCAGTTGCGCCATCGCCGATTCGGCCAGCTTGCGGTAAGTGGTCAGCTTGCCACCGAATACCGAAAGCAGTGGCGCCTCTTGACCTGCGGCGGAAAGCGCCAGGGTGTAATCCCGGGTTACGGCGGAAGGGTTGTCGGACTCGTCGTTGCACAACGGCCGGACGCCGGAATAACTGTGCAGGATGTCGTCGCGGCTGACCTGTTTCTTGAAGTGGGCGTTGACCACTTTCAGTAGGTAATCGGTTTCGCCTTCGGTAATCGCGACCTTCGCCGGATCGCCGGTGTATTCGCGATCTGTCGTGCCGATCAGGGTGAACTGGTTCAGGTAGGGGATGGTGAAGACAATGCGCTGGTCCTCGTTCTGGAGAATATGCGCATGCTCGCCTTCGTAGAGTTTCGGAACGATCAAGTGGCTGCCCTGAATCAGGCGGATACCGTAAGGCGATTCCATCTTCAGGTCGTCACGAATGAACTTGGCCACCCACGGGCCGGCGGCGTTGACCAGGGCCTTGGCCTGGATCGAAAACAGGCTGCCGTCGGCACGCTCCAGATGCAACTGCCACAGGCCCTTGCTGCGACGGGCGCTGACGCAGCGGGTGCGGGTATGGACGTGGGCGCCTTTTTCCCGCGCCGCCATGGCGTTGAGTACCACCAGCCGGGCGTCGTCAACCCAGCAGTCCGAGTATTCGAAGCCCTTGGTGATTTCGCTTTTCAGTACGCTGTCAGCGCCAAATTTCAAACTCCTGGAGCCGGCGAGCTGCTCACGCTTGCCCAGATGATCGTAAAGGAACAGGCCGGCGCGGATCATCCAGGCGGGGCGAAGGTGCGGCCGATGGGGCAGCACGAAGCGCATCTGCTTGACGATGTGTGGGGCTTTGGCCAGGAGGACTTCGCGCTCGGCCAGCGCTTCGCGCACCAGGCGGAATTCATAATGTTCGAGATAGCGCAGGCCGCCATGTATCAGCTTGCTGCTGGCGGAAGAAGTATGGCTGGCGAGGTCGTCCTTTTCGCAAAGGAACACCGAAAGGCCGCGACCGGCCGCGTCCGCAGCGATCCCCACGCCATTGATGCCGCCGCCTATAACGGCGATGTCATAGATCTCTGCGAGAGGGGGCGTAGGCAAGGTGGTAGTGGGCATCGGCTGGCCTCGGGCTCTTTTCGAAATATTTGAATTCGAACATTAATGTTCATTTGCGAAAAATACTAGCCCATAAAAACGGCGACGGCCAGTTGGATTCGATTGAAAATACTGATCGAATGCCGCCGAAAGGAAAATTTTCGAACAAAAAGAGAATTGCGGAATGCTTCTGTGGCGAGGAGATAAACTTCCTCGCCACCAGGGTTCTGGGCATGGGGCGCGGAGCTAGACCACTTCCAATCGAATCTTGTGCTGGGTCAGCAGATGCGCCAGGGCTGGCACGGGCTGCTGGTCGGTTACCAGGCAATCGATCAGGCTGATCGGGCCCAGGCGGACCATGGCGTTGCGCCCGAATTTGCTGGAATCTGCTGCCAACAGCACCTGCCGAGCGTTGGCGATGATGGCTTGGGACACCCGCACTTCCTGGTAATCGAAGTCCAGCAGGCTTCCGTCCTCATCGATGCCGCTGATGCCCACCAGGGCGAAGTCGACCTTGAACTGGCTGATGAAGTCGACACTGGCCTGGCCAACCACGCCGCCGTCGCGTCGCACATTGCCGCCGGCGATCAGGACTTCGAAATCATCCTTGGCGCTGAGGATCGACGCCACGTGCAGGTTGTTGGTGATGACTTTGAGGTGGTTGTGATTGAGCAGCGCCCGGGCGATGGATTCGGTGGTGGTGCCGATGTTGATGAACAGCGACGCGTGATCGGGAATCTGGGCGGCGATGGCTTCGGCGATGCGTTGCTTCTCATCGCGCATCTGGTCCGCGCGCATGGCGTAGGCGGTGTTTTCCACGCTTGAATCGTAAGCCGCGCCGCCGTGATAGCGGCGCAACAGATTCGCTTCCGCCAATTGATTGATGTCGCGGCGGATGGTCTGTGGGGTGACGACGAATAATTGCGCCATTTCCTCGATGCTGACATAGCCGCGTTCGCGGACCAGTTCGAGGATTTGTTGCTGGCGGGGAGGCAGATTCATGGGGCTTCCTTTGGGCTGCCATTCAAAATTTGCCCATGATGCCGCAGGAATCCCCTCCCGACCAGTTTCAGAACTTTAACGGGCCTTATTCGGCGTCTTCGTGGGGCTCCCAATCGCGGGTGCGGCTGACGGCTTTTTTCCAGCCAGCGTAGAGTTTTTCCTTGGCTTGCTCGTCCAGTTGCGGTTCGAACTCACGCTCGATTACCGCTTTGCCGCGCAGTTCTTCCAGGCTGCTCCAGAAACCGCACGCCAAGCCGGCCAGGTACGCTGCACCGAGGGCGGTGGTTTCGCGCATTTTTGGGCGTTCGACCTGGGTGCCAAGGATATCCGCCTGAAATTGCATGAGGAAGTTGTTGGCCACCGCGCCGCCGTCCACGCGCAAGGACTTGAGGCGCTCGCCGGAGTCTTGCTGCATGGCGTCGAGCAGATCGCGGGTCTGGTAGGCGATGGATTCGAGCGTGGCCCGGATAATATGGTCGACCCGCACGCCACGGGTCAGGCCGAACAGCGCGCCACGGGCATAAGGGTCCCAGTACGGCGCGCCCAGGCCAGTGAACGCCGGGACCAGATACACCCCATTGCTGTCCTTGACCTTGTTGGCGAAGTACTCGGTGTCGAGCGCATCGTTGATGATCTTCAGTTCATCGCGCAGCCATTGGACGGTAGACCCGCCATTGAACACTGCGCCTTCCAGGGCATAGGCCACTTCACCGCGAGGGCCGCAGGCGATGGTGGTGAGCATGCCGTGATTGGATTTGACCGCTTTGTCACCGGTATTCATCAGCAGGAAACAGCCGGTGCCGTAGGTGTTTTTCGCCTGGCCCGGTTCCACGCACATCTGGCCGAACAGGGCGGCCTGCTGGTCACCGGCGATACCGCCGATGGCGATGCCGCTCTTGGTGCGGCCGTAGATTTGCGAGGACGATTTGACCTCCGGCAGCATTTCCCGAGGGATGTTGAGGATGTCGAGCATCTTCGCGTCCCACTCCAGCGTATGGATGTTGAAAAGCATGGTGCGCGAGGCGTTGGTGTAGTCGGTGACATGGACCTTGCCGCCGGTAAATTTCCAGATCAGCCAGCTGTCCACGGTGCCGAACAGCAACTCGCCGTTGCGTGCGCGCTCGCGGCTGCCTTCGACGTTATCCAGGATCCACTTGAGCTTGGTGCCGGAGAAATACGGATCGGTGACCAGGCCGGTGGCTTCGCTGATGTATTGCTCATGGCCGTCACGCTTGAGCTGCTGGCAGATTTCAGTGCTGCGCCGACATTGCCAGACAATGGCGTTGTAGATCGGCCTGCCGGTCGACTTGTCCCAGACCACCGTGGTTTCGCGCTGGTTGGTGATGCCGATGGCGGCGACCTGGTCGTGATGCAGCCCGGCCTGGGCAAGCGCTTCGACCATGACCGCGCTCTGGGTGGCGAAGATCTCCATCGGATCGTGTTCGACCCAGCCTGGCTGTGGGTAATGCTGGACGAATTCTCGTTGGGCCGTGCAGACCACGTTGGCGTCACGGTCGAAAATAATGGCACGTGAGCTGGTCGTGCCCTGGTCGAGGGCAATGATGTAGTTCTTATTCTCAATGTCGGTCATGTCGATTGCCTTGGGACTTAGGTAACGTAATTAAGGAAGAGGCCAGGGCGGGGGCTCGAATGACAGGCGCCCGCGCCGACTGTTTCAGGACGTTCTGGGCTTGCCATCAATGGCCGGCTCTGGCTCCTTTGCAGCAACCACGGCGCTGGGCAGGTGGCGAGCGATGAGCCCGCGATAAGCAGCAGCACCCAGGCATGCGCCAAGGATCGGCGCAAAAATCGGTACGAGGAAGTATGGAATGTCACGCGCCCCGGTGAGTGAAATTTCACCCCAGCCAGCGAAGAAAGTCATCAATTTCGGACCGAAATCCCGCGCCGGGTTCATCGCGAAACCTGTCAGTGGCCCCATCGAACTGCCGATCACGGCGATCAGCAAGCCGATCAGCAGCGGCGCCAGCGGGCCGCGCGGCAGGCCGTTGTTATCATCGGTCAAGGACATGATCACGCCCATCAGGATGGCGGTGATGATCATCTCGACCAGGAAAGCTTGGCCGGTGGACAGTGCCGGGTGGGGGTAGGTGGAGAACACCGACGCCAGTTCGAGGCTGGCCACGGTGCCCCGGATCATGTGGCGGGACTGTTCGAAATCGAAGAATAAATTGCTGTACAGCGTGTAGACCAGCAGTGCGCCGCAGAACGCGCCGGTCACTTGGCAAACGATATAGAAAGGCAGTTTGCGTTTTTCGAAGTCAGTGAAAATGCACAGGGCGATGCTAACGGCGGGGTTCAGATGTGCGCCGGAAATGCCCGCGCTGAGATAAATCGCCATGCTGACACCGACGCCCCAGATGATGCTGATTTCCCACAAGCCGAAACTGGCGCCCGCGACCTTGAGCGCTGCAACGCAACCGGTGCCGAAAAAAATCAACAGGGCCGTACCCAGGAACTCCGCCAGGCATTGGCTGGAGAGCGAAGGTTGTTGTAAAGCAGTCGTCATTCAAACCTCGGTTCTTTTTGTTGTCCTGCGCGGCGGAAAACAACCCGTCGTCGCCTTTTCGCCGAGTGCAGGATCCCCATCCTGCGCTCGGGGTGTTGCTTGAGACACGCGTTTCTGCTTTCAGTTTCGAAAAAATATAGACAAGAAACGCCGCTGTCAAAGGTCGAAAGTGAACCGTCGGTCATATTGGGATTATTCGTTCCATGAATGAATTTTTCCGGCGTGGCGCGGCGTCGACATCGGCCGTCTGCGCAGCCTTTTGCCTGGGGATCGCTTAGAATTCTCGCCACTCTTTTTGTTGTTTCCCTGTCAGGAGCGGTCATGACCCCCGCATTGGATCTGCTGAAAAAAGTGCGTGCCGAACATCGTATTCACAGTTACGAACATGACCCCAAGGCCGCGTCCTATGGTCTGGAAGCCGCAGAGAAACTGGCTCTGGAACCGGCGCGAGTGTTCAAGACGCTGTTGGCCGCGAGCGAGAAAGGTGAATTGCTGGTGGCGGTGGTGCCGGTCGCCGGGAGTCTGGACCTCAAAGCGCTGGCCCATGCGGCCGGGGTAAAGAAAGTCGAGATGGCTGATCCAGCCGCCGCGCAGCGTTCGACAGGTTATTTGCTGGGGGGCATCAGTCCGCTGGGACAGAAGAAGCGCCTGCGCACGTTTATCGACTCATCCGCACAGCCGTTCCCCACTGTGTTCGTCAGCGCGGGAAGACGAGGCCTGGAGGTGGAGTTGGCGCCCGCGTTGCTGGCGGAGCATACCGGAGCGGCGTTTGCGGATATTGGCCGCGGGTGAGGAGCAAGCGCCTCTGCCAGGATGAATCTTTCCAACCGTCCAGGCGTCCAACCCTTCAATGTGTAAGGCGAAAATTGTGTCGATCTGTCACTGGATAAACGGTGCCTGCGCAGCTCATGCTCACGCATCATAAAAAAGGAGATGTGCCATGCAGCTTGCGTTTCATCAGGTCGATGCGTTCAGTGACCGGCCCTTTGGCGGTAACCCGGCGATGGTCTATCGGCTCGATGCCTGGCTTGCCGATGACCTGATGCAAAAGATTGCCGCCGAACATAACCTGGCTGAAACCGCGTTTTTGGTGCGCGAAAACCAGCACTGGCATATCCGCTGGTTCACCCCGACCACCGAGGTGCCCTTGTGTGGTCATGCCACGTTGGCCAGCGCTTATGTGTTGTTCGAGGTCTATCACGAAACCGTGGAGCGGCTGGACTTCATCTGCAAATCCGGAGCGCTGAGCGTCACGCGCGAGGGCGAACGGCTGTGGTTGGATTTCCCTGCCATCGTGCCGGCTGAATTGGGCGCGTCCCTGGCGGTCCAGAGTGCCTTGGGTGTCGAGGCGGTGGATGTGCTGAGTTCCAACGAATTGTTCGTGGTATTGGAGTCGGAGCAGGCGGTGCTCGAATGCAAGCCGGACATGGCGGCCCTGGCGAAACTGCCATGGCCTGGCGCGATCGTGACCGCGCCGGGAAGCAAGCACGATTTCGTCTCGCGCTATTTTGCTCCGGCGATTGGTATCAATGAGGATCCGGTCACCGGGTCGACTCATTGCAGCCTGATTCCCTACTGGTCCAAGCGGCTGAACAAGCTCGGGCTGACGGCGTATCAATGCTCGGCCAGGGGAGGGGCATTGTTCTGCCGGCTGGAGGGTGACCGGGTGAAGATCGGTGGGCATGCCACGTTGGTGGCCAGCGGGACCCTATCAGTCGGTTGAGGTCAATGAGGTTCTGTGGGGGCGCGCTTGCTCGCTCCCACAGGGTGTAGCGTCAATTGGCGACGCTATGCCGTCGCACGCCGCTGTCGATCGACGGCAAATGCGCTGCCGTACTGCCCGAGGCCTGGAACAGCACCAGGTGTTCGGCGGCCACGCGAATACCGACAGTCGCCCCGACCTGATGGTCGGCGTGGCTTGGGAAAATCGATTCCAGTTGCGCACCCGTCGGCAATTTCAGGCGATACAAGGTCGAAGCGCCCAGAAAAGTCTTACCGATGATGGCAGCCGTGAGCGGGCTGTCAGGCGCGTAGACGATATCGTCCGGGCGCAGCAGCACATCCACGGCGCTGCCGATGGGCCAGGTATAGGCCCGGTTTCCCCGTAGCGTCCCCAATTCGGTCTGCACTGATTCCGGGCTGTCGAGCTGGCCTCGGATGAAATAGCCCTGGCCGATAAAGCTGGCGACATAAGGCGTCAGGGGTTCGTGGTAAAGGTTGTAGGGCGTATCCCACTGTTCCAGCCGACCCTCCCGGAATACGCCGACGTGATCACTCACGGCGAAGGCTTCTTCCTGGTCATGGGTCACCAGAATCGCGCTGGTGCCGCGAGCCTTGAGGATGTCCCGCACCTCATGGCTGAGCTTGCGTCGCAGCTCGCCATCGAGGTTGGAGAAGGGCTCGTCGAGCAGCAGCAATTGCGGCTCGGGCGCCAATGCCCTGGCGAGCGCCACGCGTTGTTGCTGGCCTCCGGAGAGCTCATGGGGAAAACGTTTACCGAGGTTCTTCAGGTTGACCAGTTCCAGCAGCTCTTCGACCACACGGTTCTTGCCAGGGTGTTTACGAATGCCGAATGCCATGTTCTCGGCGACACTGAGGTGCGGGAACAGTGCATAGTCCTGGAATACCATGCCGATGCGACGTTTTTCCGGGGCCAAGGTGAAACCCGCGCGGGAAATGATTTCCCCGGCCAACTGGATCTCGCCTTCGTGTACCGGTTCGAAACCGGCGATGGCCCGCAGGGTCGTGGTCTTGCCGCACCCGGACGAGCCCAGCAAGCAGCCGATGTCGCCCGCATTGAGGTGCAGGTTGAGGTTCTGGACGACTCGCTGGTCCTGGTACCCGCAGGCCAGGTTATGCAGATTCAGTAACAAGGAGTGACTCATGCGTGGTGATACGCCGGCTCGACGAGGAATTCGAGCAGGGCCTTCTGTGCGTGGAGACGGTTTTCTGCCTGGTCCCAAGCGACGGATCGCGGGTCTTCCAGCAGGTCGAGGCTGATTTCCTCGCCGCGATGGGCGGGCAGGCAATGCATGAACAGCACCTCGGCGTCAGCCAGGTCGAGCAGGGCCCGTGTGACCTGCAACGGCGCGAACAGCTTGACGCGCTTGGCGGCTTCCTCTTCCTGGCCCATGGAGGTCCAGACGTCGGTGCTCACCAGGTGCGCGCCGGCCACGGCCAGCTTCGGATCACGGACCAGCGACACTCGGTCCCCGGCCTTGGCGAGCAGTTCTGCATCCGGGTCATAGCCTTCAGGGCAAGCGATCCGTAGCTGGAAGTCGAATTGCATCGACGCTTCTATATAGCTGTTGCACATGTTGTTGCCATCGCCGACCCAGGCAACGGTTTTGCCCTGGATCGAGCCGCGGTGCTCGAGGAAGGTCTGCATGTCGGCCAACAGCTGGCAAGGGTGTAGATCGTCGGATAGGCCGTTGATCACCGGCACGCTGGAATAGGCGGCGAATTCGGTCAGGGTGCTGTGGGCAAAGGTACGGATCATCACGGCGTCGAGCATGCTCGACATGACGATGGCGCAATCGCTGATCGGCTCGCCACGTCCCAGTTGAGTGTCGCGGGGCGACAGGAAAATCGCCTGGCCGCCAAGCTGGATCATGCCGGCTTCGAAAGAGATGCGAGTGCGCGTGGATGACTTCTCGAAAATCATCCCCAGCACACGGTTTTTCAAGGGCTCGAACAGTACGCCGCGTTTACGCAGGTCCTTGAGCTCAACGCCTCGACGGATCACGGCGAGCAACTCATCGGGCGTGAAATCCATCAGGGAGAGAAAGTGCCTTGCGCTCATGATTGACTACCTTTTTGTAACGGACCGCAGATGCTCAGAGCCTTGTTTCATGGAAAAACGGGCGAGACCTGCGGCAAAAGCCGCACGGGGCGACGAAATAGGGGAAAGGCGCGATATTGACATTAAATGTCGCGTCTTACCAATAGGGCTACGGTTATGAGGGATTTCAGCGAGGCCAATGCAGAGTTGCATTGGCGCGGTTGAGGCCGGTTTCCTGACAGCAGCGGGTTCATTTGTACACTGGCGTTGCGTCGCTTGGCAATCGAGCAGGGCGGGCATCGGGTGGTTGGCGATCGGTTTTTGACCCGCCGGCCCGGGTCGTCGGTCTGTTGCCCAATGTGAAATATTTCCTAATGCGGGACCCTGGGTTATAAATGAACCCCTAGCCGCAGGAGCCCCGAAATGGATTCGAAAGAGCAACGACTGATGGAACTGTTGGGGCTGACGGCACGCACCCTGACCCACCTGACCGCTTCGGTGACGTCCATGTCATTCGAATTGCTGCGCAGCGATGACGAAGTGACCAAGGCGGCGGGGCGCCGCATGATCGATCGGATGGCCACGATCAGCGGTGGTCTCGATGAGCACTGGCGCTTGATTGGCGAGTTGACCGGCGTGCCCATGGCCCAGGAGGAAGTGCAGACCATCGAGGAAATCCAACTGCTGGCGCCTCCTCCCGAGCAGCCTTGACAGCGACGCATCGGCGGGCCTGATGCCTGGCGATTCACAGGACGAACGTCGCTGGCGCTACCGGGCATCCCGCGCCATAGTTTTGTTCCCGCGGCCCAAAGTGCCCGCTACGAATAAAACAGAGGCTGGCCATGACCAAGACCCTCCATCACCGTGCGTGCCATCTGTGCGAGGCCATCTGTGGCCTGACTCTCGAAACCACCGAAACCGAAGGCCAAGGCCTGGCGATCACCTCGATCAAGGGTGATCCGCTGGACAGTTTCAGTCGTGGGCACATCTGCCCCAAGGCCGTGGCGTTGCAGGATATCCAGAACGATCCGGACCGCCTGCGCCAGCCCATGCAACGAGTCGGCGGCGAGTGGCAGCCCATCGCCTGGGACGACGCCTTTGCCTTGGTGGCCGAACGCCTTGCGGCGATCCAGGAGCGCCACGGCCAGAACGCGGTGGGGGTCTATCAGGGCAACCCCAGCGTGCACAACTATGGATTGATGACCCACAGCAACTATTTCCTCGGCTTGTTGAAAACCCGCAGCCGCTTTTCGGCGACTTCGGTTGATCAATTGCCCCATCACCTGACCAGTCACTTGATGTACGGTCACGGCTTGCTGCTGCCGATACCGGACATCGATCACACCGATTTCATGCTGATCCTTGGGGGTAATCCGCTGGCTTCCAATGGCAGCATCATGACCGTGCCGGATGTGGAGAAACGGCTGAAGGCAATCCAGTCCCGGGGCGGCCGGGTGGTGGTGGTCGATCCGCGGCGCAGCGAGACGGCGGCCATTGCCGACCAGCATGTATTCGTACGCCCCGGCGGCGATGCCGCGCTGCTGTTTGGCTTGCTTGGCACCTTGTTCAGCGAAGGACTGACGCGTGACAGTCATTTGCCGGTGGACGGCCTCGAAGAGGTGCGCCAGGCCGTTGCACCTTTCACCGCAGAGGCCATGAGCCCGCTTTGTGGGGTGCCTGCCCCGCAGATCCGCCAATTGGCCCGTGATTTCGCTGCCGCGCCGTCGGCCGTGTGCTATGGCAGGATGGGTGTTTCGACCCAGGCTTTCGGCACGCTGTGCCACTGGCTGATCCAGGTGATCAACCTGGTGACCGGCAATCTCGATCGAGTGGGCGGGGCACTGTGCACCGAGCCAGCGGTGGATTTGGTGGCGACCACTTCGGGCGGGCACTTCAATCGCTGGCAAAGCCGTGTATCCGGGCGTCCCGAATATGCGGGCGAGTTGCCTGTATCGACCCTCGCCGAAGAAATGCTCACCGAGGGCGAAGGGCAGATCCGTGCGCTGGTCACCGTGGCCGGCAACCCCGTGCTGTCCACGCCTAACGGACGGCAGCTCGAGCAAGCGCTGGATGGGCTTGAGTTCATGATCAGCATCGACTTGTACATCAACGAAACCACGCGCTACGCCGACTTGATCCTGCCGTCGACCTCGGCCCTGGAAAATGATCATTACGACACCACGTTCAACCTGTTCGCCGTGCGTAACGTCAGCCGCTTCAACCGGGCCATCCTGCCCAAGCCCGAGGGAGCGCTGCACGATTGGGAGATTTTTGTCGGCCTGGCCAAGGCTTTTGCCGCCCGGACCGGCAAGGAGCTCAAGCCGACGATGCCGCCGGCGCAGATGATCGATTTCGGCCTGCGAGCCGGGATGTATGGCGATGCTTCGCCCTACAGGTTGTCCTTGGCAACGCTGTTCGATCATCCCCACGGTATCGATCTCGGAGCGCTCAAGCCCAATCTGACGGCCCGGTTGAAAACCGAAAATGGCCGCGTGCAGGCTGCGCCCGCCGTCATCCTCGCCGACCTGGCGCGCTTTGCCGCGTTGCGAGCGCCGGCAGCGGACGAGTTGCTGATGATTGGCCGGCGCCATGTGCGCAGCAATAACTCATGGATGCATAATTTCCACCGGCTGGTGAAAGGCAAGCCGCGTCATCAATTGCTGATGCATCCGCAAGACCTTGCCAGCCGGGGGCTTGTCGATGGGCAGCGCGTGAAGGTCAGCTCCCGGGTCGGCGTGATTGAAGTGGAGGTCCAGAGCAGCCCGGACATGATGAAAGGCGTGGTCAGCCTTCCTCACGGTTGGGGGCATGCTCGTCCTGGCGTGCAGATGACCATCGCCAGCGGACAGCCTGGGTCCAGCGCCAACGACCTGACCGATGAGCGCCAGCTCGATGAGTTATCCGGCAACGCGGCGCTGAACGGTGTTCCGGTGAAGGTGGCGGCTGCGTAAAATTGTCCCCGGGGCGGACCGAGCAAGGTGCTCGGCTTTCCGTTACAATGCGCCACCGTGTCGACATCTGTAGTCGCAAAAGTTCAAGCCGAGGTGCTCCGTGGATATCATCGAAACGATCAAAGAACAGATTGCCAACAACACCATCCTGCTCTACATGAAAGGCTCGCCGAACGCCCCACAGTGCGGCTTCTCGGCCAAGGCTGCTCAGGCGGTGATGGCGTGTGGCGAGAAGTTCGCCTACGTGGACATCCTGCAGAACCCGGAAATCCGCGCCAACCTGCCCAAGTATGCCAACTGGCCAACCTTCCCACAGTTGTGGGTTGGCGGTGAGCTGATCGGCGGCAGTGACATCATGACCGAGATGGCCGCCGACGGTTCGTTGCAGTCCACGATCAGGGCAGCTGTGGAAGCAGCGGCGGCTAACAAGTCCGAAGCCTGATCGACCGCAGTACTGTAGGAGCCTGGCCATCCAGGCAATAAAAAGCCCCGCGCCTCGAAAGAGGGCGGGGCTTTTTAATGGCTTGCTTTCGAGGGCGCTTATTCTTCGCCCATCTGCGATTGCAGGTAATTTTCCAGACCGATCTTGTCGATCAGGCCCAGCTGGGTTTCGAGCCAGTCGATGTGCTCTTCCTCGGATTCGAGAATGTCTTCCAGCAGTTCGCGGCTACCGAAGTCGCCAACGCTTTCGCAATGGGCAATGGCGGCTTTCAGGTCGGCGTGGCCGGTGCGCTCGATGCGCAGGTCGCATTCGAGCATTTCACGAGTATGTTCGCCGATGTGCAGCTTGCCCAGGTCCTGGACGTTCGGCAGGCCTTCGAGAAACAGGATTCGCTTGATCAGCTTGTCCGCATGTTTCATTTCATCGATGGATTCGTGGTACTCGTGCTTGCCCAGCTTGTTCAGGCCCCAATCCTCGTACATGCGTGCATGCAAGAAGTACTGATTGATCGCGACCAGCTCATTGGCAAGGATCTTGTTGAGATGCTGGATGACTGTAATGTCGCCTTTCATGATGAGGGCCTGCCCTGATAACTGTGTATTAAGGCGGAGTTTGAGCCGAGCTATTACGAGTGTCAAACCTAAGTTATTGAATAATAAATGAAAATTAATCGGAATAAGAATGTTTGTGTTCCGCGTCTGGAAGCTAAGCATTTGATTTTCGGGCATAAAAAAACCGGACATTGAGTCCGGTTCTTTGAATATCTGGATTTATGCGGCCGTAAATTCTGCCGGATAAGGGATCGAGGCTTGCGCGGTCTGAACTTTGGCGAGGGTTTCACGCACCACTTCCTTGGCGAGGCAGGCGCATTTGCCGCATTGGCTGGCTACGCCGGTGGCCTGGCGGACTTCCCGGTAGCTGCAGCAACCCTCATAGATCGCTTCGCGGATTTGTCCGTCGGTGACGCCAGTGCAGAGGCATACATACATAAGTGAGAACCGTCGCTGGTTGTGACTCAATTGAGACGGATCTTAATGTTAACGAGAATGATTGTCAAAGTGGTTTCCTGCGCTGATTGACGAACGGCGTCGAGCGCCTGCCATCAAGCGGGCATCGGATTTCCAGGGCCGCCAAAAAACCGTTGAGGACAGGCCAAACGTGCGGTGTATGATGGTCGGTCCTTGCAAAGCGGGTTCGTGTCACAGGGCTGTCGCCTGAGGGTGGCAGGCTGGCGCGGACCTTGTTTTCACGTTACTACACCAGGAGATATCCAATGAGCGTACTCGTAGGCAAACAAGCCCCTGACTTCACCGTTCCCGCCGTCCTCGGCAATGGCGAAATCGTCGACAGCTTCACCCTGTCCTCGGCCATCAAAGGCAAATACGGCCTGGTGTTCTTCTACCCGCTGGACTTCACTTTCGTTTGCCCGTCCGAGCTGATCGCACTGGATCACCGCATGGACGACTTCAAGGCGCGCAACGTTGAAGTGGTCGCCGTTTCGATCGACTCGCACTTCACCCACAACGCCTGGCGCAACACCGCCATCAATGCCGGTGGCATCGGCCCGGTGAAATACACCATGGCTGCCGACATGAAGCACGAAATCGCCAAGGCCTACGACGTTGAGTCCGAAGGCGGCGTGGCCTTCCGTGGCGCGTTCCTGATCGACGACAAAGGCGTGGTCCGTTCGCAGATCATCAACGACCTGCCGCTGGGACGTAACATGGAAGAGC
Organism: Pseudomonas algeriensis; assembly: GCF_048847255.1. NCBI lineage: Bacteria > Pseudomonadati > Pseudomonadota > Gammaproteobacteria > Pseudomonadales > Pseudomonadaceae > Pseudomonas > Pseudomonas algeriensis. Next base: position 52,386 of record NZ_JBKKRK010000005.1, on the reverse strand, counting down.
TGATCCGTCTGGTTGACGCCCTGCAGTTCCACGAAGAGCATGGCGAAGTCTGCCCGGCCAACTGGAAAAAAGGCGACAAGGGCATGACCGCATCGCCTGAAGGGGTAGCTGCCTACCTGGGCGAGCACAGCGACAAGCTGTAAGCGCACCCATGCATAAAAAAACCGGCCCTCGATGGGCCGGTTTTTTTATGGACGTTTCTTGGCGCAGCACAGATCCCTCGCCACAAAGAGCCAGGCTGATGTCAGTCGTCGAAATCTTGCCAGCCACCCATTTCCTTCCACCGGTTGACGATGCCGCAAAACAGCTCGGCGGTTTTCTCGGTGTCGTAGCGGGCCGAATGGGCTTCACGGCCATCGAAATCGATGTCGGCTGCCTGGCACGCCTTGGCCAACACTGTCTGGCCATACGCCAGGCCTGCAAGGGTGGCCGTGTCGAAGCTGGAGAACGGATGGAAAGGGTTGCGCTTCATGTCCAGGCGCGCCACGGCGGCATTGAGGAAGCCCAGGTCGAAGCTGCTGTTGTGGCCAACCAGGATCGCTCGCTTGCAACCGTTGGCCTTCAGCGCCTTGCGCACACCACGGAAGATGTCGGTCAGCGCGGTTTCTTCGCTGACGGCCATGCGCAGCGGATGATCGAGCTTGATCCCGGTGAACTCCAGGGCAGCCGCTTCGATGTTGGCGCCTTCGAACGGTTCGACCCGGAAGAAATAGGTGTGGTCGGGGAAGACGAAGCCTTTCTCGTCCATGCCGATGGTCGTCGCGGCGATTTCCAGCAGCGCATCGGTGGCCGAGTTGAAGCCGCCGGTTTCTACATCGACCACGACCGGCAGATAACCCCGGAAGCGAGCCGCCATTGGATGGCGCGGGCCGCCTGAGCCGCCGTTGCCGTCCAGTTCGTCATCGAAATGATCTTCACTCACGCGTTTTCCTCCAGCAGGCGCCAGCGCAGTTTTTCACCGGCGCGCAGCGGGATGACAGTCTGCTCGCCAAACGGCAGGCTGGCAGGGGCGGTCCACTCATCGCGAACCAGGGTAATACGATCGGTGTTCACCGGCAGGCCATAGAAGCGTGGGCCATGCAGGCTGGCGAAACCTTCGAGCTTGTCCAGGGCGTTGCGCTGCTCGAATGCCTCGGCATACATCTCGATGGCGGCGTAGGCGGTGTAACAGCCGGCGCAACCGCAGGCGGCTTCCTTGGCGTGACGGGCGTGGGGCGCCGAGTCGGTGCCCAGGAAGAACTTGGCGCTGCCGCTGGTGGCGGCGTCCAGCAAGGCTTCCTGATGGGTGTTGCGCTTGAGGATCGGCAGGCAGTAGAAATGCGGCCGGATCCCGCCCACCAGCATGTGGTTGCGGTTGTACAGCAGGTGGTGTGCGGTAATGGTCGCGCCGACGTTGGCCGAGGCCTCGTTGACGAATTGCACGGCATCGCCGGTGGTGATGTGCTCGAACACCACCTTTAGCGTCGGGAAGCGTTCGACGACGCGACGCATGTGTTCGTCGATGAAGATCTTCTCGCGGTCGAACACATCGACGTCGCCCCGGGTGACCTCGCCATGGATCAACAATGGCATGCCGACTTCGGCCATGACCTCCAGCGCAGGGAAGATCTTGTCGATGCTGGTGACACCGGAATCCGAGTTGGTGGTGGCGCCAGCGGGGTACAACTTGGCCGCGTGGACGAAACCACTGGCCTTGGCCTCGCGTATTTCTTCGGGCTGGGTGCGGTCGGTGAGGTAAAGCACCATCAGCGGTTCGAAGCGGCTGCCAGCCGGGCGTGCAGCCAGGATGCGCTGGCGATAGCCATCGGCCTCGGCAGCGTTACGCACGGGCGGAACCAGGTTAGGCATGATGATGGCGCGGCCAAAAGTGCGCGCGACATCGGCGACGGTATGGGTCAACACAGCACCATCGCGAAGATGAATATGCCAGTCGTCGGGACGCAGCAGGGTCAGGCGGTCGGACATGGGGGGCTTCCAGGCGGGTAAATCTCTGGCGAATGCTACCGGAAAAGACCGATCCGGGCACCCGCTATCAAGTTTTGCCGCAAGTTACCGATAGCCCCTTCAGGTGTGCCACGATTGCGTGCAGTGTCTAGGCCAAGCGGCATGCCCAGCGTTTTTCGATTTCCGTATAAAAGCCAGTGGAGCCTCCCGTGCGCCAGCGTTATCTAGCCTTGCTCAGTGTGTTTGCCAGCCTTCCTGCGATGGCGCTCACTTTCCAGACCCGTCTGGAGAGCATTGAGTGGACGGTCGAAGGCGATAAGTTCGAGTGTCGGCTGAGTCAGCCGATCACCGATTTTGGCAGCGGCGAATTCGTGCGCAAGGCGGGCGAGCAGGCCACGTTCCGGCTCAAGGCCTATAACCCGATGCTCGGTGGCGGCTCCGCGACGTTGCTGGCGGCGGCGGCGCCCTGGCAGCCAGGACGAGGCGATATCAACCTCGGCTCGGTCAGGATCGGTAGCGGCGATGTGCTGTTCAACAGCTCCCAGGTGCAGGCGGGCCGCTTGATCAGCGGGCTGATGGAAGGTCGCAGCCCCGTGGTGCGGCGTAACACCGACGATGGGCGGGTGTCGGAAGTCCGGTTGTTGCCCGTGCGCTTCAACAAGGCGTTCAACGATTACCAGGGCTGTGTCGCGAAGCTGTTGCCGAAGAACTTCGAACAGATCAAGCAAACCCAGATCGGTTTTCCCGGCGAAGGCATCGAGCTCGACGCCCAGGCCAAGGCTCAGCTGCAGGTCATGCTCGACTTCATCAAGGCTGACCCGAGCGTCAATCATGTCGAACTCGACGGCCACTCCGACAACAGTGGCAACCGCCTGACCAACCGCGAGCTGTCGCGCCGCCGGGCCCTGGCCGTCCAGGACTTCTTCAAGGCCAACGGCTTCCAGGAGTCTCAGTTCACCGTTCGCTTCCATGGCGAGCGTTATCCGCTGGTGCCCAATACCAACGCCGCCAATCGGGCCAAGAACCGTCGTGTGCTGGTAAAACTGGAGCGGGGCGCCGCACCGGCCTCGGCCCCACAGCCGCCAACCCCTGCGACAACGCCTGCGGTGCCTGCCGTGGCGCCCGCTGCCGCGCCGGGCAAACCGGCGACGCCAGTGGCCCCGGCCAAGGCGGCTACGCCTGCTGCGGCAACCGCGCGCACTTCCTGATCGCGCCTTGATCGTCGCGCAGCTGACATAATCTGTCGCTTCGTCGTCATAAGCTGTCGCGCCTCTGTAAATTATCCGCGGTGGACGTTAGACTTGCCGGCTTTCCGTACAACCCGTGGAGTGATGGCATGGCGGACGTAAACAAGGTCGTTCTGGCGTATTCCGGCGGCCTGGACACTTCGGTGATCCTCAAGTGGCTGCAGGACACATATAACTGCGAAGTGGTGACCTTCACCGCTGACCTGGGACAGGGCGAGGAAGTCGAGCCTGCACGCGCCAAGGCCCAGGCCATGGGCGTCAAAGAGATCTATATCGATGACCTGCGCGAAGAATTCGTCCGCGACTTCGTCTTCCCGATGTTCCGCGCCAACACTGTTTACGAAGGCGAATACCTGCTGGGCACGTCCATCGCCCGTCCGCTGATTGCCAAGCGCTTGATCGAAATCGCCAACGAAACCGGTGCCGATGCCATTTCCCATGGGGCGACCGGCAAGGGCAACGACCAGGTACGTTTCGAGCTGGGTGCCTATGCCCTCAAGCCGGGCGTGAAGGTCATTGCTCCATGGCGCGAGTGGGACTTGCTGTCCCGTGAAAAGCTGATGGACTACGCCGAGAAGCACGCGATCCCGATCGAGCGTCATGGCAAGAAAAAATCTCCGTACTCGATGGATGCCAACCTGTTGCACATCTCCTATGAAGGCGGCGTGCTGGAAGACACCTGGACCGAGCACGAAGAAGACATGTGGCGTTGGACCGTCTCCCCCGAGAAGGCTCCCGATACCCCGCAATACCTGGAACTGACCTATCGCAATGGCGACATCGTAGCGCTCGATGGCGTGGAAATGAGCCCGGCCACTGTGCTGGCGACCCTGAACCGCATCGGTGGCGAACACGGCATCGGTCGCCTCGACATCGTCGAGAACCGCTATGTCGGCATGAAGTCCCGTGGTTGCTACGAAACCCCAGGCGGCACCATCATGCTGCGCGCCCACCGGGCGATCGAATCGATCACCCTGGATCGCGAAGTGGCTCACTTGAAGGATGAGTTGATGCCCAAGTATGCCAGCCTCATCTACACCGGCTACTGGTGGAGCCCTGAGCGTCTGATGCTGCAACAGATGATAGATGCCTCCCAGGTCAACGTGAACGGTGTCGTGCGCCTGAAGCTGTACAAGGGCAACGTGATCGTGACCGGGCGCAAGTCCGACGACTCGCTGTTCGATGCCAACATCGCCACTTTTGAAGAAGACGGTGGTGCCTACAACCAGGCCGACGCGGCCGGTTTCATCAAGCTCAACGCCCTGCGCATGCGCATCGCGGCGAACAAGGGTCGCAAGCTGTTCTGATGCAATCCGAAAACGGCCTGCCGCATGGCAGGCCGTTTTCTGTTGTTTCCCGTCCCGTGTGTCGCTGCAGCCGTTTCCCTTATGGCTCACCCCGCCTGTTTATCCGGCAGTGTCCCTGCGCCGTTCCCGTTGTAAACAACGAAGACGATGATGGTCTTGCCCTCAAGACGCCGTCCCGAGTCCTTAGCCCAATACATGTCGACCGACGGGTGGGATGAAGTGTGCTTGAACGCATCGTCCAGAGCCGTGCACTTATTCCATTGATAAGACTGCGACAGGAAATCAGCCTTGCTTCCTTGGCGTGGTCTACGTCTACGCCGACAGGATGACTCAGCCGCACCCCTTATGAAGTGCTTGGTCTTGTGGAAATCCGAGGGCGAGTACAAGGAACGGTAGTTGAAGTTGAGTGTGATAAAGAAAAGAAATAACAGGTAAAACGGGAAGCTGATGAGGAACCATACATAGTACTCTCGCTCTTCATCATCCAGAAACGGCAGGGAAATAGCTGCGGAAGTTTCGGAGATCGTTGCGAATACAGCGATCAGTGTCAGGGGGTTGGCGATGGTTCTTAATGATCTTTTCATGGTGAGTGCTCATAAGTAATAGTGTGCTCGATTGTTTGAGTTGATCGAATAAATGAAATTGCCGGGCCGCTAGAATAACCCTGCGATCGGGCAGCGTTCTCTTTCGTGTGCTGGTAAGTGGAATCTTTTTTATACAGAAAACTGAATCTTCCGAGCTAAACTTTTGCGGTTTGTCTATAAATAAATCGGTAACTTTTTATGAGGGAAATGCTTTTCCCTGGGTGGCAGGTAATCAGGTTTTTGACGAGAAGGCGCATTATTCATAGGGTGTTCGACGCGTGAGAATTGCCGTTCGCACCCCTCGGGAAAATTCATGGCACATTATTTCGAAGGTTATTTGTAGGATTTTTCTGCGTTGCTTGTAGGTTGCGTCTTTCGCTGCGAGCGGTAAGGGGGGACGACATGCCAAGGAAGAAATGACTAGGCTATTGTGCGTGCTCTAAAAATTCGAACAGCGAAGTTGGATTTGCCCATGAATAAAGTGCTGATCGTGGATGATCATCCCGTCATTCGTCTTGCTGTACGTTTGCTGATGGAGCGTCATGGATATGAAGTTATTGCCGAAACGGATAACGGCGTCGATGCATTGCAGATTGCCCGGGAACAAATGCCCGACATCGTTATTCTGGATATTGGAATTCCGAAGTTGGATGGATTGGAGGTTATCGCTCGCCTGACCATCAATCCTTCGCCATTGAAAGTGCTGGTGCTGACTTCCCAGGCCCCTGGACATTTTTCGATGCGCTGCATGCAAACGGGGGCCGCCGGCTATGTATGCAAACAGCAGGACCTGACCGAACTGTTAAGTGCGATAAAAGCGGTGCTGTCGGGCTATAGCTATTTTCCCAACCAGGCATTGCACACGGTGCGTTCAAGCCTTGGCAATGCCAGCGAGTCGGATATGGTGGAACGTTTGTCCGGGCGAGAGATGATGGTGCTGCAGCAACTGGCTCGCGGTAAGACCAACAAAGAGATCGCGGATGGGATGTTCCTGAGCAACAAGACCGTCAGCACCTACAAAACCCGCTTGTTGTTGAAGCTCAATGCCCGTTCGCTGGTGGACCTGATTGAACTGGCACAACGAAATGGACTGGTCTGAATCGGGCACGCGTACAGTAAAAAGCCTCCATCTGGGAGGCTTTTACGTGTCAGAGATCAAAATCGTAATCGGCGAGTTGCTTTTGGAGACGACGCTCTTCCAACAGGTTGTCGATGGTGCGGCGTTTACTCAGGTTGGTTTTTGCCACTTCCACGACAACAGGTTCCGCATCGTCACCTTCAACGGCGACGAAATCGTCTTCCACTACATCCAGTTGTTCTTTGCCAGTACTCATGGGGTCGACTCCAGGCTAAGACTGCCATTGGCGCTCCTTATATCGATAAACAACCGGCGGGTAAAAAAGATTTTTTCAATCGGCGGATGCGTAAAAGCAATAGCGCATCAATCGTCCGATGTCTTGTGCTTATATTCACATAGGTCTTCGATCCGGCAGCTCCCGCAACGGGGCTTGCGGGCCAGGCAGACGTAACGCCCATGCAGGATCAGCCAGTGGTGTGAATCCAGAAGGTAATCCTTGGGGACGAATTTCATGAGCTTCTTTTCCACTTCCACCACGTTCTTGCCCGGCGCCAGCCCAGTCCGGTTACTGACGCGGAAAATGTGGGTGTCGACGGCCATCGTCAATTGACGGAATGCGGTATTGAGAACCACATTGGCGGTCTTGCGACCGACACCTGGAAGAGCTTCCAGCGCTTCGCGGGACTGGGGAATCTCACCGCCGTGACGCTCGATCAGCAGGCGACAGGTCTCGATCACGTTTTTCGCCTTGCTGTTGAAAAGCCCGATGGTCTTGATGTACTCGGACAGCCCTTCGACGCCCAAGGCAAGGATCGCCTGCGGTGTATTGGCTACGGGAAAAAGCTTGGCCGTGGCTTTGTTGACACCGACGTCGGTGGATTGGGCCGATAGAATCACCGCGATCAGCAACTCGAAAGGGGAAGAGTAGGCCAGTTCGGTCTTTGGCTCGGGGTTGTCTTCATGAAAACGACGAAAGATTTCCAGACGTTTTGCGGCGTTCATGGGCGCGGCGTTTCCTCTTGGGTCGAACGGGGGTTGGTGCCTGTCCAGGCTTGATAGGCGGCGAGCAGCAGGCCGAGCAGAATGAATCCGCCGGGAGCGAGCAGGGCCATTGGCACGCCTCTGCCGATCAGCTCGCGCAAAGCGCCCAGGCTGACGATCAAGAGGCCGAACTGCGCCGCCAACCTGAGGTGAGCAAGCCAGCGGCGCTCGACGACAGCGGTTTGTTCCAGCGTCACGCAGCTCAGTGCGATCCATGCGGTGTACATGCTCAGCGCGCCATGGCGCTCCAACATCCAGGCCTGGACGAGGAGGTCGGCGCAGGCGGTCATGGCGGCGGCCACGACGCAGGATGCGATGAGTCGCTGGCGGTCCGTGAGGCGCGGCCCCAGCAATGCCAGTGTCGAGCCGTGGGCGAGGCTGATCAAGACCCAGGCGAGCCACAGGACCAGCGCATTCACCAGCGAGTCGCTGGCTCCCACCAGAGGAACGAGCACGAGGCCGCGGGACCAGGGTATGGAGTTATTCATGACTGATCGCTCCCGTCAGCTGCGTCTTATGCCCGTCGAAGTAACGCAACGCATCGTGGACAGCCTGGAGCACCGCCCTGGATGTGACCGTCGCGCCAGCCAACTGGTCGAACTGGCCGTGATCCTTTTTCAACGCCCAACTCTCATCGGCAGGCACCTGGCTCGACTTGCCCTCGAAGGTTTGCAGCCAGGCATTCGGCCAGCCGGCTATCGCCGCGCCGAGGCCGGGAGTTTCCGACTGGCGCAGGGTTTTTACGCCCAGCACGCGTCCTGTCGGATCCACGGCGATCAGTAGCTCGATGCTGCCCTCGTAGCCCTGTACCTGGCTGCGTAGCAACACGGCGCTGGGCACTGCGTCGCGAGTTGCCAGGTAAGCGCCCAGCAATGTGCTGCGGGGCAGCGCCACCGGAGCCGCGATGAGCGGTTGCGCCATCGGCTGATTGTCGTAACGGTCGGGCGGCAGTATGTCGAGCAAGGTCCGGTTGGCGATGGCTTGGCGCTGCGCCTCGATGCGCCCGGCGGTGCCGGTTTGCACCAGGTACGTGGCGCCGATGGCAAGGCCGCCAAGCAACACCAGGATCGCAACGCCGGCGATTTTTTTCATGTCAGCGGGCGCCTATGTCGTGCCTCGACGAAGCGCTCCAGGGCCGGCACGCCGAGATTCATCAACAACACCGCAAACGCTATGCCGTCCGGCAACCCACCCCAGGTGCGGATCACGTAGACCAGCACCCCCGCGCCTACGCCGAACAACAGTCGGGCAAACGGGGCTTTGGCGCCCGACACGGGTTCGGTCACGATGAAAAACGCGCCGAGCATGGTTGCGCCGGTCAGCAGATGAAACAGTGGCGAACCGTGGGAATCCGAGCCCGAACCGTTCCAGAACAACAGGCTGACGGTGAACAGGCTGGCCAGCATGCCCACTGGGGCGTGCCACGTGAAAACCCGTTGTTGCAACAGGAACAGGCCGCCGGCAAGGAACCCCAGGTTGATCCACTCCACACCGTGTCCGCCCCAGCGGCCGAACGCCGGGTCGCTGGCAAACAGCTCGTCGATGGTCAGGCTGGTGTTGACCCGCAGGCTGTCCAACGCGGTGGCGCCAGCCCAGCCATCGGGGGGCTGGCCCATGTCGGCGACCAGGCGCAAACCGTCCATCAGGCCCAGGCCATGGGTCGTTGGCCATTGGCTCATGTATTGGGGGAACGCCATCAGTACCAGGGCATACCCGAGCATCGCTGGATTGAACGGATTGCTGCCGACCCCACCCCAAAGGTGCTTGCCAAACAACAAGGCGCAGGCGACCGCCGTGACGGTCAGCCACCAAGGGCAATACGCTGGCAAGGCCAGGGCCAGCAAGGTGGCACTGACCAATGCGCTGCCGTCGCCCAGGTCTGGCTTGATGGGTCGTCGCCGCAAACGCAATATCAGCGCCTCGATCGCCAGCGCGGTCAGCCCGGACAACAACAGGTTCAGCAACAAACCCCAACCAAAGAACCACATCGAGGCCAGTACGCCGGGCAACGTCGCCAGCAGTACACGCCGCATCGCCTGCCGCAGCCGTTCGTCCAGCGGATCAGCGAGCGGCATGGACATCCACCTGCCGCTCGGCGTCCTTGACGGCTTGCTCCAATGCTTGAAGCTGCTCCGCAGAAGCAGCGGCCGCCCGGGCCTTGCTGAGTTCGGCGCGACGCATCGCCAGCTGAATCTTGGCCCGCTTCAGTTCGGCGTCATTTGCCGGCACTGGTGCCGGTGCCGGCGTGGCGGGCGACGCAGCGCTTTCCAGTTGGGCCAATGCCAGTTCTGCCGCTTCGAACTGGCGTTGCAGCACGATCAGCCGTGACTGTTGCTCGTAGGTCGGCGGATGGCCGAACGCTCTCAAGGACTTGTGCAACTGTGCCCGACTCATGGCCAAATCGACCTTGGCTTTCTTCAGGGCGGCATCCGCAGTGGCGGCTTTCTGCGCGCGCACTCGCTCCAATGCTGCCTGCACGGGATCGAGTGGCTGCGCCCGGGCCGGTTGGGCGTTCCGCTGGATTCTGGCCAGGCGCTCGGCTTGGCGCGCCTCGTCTTCACGACGCAAGCGCGCATTGCGTTGCTCGAAACGCTGACGAGCGTGATTGCGCTTGGCGGCTCGCGCTTGCCGCTCCTCGTCGCTGGAGGCGAGTCCTCCCACGATCGGCGTTACCGTCGCCACCGGCAATGGCCGCATCTCGATGCAATCCACCGGGCAAGGCGCCACGCAAAGATCACAGCCGGTGCATTCGTCGATGAGAACGGTGTGCATCAGCTTTGCCGCGCCGACAATCGCATCCACCGGGCAGGCCTGGATGCACTTGGTGCAGCCGATGCATTCGGCTTCCCGGATAAACGCGATTTGCGCCGGTGCCGCGCCGCGACTGGCGTCCAGCTCCAAGGCCGGCACCCGCATCAGTTCGGCCAAGGCTGCGATGGTTTCCCTTCCGCCAGGCGGACATTTGTTGATCGGCTCACCCTGGGCGATCCCTTCGGCATAGGGCTTGCACCCTGGGTGACCGCACTTGCCGCATTGAGTTTGCGGAAGCAGGGCATCGATGTGTTGAATCAGGTTCATGTCTTGACCAGCCCGCGCAATCCGAGAAACGCCACTGCCATCAGGCCGGCGCTGATCAGTTGGATCGGCAGCCCCCGCAAGGGCATGGGAATATCGTTGTCGTGGATTCGCTGTCGCAAGTCTTCGAACAGGCTCAACACCAGCCAGAAACCCAGTCCACCACCCAGGCTCAAGGACATGGCGTGGCCCAGGCCGGTGGCCTCCCGGCTATTGAGCAGCGTGACGCCCAATATGCCGACATTGCCGAGTAGCAGCGGCCACAAGCCAGCAAGCGGCAGCATGGGCAGCCAGTGCTTCAGCAGCCCCAGCACCGGCCTGATCAGCAAGACACTCAGGGGCAGCCATAGCAAGAGCCGCATTGACGCCAGGCCGGCCGGGACCAGCAACCATTGGTCGATCAGATAGCCCACGCTCCCGACACAGAGCATCAGGCACGCCGTCGCCAGGCCCAGGGCATGCACCTGGCTTCGACCCTTGGCTGCCAGCAACGGATCGACGCCCAGCGGCCAATGCAACACCAGGTTGTTGATCAGGGCCGCGCTCAACAGGGATAAGAGGATTTCGGTCATGGCTATGGGGCGATAGGGCCTGTGACAGGATGGGCATTATCCGGCACACCGTGACGGCGAGCCAGATATGAAAAATCCCACAGTCACTCGTTAGCGACTGTGGGATCGGTGCCGCGTGCAGTTGCGTTACTTGATCCGCTGGCCCGGCTTGGCGCCGCTATCGGGGCTTAGCAGGTAGATCTCTTCGCCGCCGGGGCCCGCCGCCATCACCATGCCCTCGGAAATACCGAAACGCATTTTGCGTGGCTTGAGGTTGGCGATCATCATCGTCAGCCGGCCTTCAAGCTTGGCTGGGTCAGGGTAGGCGCTCTTGATGCCGGAGAACACGTTGCGCTGCTCGTCACCGATGTCCAAGGTCAGGCGCAACAGCTTGTCGGCCCCTTCGACCGCTTCAGCCTTGACGATCAGCGCCACGCGCAGGTCGATCGCCGCGAAGGCGTCGAAGTCGATTTCAGGCGACAGCGGGTCCTTGGCCAGTTCGCCGTTGCCGCTCGGGCCGCCGGTGTCGGTCTGGCTGGCGGCCAGGTCTTCCTTGGAGGCGTCGATCATCGCTTGCACCTTGGTCGCGTCGATGCGGGTCATCAGCGGCTTGAACTCGTTCAACTGATGATCGCTCAGCAGGGTCTGGTGATCGTTCCAGGACAGGGGCGCGACGTTGAGGAACGCTTCGGCATCGGCGGCCAGCAGCGGCAGCACCGGCTTGAGGAAAATCACCAGTTGGCGGAACAGGTTGATGCCCAGGGCGCAGATCGCCTGGACTTCATCCTGCTTGCCGTCCTGCTTGGCCAACGACCAGGGTGCCTTGTCGGCGATCCACGCGTTGGCGCGGTCGGCCAGGGCCATGATCTCGCGCATGGCGCGTGCAAAGTCGCGGCTCTCATAGGCATCGGCGATGCTTGGCGCGGCGGCGAGGAAGGCGTCGGTCAGTTCCGGCGCGGCGTTACCGGCAACCAGCACGCCAGCGTTGCCTTTGTGGATGAAACCGGCGCAACGGCTGGCAATGTTGACGACCTTGCCCACCAGGTCGGAGTTGACCTTCTGCACGAAGTCTTCGAGGTTCAGGTCCAGGTCGTCGACGCCACGGCCGAGCTTGGCGGCGTAGTAGTAACGCAGGTATTCGGGCGACAGGTGGTCCAGGTAGGTCCGCGCCTTGATGAACGTGCCGCGGGACTTGGACATCTTCTGGCCGTTGACGGTCAGGTAGCCGTGGACGTTGATGCCGGTCGGTTTGCGGAAACCGGCGCCTTCGAGCATGGCGGGCCAGAACAGCGCGTGGAAGTTGACGATGTCCTTGCCGATGAAGTGATACACCTCGGCGGTGGAATCCTTGGCCCAGAAGGCGTCGAAGTCCAGCCCCGGGGTGCGGTCGCAGAGGTTCTTGAAACTCGCCATGTAGCCAATGGGCGCGTCCAGCCACACATAGAAATACTTGCCTGGCTCGCCAGGGATCTCGAAGCCGAAGTACGGCGCATCGCGGGAAATGTCCCACTCCTGCAGGCCCGAGTCGAGCCACTCGGCGAGCTTGTTGGCAACCGCGTCCTGCAGCGTGCCGCTGCGGGTCCAGGTCTGCAGCATCTGCTGGAAATCCGGCAGCTTGAAGAAGAAATGCTGGGAGTCCCTGAGCACCGGTGTTGCACCGGAAATCGCCGATTTCGGGTCTTTCAGGTCGGTCGGGGCGTAGGTGGCACCGCATTTTTCGCAGTTGTCGCCGTACTGGTCCTCGGTGCCGCATTTCGGGCAGGTGCCCTTGATGAAGCGGTCGGCCAGGAACATTTTCTTTTCCGGGTCGAAATATTGGGTCACCGACCGGGTGGAAATATGCCCGGCGTCACGCAGCTTCAGGTAGATCTGGCTCGACAGCTCACGGTTTTCTTCGGCGTGGGTGGAGTGGAAGTTGTCGAAGTCCACCAGGAACTCGGCAAAGTCGGCGCTGTGTTCAGCCTGGACGTTGGCGATCAGTTGTTCCGGGGTGATGCCTTCTTTTTCCGCGCGCAACATTATGGCCGAGCCGTGGGCGTCGTCGGCGCAGACATAAATGCATTGGTTGCCGCGATGTTTCTGGAAGCGCGTCCACATATCGGTCTGGATGTATTCCAGCATGTGGCCAAGGTGGATCGAACCATTGGCGTAGGGCAGGGCGCTGGTGACGAGGATCTTGCGTGGCTCGGACATGGGGCTCGGCTACTTGATGAAACGGAGGTCGGCCACTATAAAGCGCCGGGAAATATATTTCACCCCACGGGCCTGTTTCCAGATGCATTGCTGGAGAGCACAGGCCCAACCTTTGGCGAGGGGATAAATCCCCTCGCCAAAGAAGGTCAGCGTTCGAATGGTAATCGGGTCGCCACAAAAGCATGTGCGGCGTAGGATAGCGGCCTGTTTTCAAGTCTTGCTATCGGAGTTGCCCATGAGCGCCGTCAATCGCGCAGCGGTGGAAGCCGTCCTTCGCCAGTACACCGACCCCTACCTGAACCAGGACCCGGTCAGCGCCGGATGCGTGCGGGCCCTCGATATCCAGGGCGATCGCGTCACTGTCCATTTGGAAATCGGCTACGCCGCCGATCTGTTCAAGAAGGGTTGGGCGCAAATGCTGCAAATGGCCATCGAGGGCCTGGACGGTGTCACGGCCGCCAAGGTCGAAGTGACCAGCGTCATTGCCGCTCACAAGGCCCAGGCCCAGGTGCCTGGACTTGCGAACGTCAAGAATGTCATCGCGGTCGCCTCGGGCAAGGGCGGCGTGGGCAAGTCCACCACTGCCGCCAACCTGGCGCTGGCGCTTGCCCGTGAAGGTGCGAAGGTCGGGATTCTCGATGCGGATATCTATGGTCCGAGCCAGGGCATCATGTTTGGCATCGCCGAGGGTACTCGCCCACAGATAAAGGATCAGAAATGGTTCGTGCCGATCCAGTCACACGGCGTGGAAGTCATGTCCATGGCGTTCCTGACCGATGACAACACCCCCATGGTCTGGCGCGGGCCGATGGTGTCCGGCGCCTTGTTGCAGTTGGTCACGCAAACCGCCTGGGGCGACCTGGATTACCTGGTCATCGACATGCCGCCAGGCACCGGCGATATTCAGCTGACCCTGGCGCAGAAAGTCCCGGTGGCCGGCGCGGTGATCGTCACCACGCCCCAGGACCTGGCCTTGCTGGATGCGCGCAAAGGCGTGGAGATGTTCCGCAAGGTGAACATCCCGGTGCTGGGCGTGGTGGAGAACATGGCCGTGCACATTTGCTCGAACTGCGGGCACGCCGAGCATCTGTTCGGTGAAGGCGGTGGGGAAAAACTGGCAACCCAGTACGGCGTCGAACTGCTGGCCTCGCTGCCGTTGTCGATGGTGATCCGCGAGCAGGCAGACGGTGGCAAGCCAACCGTCATCGCCGAGCCGGACAGCCAGATCGCCATGGTCTACCAGGAGCTGGCTCGCCACGTCGGCGCGCGGATCGTATTGCAGGAAGCCGCGTCGCCTGTGATGCCGAACATCACCGTCAGCGACGATTGATAGAGTGAAACCCTATCCACTGTGGGAGCGAGCCTGCTCGCGATAGCGGTCTGACATTTCAACATTGATGCAAGCTGACCCGGCGCCATCGCGAGCAAGCTCGCTCCCACATTTTGCTAGGCGGTGGGTTTAGATCCGCATTCCACCATCCATCTCCAGGATCCGACCGGTGTAGTAGTCGTTTTCGAAGATGTAGGCCGCCGAATGCGCGATCTCCTCAGGCTTGCCCATGCGCTTGAGCGGGATCACCGAAGTCATTCGTTCCAAGGCCTCTGGTTTCATGCCCAGGGTCATTTCGGTTTCGATGAACCCCGGTGCGATGCCCGCCACACGGATGCCGTAGCGCGCCAGTTCCTTGGCCCAGGTCACGGTGGCAGCGGCCACGCCGGCCTTGGCGGCCGAGTAGTTGGTCTGGCCGATGTTGCCGGCGCGGGAGATCGACGAGATATTGATGATCGCGCCGCTGTTCTTCAGCTCGACCATCTTGGCCGCCACTTCACGGGTGCACAGGAACACACCTGTAAGGTTCACGTCGATCACGGCCTGCCACTGGGCCAGGCTCATCTTGGTCATTTCGCCGTCCTTGACCTTGAGCAACAGGCCATCGCGCAGGATGCCAGCGTTATTGATCAGCCCATGGATCGCGCCGAAGTCCTGCGCAACGCGGGCCACCATGTCGATCACCTGGTCTTCATTGGCGACGTTGCACAAGTAGGCGCGAGCCTCGACGCCCTTGGCGGCGCAGGCGGCGACCGCTTGGTCGAGTTTCTCTTGATTGAGGTCGACCAGCGCCAGCTTCGCGCCCTTGCCGGCGAAATACTCGGCCATGGAACGCCCCAGGCCCTGGCAACCGCCAGTGATAATGATTATTTTGTCAGTGAGTTGCATTCTCATGTCCAGATGGCGCAGCGGTGGAGGGACTGTTTAGGTAGCGCTCGATTTGCGGGTTTGGCCCGGCTGCAAGCGAGACAGTCCAGAGGTGTCGGAACATTACTCCACTCGCCTGATCGTTTTCTAGACGGATTTCATTAAAGGAGTCATAAATTGAGCGTCGAAGCAGCCAAGCATGCCCGGGAACTGTTGCTCAAGGAGTACCGAGGAGTGCTCTCCACCCATTCCAAATCCATGCCCGGCTTTCCGTTCGGCTCCGTGGTCCCCTATTGCCTGGACGACCAGGGCCGGCCGCTGGTCTTGATCAGCCGTATCGCCCAGCACACTCACAACCTGCAAAAAGACCCCAAGTGTTCCATGCTGGTGGGCGAGCGGGGCGCTGAGGATGTACAGGCCGTGGGGCGCCTGACCTACCTGGCCGAGGCCCGTAAACTCGAAGATAGCGTTGCCATCGATGCCGCCGCCGAGCGTTATTACCGCTACTTTCCCGAGTCGCAGAACTATCACAAGGCCCACGACTTCGACTTCTGGGTGCTCGATCCGGTGCGCCATCGCTACATCGGGGGGTTCGGCGCCATTCACTGGATCGACCAGGTAACCCTCTCCAACCCGTTCGCCGGCAAGGCTGAAACCAGCATGATCGACCATATGAACGCTGATCACGCCAAGGCCATCGCCCATTACGTGGAATTGAGCGGTCTGCCGAAAAACGAACCGGCGCGTTTGGTCGGCATCGACAGCGAAGGTATGCACTTGCGCATCGGACAAGGGCTGTATTGGCTGGCGTTTCCGAACCCTTGCAACACGCCGACACAAGTGCGCGAAGCCTTGGTTTATCTGGCTCACGCCGAGCAATGGCCAAAAAATGCCGAGGTCGATGCTTGAATTCACGAAAGGGCGACGTCATTTAGGTTTTCATAGCAAGGTCTTCTTGCGTTGAGGAACCCTTTGATGCGCCCATTTTTATTGCTCTTTCTGCTGTTCCCGGTGTTGGAGCTGTTCGTATTCGTCAAGGTCAGCGGTGCGATCGGGTTTTTCCCGGCGCTGTTGCTGGTCATTCTCGGCTCGATGCTTGGCGTCTTCGTGTTGCGCATCGCCGGCCTCGCCACGGCGTTGCGTGCCCGTGAAAGCCTGAACCGTGGCGAGCTGCCTGCGCAGACCATGCTCGAAGGACTGATGCTGGCCTTGGGTGGCGGCCTGTTGATCCTGCCTGGTTTTATCAGCGACGTGCTGGGCCTGGTCATGTTGTTGCCGTTCACCCGCCGCTTGCTCGCCAACAAGATGCGCCAGCGTGCCGAAGAGCAGGCGATGCGCCAGCGAGCGTTCGCCGATGATCTTCAGTCCCGGGGCGGCCCGGCCCCCAGGGAGCCCGTGGGTCGCGAGCCGAACGTGATCGAAGGCGAATTCGAACATCGCGATCCCAAGTGACCCTTCAATCAACTTTCCCAAGCAACTATCGAGCAGCACGGCACCTTCGGGTGCCGTGTCCGTTTGAGCCTTCGTAAAGCAAAAATTTTCATCGCCGCCCCTTGTAATCGACTTGCACGCCCTTATGTATGGGTCACCGCAAGGTTTCCGGTGGCGACACTGGACAGACTTCCGCGGTTCGCTTGACGAACCGCACCCCGGCTCCGCCGGCTTTTGTTAAACCCGCCGGGACTACACCGGCCGATGAAAACCAAAATTAGGAGAGATCGACAATGAAGCTTCGTCCTCTGCATGACCGCGTCGTCATCCGTCGCAGCGAAGAAGAGAAGAAAACCGCTGGCGGTATCGTCCTGCCAGGTTCGGCTGCTGAAAAAGCCAACCACGGTGAAGTTCTCGCTGTAGGTCCAGGCAAGGCACTGGACAACGGTGAAGTACGTGCGCCGGCCGTGAAAGTGGGTGACAAGGTTGTGTTTGGCCCTTACTCCGGCAGCAACACTGTGAAAGTCGACGGCGAAGACCTGCTGGTCATGAGCGAGAACGAAATCCTCGCTGTTCTCGAAGGCTGATTTCCCCGCTCATTTTCCCGCTACTACAAAGTATTTAAGGAATATCGATCATGGCTGCTAAAGAAGTTAAATTCGGCGATTCCGCCCGCAAGAAAATGCTCGCCGGTGTCAACGTCCTGGCTGACGCAGTAAAAGCGACCCTGGGCCCGAAAGGCCGTAACGTGATCATCGAGAAGAGCTTCGGCGCTCCGACCATCACCAAGGACGGCGTTTCCGTAGCCAAGGAAATCGAGCTCAAGGACCGCTTCGAAAACATGGGCGCGCAACTGGTCAAAGACGTTGCCTCCCGTGCCAACGATGACGCTGGTGACGGTACCACCACCGCGACCGTACTGGCCCAGTCGATCGTCAACGAAGGCCTGAAAGCCGTCGCTGCCGGCATGAACCCGATGGACCTCAAGCGCGGCATCGACAAGGCGACCATCGCCATCGTCAAGGAACTGAAGGGTCTGGCCAAGCCTTGCGCTGACTCCAAGGCAATCGCCCAGGTTGGTACCATTTCCGCCAACTCCGACAACTCCATCGGCGACATCATTGCCGAAGCCATGGAAAAAGTCGGCAAGGAAGGCGTGATCACCGTTGAAGAAGGCTCGGGCCTGGAAAACGAACTGTCGGTTGTAGAAGGCATGCAGTTCGACCGTGGCTACCTGTCCCCGTACTTCGTCAACAAGCCAGACACCATGGTTGCCGAGCTGGACAGCCCGCTGATCCTGCTGGTCGACAAGAAGATCTCCAACATCCGCGAAATGCTGCCAGTGCTGGAAGCCGTTGCCAAAGCCGGCCGCCCACTGCTGATCGTGGCTGAAGACGTCGAAGGCGAAGCCCTGGCGACTCTGGTTGTGAACAACATGCGTGGCATCGTCAAGGTTGCAGCCGTCAAGGCTCCAGGCTTCGGCGACCGTCGCAAGGCCATGCTGCAGGACATCGCCGTCCTGACCGGCGGTACCGTTATCTCCGAAGAGATCGGCCTGAGCCTGGAAAGCACCACCCTGGAGCATCTGGGTAACGCCAAGCGCGTGATCCTGTCCAAGGAAAACACCACCGTGATCGACGGTGCTGGCAACGATGCCGATATCCAGGCCCGTGTGACCCAGATCCGTGCACAAGTGGCCGAGACCTCGTCCGACTACGACCGTGAAAAACTGCAAGAGCGTCTGGCCAAACTGTCCGGCGGCGTTGCGGTGATCAAGGTTGGCGCCGGTTCCGAAGTTGAAATGAAAGAGAAGAAAGCCCGCGTTGAAGACGCCCTGCACGCAACCCGCGCAGCCGTTGAAGAAGGCGTGGTACCTGGCGGCGGCGTGGCACTGGTTCGTGCTCTGCAAGCCATCAGCGAGCTGAAAGGCGACAACGACGACCAGAACGTCGGTATCCAACTGCTGCGTCGCGCTGTCGAAGCACCTCTGCGTCAGATCGTTGCCAACTCCGGCGACGAGCCAAGCGTAGTGGTCGACAAGGTCAAGCAGGGTTCGGGTAACTACGGTTACAACGCTGCTACCGGCGAATACGGCGACATGATCGAAATGGGTATCCTGGACCCAGCCAAAGTGACTCGTTCGGCTCTGCAAGCGGCTTCGTCGATTGCCAGCCTGATGATCACCACCGAGGCGATGATCGCTGAAATCAAGGAAGACGCTCCAGCTGGCGGCGGCATGCCAGACATGGGCGGCATGGGTGGCATGGGCGGCATGATGTAAGCCAGCCTTACCCCTGTAGCGAAAAACCCCGCCTGCGAAAGCAAGCGGGGTTTTTTATTGCCTTGGATTTTGGCGCGGGGGCGCATTTTTCCTGGGGGGACCTGTGGGAGCGAGCTTGCTCGCGATGACGGTACATCAGTGCCAGATATGGAAACTGACACACCGCAATCGCGAGCGAGCTCGCTCCCACAGGGTTATTCCATGCTCAGGCGTTAGCGGGTTGGTTCAGCGCTGCGCGATCAGCCATGGCAGCCGGTCGATACAGCACGAAGTAGTAACACCCCAGGCAGATCAGCCAACAGAACACCGCTGTCCACACGTTATGGGAGAAAAAATGCGCCCCTTGCATCATCCGACCCACCGAGAAAACGGTGCCCAGTGCGAAGGCAAATACCAGTGATTGACGGGCCAGGCGGGGACGGCGGTCGCGTAATACGAAGAACAGCGCAAACAGCGTGAACCCCGTTGCGGCATGTCCGCCGGGCCAGCAACGGCCGGGCTTGTCAGTGGCCGGGCGCGGGCTCAGCAATTCACTGTAGGTTTCCTTGCCGCCAAACTCCTTCAGGCTCCAAGGGCATTGCACCGCCGTCACGGCCTTCAGCGGCGTGACAAACGCCGTTGCCAGCGCTAGCGATAAGACCAGGCAACCGAGTTCACGCTTGAACGGTTTGAGGCGATCGACAAAAAACGAAGCGATGAACCCCGCGACCGCCAGGATGCAGAAGACGATGACCATCTGCTTGGCCCGGTCGTGCAGGATGTCTTCGAGAAAAAAACTGTGCCGTCCGATGAATCCGCCCTCGGCCGCACTGTAGAAAAGCCTGGCAAGATCCATGTCAAGCGTAGTCAGTTCCAGCACCACCAGGATCAGCGCAACAACTACAGGCACCCCCAGCGCGATTCCGAAATTCAATGGCCTTGAAACAGGGCGAAGGCTAGCGCAAACCATGGACAGTACCTTTTGTGGATGTTCTTGAGCAGCAGGTTGCGCCCAGTCTCGTCCGCGTCGCGTTGGGCAGGCGTGAATGCGGGGTGAAAAACTCGTCAATGCCCCAACCCCCGCCGAGACAACCCTAGCCGCGGAACACGCTTGGCCTTAAGCTGCGCGGGCCACGACGATTGCCTACGTGTGCAGGAGAGATGCCCATGCGAATTCTATTGGTCGAAGACAACCGCGACATCCTGGCCAACCTGGCCGATTACCTGGGACTCAAGGGTTATACCGTTGATTGTGCCCAGGATGGTTTGTCGGGTTTGCACCTGGCCGCGACCGAGCACTACGACCTGATCGTGCTCGACATCATGCTGCCAGGCATCGATGGCTACACCTTGTGCAAGCGCCTGCGTGAAGACGCCCGGCGTGATACGCCGGTGATCATGCTCACCGCGCGGGACCAACTGGACGACCGCCTGCAGGGATTCAAGTCCGGGGCTGACGATTACCTGGTCAAGCCTTTTGCGTTGTCGGAGCTGGCCGCGCGGATCGAAGCGGTGATGCGTCGGGCCCAGGGTGGCGGGCGTCGCGCGTTGCAGGTCGGCGACCTGAGCTACGACCTCGACACGTTGGAAGTGACCCGTGAGGGCCGGTTGCTCAAGCTCAACCCCGTTGGCCTCAAGTTGCTCGCGGTACTGATGCAGAAAAGCCCCCACGTGCTGCGCCGCGAAATCCTCGAAGAAGCCCTGTGGGGCGATGATTGCCCGGACAGCGACAGCCTGCGCAGCCACGTCCACCAACTGCGCCAGGTGATCGACAAACCGTTCGAGAAACCACTGCTGCACACGGTGCATGGCGTCGGTTACCGCTTGGCCGAGGGCCGGGATGGAGTTTAAGCAGAGCCTTGCCCAACGGATCATCATCGCGTTCGCCTTGATGAGCGCGTTGGTGGCGGGCGCATTTGCCCTGGGCATCGTGGCAACCGTTCACCTGGTGGAGGAAAAACTGATTTCCGCCGGCCTTGGCGGTGACCTGCAACGTCTACTGCTGATGGACAGCGTCTCCGACTGGAGCCATCGGCCTGAACCCGATCAGTTGTTCTATTTCAGCGGCGGTCCGGGTGACTTCGAGTTGCCCAAGGACCTGCGTCACCTGGATCGGGGCTTTCATGAAGTGTTTCGTGAGCAAC
Source organism: Pseudomonas algeriensis (assembly GCF_048847255.1). Taxonomy (NCBI): domain Bacteria; kingdom Pseudomonadati; phylum Pseudomonadota; class Gammaproteobacteria; order Pseudomonadales; family Pseudomonadaceae; genus Pseudomonas; species Pseudomonas algeriensis. The sequence goes on along the minus strand of NZ_JBKKRK010000005.1, from coordinate 31,334 downwards.
TGTCCTACCACGCGATGGTGGAAATCGTTGACGGTCGCCATTACGTATTGCTGCAAGACCAGAGCGATTTCGAGGAGCGCGAACGGGTACTGTTCGCCGTGGTGTTGGTGGGCTTCGTGCTCAGCCTGGCGCTGGCGGTATTCCTCGGATGGGTGCTGGCACGTCGAGTGATGGCACCTGTGGTGCGTCTGGCTCGCCAAGTGCGGCATCGCGACCAGCTCCTTGGACTTGCCCCGCCGCTCGCGCCGGACTATGCCGCCGACGAAGTGGGCGAGCTGGCCGTGGCGTTCGACGCTACGTTGGGCCGATTGCGCCAAGCCTTGACCCGTGAACGTTTGTTCACCAGCGACGTCAGCCATGAATTGCGCACGCCGTTGATGGTCCTGGCCACGTCTTGCGAATTGCTGTTGGAAAACCCGGCGCTTGACCAGCGGGGGCGTACCCAGGTTGAACGCATCAACCGGGCCAGTGAGGAGATGCGTGAGTTGGTGCAGACCTTCCTCATGCTTGCCCGGGCCCAGCGCGAAGACAATGGAATCTCCCCTCGCTCGACCCTTGGACAGGTAGCGGACAACCTGCTCGGTGTCTGGCGCGCGCCGATCGAGTCCAAAGGTTTGACGTTGATCTTCGAGCCCGGGCAAACGGCCGATACGCTGTACAACGCCACATTCCTGACCGCCGTCATGGGCAACTTGCTGCGTAATGCCTTGCATTACACCGACCAGGGGTTTATCCGCGTCTCCCTGACGGTCACTGGGTTCATGGTCGAGGACAGCGGCGTGGGCATCCCCGAAGAGAAGCGCGAGGCGATGTTCGAGCCATTCGTGCGAGGTAATGAAAAGCGTGGCGAGGGCTTGGGGCTGGGCCTTTCGCTGGTACAGCGAATCTGCGAGGACCAGGGCTGGACAGTGAGCCTCAGTACGATGGAGCCCAACGGTTGCCGTTTCGAGGTGGAGCTGAATCCAAAGGGTTGAAGTGCGTCCCGGAAAAGCCTTGAAATGATTGGTTCAGATCCATGACGGTTTTTTCACGAGGCGATGACACATCTGTTCATAGGCTGGGCCCATCAATAACGGAGGGGCCCCCATGTCCAAAGCCATCAAGCTGGATTTTTCCGAAAAGTACGACGAGCAACACGCCAGGCAATATTTCCACAAACACCGCAGCGGGTTCAGCCGCCGCCTCTCCAATCGGCGCGACCAGCAACTGGCGCGCCGCGCCTTGGCCCTGGCCGGTGACCCTGGCCTGGTACTGGACCTTCCCTGTGGCGCCGGACGTTTCTGGCCCTTGTTGGCCGAGAAATCGAACCGGGTCATCATCGGCGCGGACAATTCCGCAGCCATGCTGCAAACCGCAATGAGCGTCCAACCCGCCGATGTCGTAAAACGGGTACAACCTTTGCACACTTCTGCGTTCGACATCGCCTTGCCTGATAACGCCGTTGACAGCATTTTCTGCATGCGTTTGTTGCACCACATCGGTGAACCCGCGCATCGCCTGGCAATCCTGCGTGAATTCGGGCGTGTCAGCCGCGACAGCGTCATCGTTTCATTGTGGGTCGATGGCAATTTCAAGGCTTGGAAACGCAAGCGTCTTGAGCGAACCCGTGGGCAGAAAGACTACCAGAACCGATTTGTGTTACCGGTTGCTACAGTGGAGGCCGAATTTCGACAAGCTGGCTTCCGCATCCAGGAACAACTGGATTTCCTACCGCTCTATGCCATGTGGCGAGTTTATGTATTACGCAAGGGGTAATGGGCATGGTTGTACAAGCAGTAGAAGCCCCGGCGGCTTCTCGCAGTTGCTTTGATCATTTTTGGAATCAAAGGGGTGACTGGGTAGAGGAACCCAACACGCGGCGGGGCGGTGAAAGCGGTGTGCAAAGGATCAACGACGGCGACGGATTGCTCTATTCCAAGCGCCAGACCGGCCATATCTACCGCAGCTTGTTGCACCCCTTCGGCCGTCCGACTGTCCTGCGCGAAGAGCGAGCCTTGGTGGCCCTGACAGAACTCAATGTCACGGTGCCCCAGGTGGTTTTCTGCGGCGCGCAGAGGGACCCGGTACATAAATGGCGCGCGCTGTTGGTTACCCAAGCGTTGGACGGTTTCGAGGAAATCGAACAATGGTACGCCGCGGGTGGGCGCGAACGTCATGGCGAGGCGGTGCATGACCGTATCCTCCAGGCGTTGGCCGAAAACCTGGCTCGCATGCACAAAGGGCGATGGCAGCATGGCTGTCTTTATATCAAGCACGTATTCGTGCGTGTAACAGGGGAGGGCGAGTCGGCCAAGGCTGAAATCGCACTGCTGGACCTGGAAAAATGCCGTCAACGCCTGACTGCCCGCAGCGCGGCCGCCCACGACATGAGGCAGCTGCGGCGCCATTCGTCGTTCCACGATGGCGACTGGAAAAAACTCGTCTACTTTTATACAACGGCGTTTGGCAGCGCTATCAAAGGTTTATAGCGATGAAAGTAGAAATTGCTAGAGGTTTGTTCTTGATCGGAGCCCTGGCAGTTACGTCAATGGCGGTGGCGGTATGGGAACAGCCGCGCTCGCAGATTCTCAGTGCTTCCACGGTGGGCGCCCATTGCCCTGTGCCTCGGATTGCCAAGGCCAGCGAGGCGATCCAACCGGACAACGATCTGCTGTTGTTCATGTTTGGCCTGTCTCAAGGCATGAAGCCGCAAAGTTGAGTTTCATGACTTAAAACAAAGGCCTCGCATTTGCGAGGCCTTTGTTTTTTTAGGTCAGCATTGTTCCGGCAGCCTGTGTTACCGCTTCTGCGGTTTTGCCAGCAAGGTGTAGACGCAAGGCAACACGAACAGTGTGAACAAGGTACCCACCGACATTCCCGTGGCGATCACTGTGCCGATGTCGAAGCGGCTCACCGCCCCGGCACCGGTGGCCAGGATCAACGGCACCATGCCGAATACCATCGCCGCAGTGGTCATCAACACTGGCCGCAGACGAATCGATGCGGCTTGTTCCACGGCCTCGCGCGGGCTCAGCCCTTGTTCCTTGCGTAGCTGGTTAGCGAACTCGACGATCAGGATGCCGTGCTTGCTGATAAGCCCGATCAACGTCACCAGGCCTACCTGGGTATAGATGTTCATGCTCGACCAGCCGAGGAACAGCGGGATCAATGCGCCGCAGATTGACAAGGGCACCGTCACCAGGATTACCAGCGGATCCCGGAAGCTTTCGAACTGCGCCGCCAGCACCAGGAAAATGATCGCCAGGGCCAGGGCGAAGGTTCCCCACAACGCGCTGCCTTCCTGTACGAATTGGCGTGAAGCCCCTGCGTAGTCGAAGGCGAACCCCACCGGTGCTTCCTCGCGAGCGATCTGGCGGACCGTCTCGATGGCCTCGCCCATGCTCACCGTGGGAAAACCCGAGATCGTCACGGCGTTGAGCTGCTGGAACTGGTTCAGTTGCCGCGGTCGTGCCTGGTCGCTGACCTTGATCAGCGTCGAGAGCGGGAGCGATTCACCCTGGGCATTCTTGACGTAGTAGTTGTTCAGCCAGTCCGGATTGTCCCGGAACGGTCGTTCGACCTGGGCTATTACCTTGTAGCTGCGTCCTTCCAGGGTAAAGCGGTTGATCTCCGACTCGCCCAGCAACGTCGCCAGGGTTCCGCCCAGGTCCTGCATGGAAACACCCATCTGGGCAGCCTTGGCCCGATCGATATCCACCACGACCTCGGGCTTGTCGAAAGCCAGGTCAATGTCCATGAAGGCGAACTTGCCGGACTCCAGCGCGCGTTTCTTGACTCGCTCGGCAATTTGCAGAAGCGTCGTGTAGTCCTTCGGCGAATTGATGACGAACTCGAAGGGCAACCCTTCGCCCGTGCCCGGCAGCGAGGGCAGGTTGAAGCCAAAGATCTGCAGGCCCGGGATGCTTTCCAGCTTGGCCTGGACCTCCGGCAGGATCTCCATCTGGGTGCGGTTGCGTTCATTCCAGGGCTTGAGCAGGAAGCCGCCAATGCCCGACTGCACGCCGTTATAGCCGTTGATCTGAAAGGAAGAATAGTATTCAGGGAATTCCTTGAAGATCGTGATGAAGTGATCGGTATAGGCGTTCAGGTAATCGAGGTTGGTCGTCTTTGGCGCATTGGCCATCATGAATATGATGCCCTGGTCTTCGTCTGGCGCCAGCTCGGACTTGGTGAACATGATCAATACCGGGATCAACAGCAGCACGATCACCGCAAACACCAGCACCACGGGCCTGGTTTCGAGCGTGGCATGAAGCATGCGCTGGTAACGGTTCTTCAGGCGTTCGAAGATTACGTCCAGCCGATGGGCCAGCCCCGAGGAATTCTGGTCATGGCGCAGCAGCATCGCGCACATCATCGGCGACAGGGTCAGGGCGACGATGCCGGATATCACCACCGCCCCGGCCAAGGTCAGGGCGAACTCCTTGAACAGCGCGCCCGTCAGGCCTTCGAGCAGGCCGATAGGCGCGTAAACCGCCGCCAGCGTGATGGTCATCGAAACCACCGGCATGGCGATTTCCCGGGCGCCTTCTATGGCAGCGTCGAACGGGGTCTTGCCTTCCTCCATATGTCGATGGATGTTCTCCACCACCACGATGGCATCATCCACCACCAGGCCGATCGCCAACACCATGGCCAGCAGTGTCAGCAGGTTCATGGAATAGCCCATCAACTGCATGAAGAACATGACCCCGATCATCGACAGGGGAATGGTCACCACCGGGATGAGCACCGAACGCAAGGCGCCGAGGAACAGGAACACCACGACAATGACGATCAGGACCGCCTCAAACAGGGTTTTTACCACCTCGTCGATGGAGGCCTGGATGAAGAGCGTGGCGTCGTAGGCGATCTCGGCCTTGAGGTTGGTCGGAAGCTGGGCTTCCATCTCCGGCATGATCTTGCGAACTTCCTTGATCACATCCAGCGGGTTGGCGCCGGGCGTGGCCTTGATGCCGATGTACACCGAGGGAGTGCCGCCAAAGGAACTGATGGTGTCGTAGTTTTCGGCGCCCATCTCCACCCGCGCCACGTCCTGTAGCAAGACGCGGCTGTCACCGTCGGTCTTGAGGGGTATGCCTGCGAAGGCTTCGGCGGACTTGAGTTCGGTGTTGGCGTTGATGCTGGTGACGACGTATTCGCCTTTCACCTCGCCGGCGGCGGAGACGAAGTTGTGCTGGCGCACGGCGTTGGTCACGTCGGCGGCGGTCAGGCCAAAGCCCGCGAGCTTGACCGGGTCCAGCCACAAGCGCATGGCAAAGACCTGGTTGCCGAGGATCTCCGCTTCGGCCATGCCGGGGAGTGTCGCCAGCTTCGGCTGGATCACCCGCGACAGGTAGTCGGTAATCTGCGGGTTGTTCAGTTCCTTGCTGAAGAAACTGATGTACATCAGCGCCGAGGCATCGGCAGCCTCACGGCTGAGCACCGGGTCCTCGGCATCCTGGGGCAACTGGTTCTTGACTTCGTTGGCCTTGGCCAGCAGTTCGGTGAAGAGCCGGTCGCTGTTGGAGCCAATGCGGGCATAGACCGAGATCACCGAGAAATTCTGCCGACTGACCGAGGTCATGTAGTCGATGCCCTCGGCACTGGCCAGGCTCTGTTGCATCGGCTGGGTGATGTAGCCCTGGATGGTCTCGGCGTTGGCGCCGGGATAGGCGGTGGTCACCGTGATCAGCGCGTTTTCCATTTGTGGATACTGACGCAGGGGCAGTTTGCTCCAGGCCTGGAAGCCCAGCAGCACGATCAACAGGCTGACCACGGTGGCGAGCACCGGGCGGCGGATGAACGGATCGGTAAAAGCCATGGGGGTTCCTTGATCAGTCCGCGCGCGGCGAGCTGTTCTGTTCGGTCAGGGTCTTGTCGTCACTGATGGCGACGGGCGTACCGTTGTCCAGCTTGATCTGGCCGCCGATGACCACTTCCTCGCCACTTTGCAGGCCCTTGGTCACCAGGACTTGCCCGTCCCGGCGCTCTCCCGTTTCGACGAAGCGGCGCTCGGCAATCAGGACCGGCTGGCCCTTGTCATCTTTCTCGACATTGCCGTCGGCGGCTTTCTTCTGGGTCACTACGTACATGGAGTTGCCGTAGAGGGTGTAGGTCACGGCGCTTTCCGGTACGACGATCCCGGCAGCCACGTCCGGCAGGATCACCTGCAGGTCGGCGAACATGCCGGGCAGCAGCTTGCCGTCGGGGTTGGCGAGGGTCGCGCGCACCAGCACGTTGCGGGTGCTGTCCTCGACCTTGGGATTGATGGCGCTGATGGTGCCGACGAACGTCTGGCCTGGGTAGGCCGAGACATTGACATTGACGGGTTGGGCCACGGCGAGTCGAGGCACCGACTGTTCCGGGACATAGAAATCCACATACAGGCTGCTGAGGTCCTGCAGGGTGGCGATCACCGTGCCGCTGGCCAGGTAATCGCCGATGTCCACCTGGCGAATGCCGATGGTGCCACTGAACGGCGCGACGATGTGTTTCTTTGCCAGCGAGGCCTTGAGCTGGTTGACCGTGGCCTGGTTTTTCTTCAACTGGGCTGAGAGCCGGTCGAACTCACCCTTGGAAATCGCCTGGCTGCCTACCAGTTGCCGGCCCCGGCCGAAATCCAGCTGCGACAGGCCAAGGTCCGCCTGGGCGGTTTCCAGCAGGGCGCTTTCGACTTCGGTGTCCAGTTGCAGGAGCGGTTGGCCGGCCTTGACCTTCTGCCCCGATTCGAACTGAAGCTTTTGTACCGTCCCGGCAATTTCCAGGCTCAGGTCAACGCCTTGCGAGGCCTTGAGGCTGCCGACGGTGGGCAGGCGAGACTGCCAGGGCTGCTCGGTGGCCTTGGCCACGGCAACGCTGACTGGTGGTTTCGGGGCAGAAAACATCTGGATCTGCTGGTAGATGGAGAAGGCCTTGTAGCCTGCCAGCAACAGCACCACCAGCAGGACAACACCCAACATGATCAGCATGCGGCGTCGCAGCATGTTCCACTTCCTTGGAAAAGAGCTGAGAGAAAATACAGATAGGCGGGCACATTACCCTGAGTGCGCGGGGTATTCCAGATGCTCTAGGGTCAGTGGGGTGTAGGATTGTTCCGAAAAATCAGGGCGCCTTGCACCGACGCCCTTCGCTCCCTCGCTCAGGCCAGGTGCAAATGGTTGTCCCAGAGCCCTGCCGGCAGGTCCAGCGGTTTCGCAACCAATTGTGATTGACGGCAATCGTAGTAGCGGCAGCGCCCTTGGCCCGACGTCACGACGAAGCCGTCGGCCACCGCGCCGACTCCGGCGCAATCCGGCAAAGGCGCGTCCAGGCGAACCTCGCCGCTGTCCAGGTCCCAAATGAAAAAGCGGTTGCCCCGTGGAGCCGTCAGGGCCACCAGGCGCAGTTCGCTGTGCACGGCGACGCTGGCGGTGTAGTGCCCCATGGCTTGCAATTGGTATTCGGGCACCGGGAACGCCTTGAAGGGTTGGCCCGGGCGCTTGATCGCCAGCAGTTCCGACGGCTCGTGGGCCGCCCCCATGAATTGCTGGCCGGAGACGATGGTCCCATCGCTGGCAATGCCCAAATGGCGCACGCTATTCATTTGCTGAGGGAGGGTTTCCTTGCTCAACAAAGTACCGTCGCGCTGCATCAGCACCAGGCTGGGTTCCATGGCATCGAGATTCATCTCGACCCGGCTCTCGGCCTCGGTGCGGATGCCACCGTTGGCCACCACCAGCGTCTCGCCGTCGGGCATCCACGACACCTGATGAGGACCGATGCCATGGGTTGGAATTTCGCCGCTGTGCACCAGCCGCTCGCCTTCGAAGCGGTACATGCCCAGCAGGCCGCGGCCCGGATCGCGAGTGTCGTTCTCCGTGGTGTACAACCATTCGCCACCCTTGTGGATCACCGCATGGCCGTAGAAATGCCGGTTCGGCCGCGAGGCGATGGTTTGTAGCAGCCTGCCGTCGCGCAGGTCGATCAGATAGCTTTCGGTGCCTGGACGGCGGGCAACGAAAAACGCGATCGGCAGCGTCGGATGATTGATGATGTCATGGCAGCGCTGGCCGACCTGGGTGGCGAACACCCGGGTGCCGTCCAATCGATAGCCGACGGCGAAGTGATTGCCTTCACCATCGTCCCGTGCCGAAAGCAGCAGCGGACTCTTGTCCTTTTGCTTGAACAGCGTCCAGCCGCCCAGGGTAACCGCGCCCAGCAGCAAGCTGCCGAGCGCCAGAGCCTGACGTCGAAACATGATCAGTCACCGTCGTTGGCGTTGAAGCCCAGTTGAATGCCCAGCGCCTTGGCCAATTCGCCTTCATGCAGGCGGTGGACGACGTTGAGGCTGTCGTACAACTCGTTGAGTTGCTGGCGCCCGGCGTCGTCGCCGAGCATTTCGGTCAGCGAACGTTGGCTGCCGGCAAAAAGCTTCAGCGACGCGTCGTAGGCAGCGTCGATTTTGTCGGCCAGCGGTTTCTGGTCGCTTGGCAGCAGGCCGCGCAGGCCTTTGTTGTCGACGCCGGCCCACACGGTCCTGGCGGCTTTCAGGCTGGCTTCCAGCCCTTGCAGCGAAGACTGGCTGCGCCAGGCGTCGGCCTGGAATGGTTGCGGCACGCCCTTGCTCTGGCGGCCCATCGGCGTACCGAGTTTTTTCTTCAGGGTGTCCAGCGCAGTGACCTGGACCCGTAGCAGATCGGCGATCGCTTCGTGGGAATCGGCGTAGCGTTGGTTGGGAAACTTGCTCATCTGGGCGAGCATGCCGTCGTTGCTGTTCCAGCCCGACAGGATTTCTTCGGCCAGTTGCTTCTGACGTTCGCCGATGGCGGTAAGCAGCGGGCAGTACTTGGCTTTCTGAGCGCTGTCGGCCATGTCGATTTTCGCGTCGAACAACAGGTATTCATAGGCCGAAAGCCCTTGCACGACCACGCTGGACTTGGCCAGGCCGGCGGCGTCGATCTGCGGCTGGCTGTTGACCAATTGCTCGACCTGGCGACCGACCAGGTTCTTCTTGTCGGGCCAGAATTGCACCTGCCAGGCGCGGTTGCCCTCGGCCAGCGGACCGATCAGCAGCGGTTGCAGCTCTGCCCAGGCTTTTTGCGCCTTGAGGAAATCGGCGCGCGCGGTTTCCAGGTTTTCCTTGCCTTGGCAGAACGCCAGGGCGCTGGTCGCCAACTGCCGGTCAGCTTCGACCCAGCGGCTGTAGGTCGGCAGGATCACCTGCTTGGCAATGGCGGCCGACGTGACCGCCTGCGGGTCCTGGGGCGAGCAAGCGCCGAGGGCGATGGCGGCGAGACTGGTGAATAACAGCTTGGGACGGAACATGTCGGGCTCCCGTTTCGGAAATCAAGTTTAAAGAGAATTCAGGAAAGCCAACAACGCAGCGCGCTGCTCGGCATTGAATGCTAGAACCTGTCGCTGCGCCGCCTGGGCTTCGCCGCCATGCCACAGCACGGCTTCGAGCAGGTTGCGGGCGCGACCATCATGCAGGAATTGGGTATGGCCGTTGACGGTCTCGGTCAGGCCGATGCCCCAGAGCGGCGGGGTCCGCCAGTCACGACCGCTGGCCTTGAACTCGCTGCGGTTGTCAGCCAGGTCTTCGCCCATGTCGTGCAGCAGCAGGTCGGTGTAGGGGCGGATGACCTGGTTCGCCAGCTCCGGTTCGGCAGCATTGGCGGACGTAGTGTATTTGGGGGTGTGGCAGGATTGGCAGCCCGCCTGGAAAAACAGATTCTTGCCCGCCAGCACCTGGGGCGAATCCACATCGCGGCGGGCCGGCACCGCGAGGTTGCGACTGTAGAACAACACCAGGCGCAGGATGTTATCGCTGACTTCCGGCTCGCCCTGTGGGCCGTTGCCGTTGGGCGCGCGCTTGCAATCGGCCTGGGCCTCGGTGCAATCGTCGAACGGCCGCAGACTGGTTGTCAGGCCCATGTCCCCGGAAAACGCATGAACGTTCTGTTGATTGAGGTTCGGCTGGCCGGCCTTCCAGCCGAACCTCCCCGGCACGGCCTTTTGCTGGACATCGTCCCAGACCATGTTCGGACGGCCGGCGATACCGTTTTTCGCCCGCGCCTGAGCCTGGGCATTCGCCAGGATGGCGTCTTCAGGGATGGCCTCGAGCAAACCCAGGCCGATCATGGGCGGGGCGACGCGGGCCGAAAAACGCGTGTCGGGGTGCATCGGGCCATAACCCAATCGAGTGATCTGCAAGGCCGGCTTGCGCAGCTCCACGACGGTGCCGTCGGCAAAACGCACCGGCACCGGGGTGTAGTCGACTCGTACCTTGCCCTCCGGCGCGACGCCAGGAACCGACATGTCTTGCAATTGCGCGCCATAGACCGGCTCCGGCACGACGCCGAGCTGCTCGATGACCTTGGCGTAGGGGGGCGCGTCAGGAATCGACAGGCGCACCAGCATCGATACCGCGCTGCTCGCATCGGCTGCCGGTGGATGGCCGCGTCCATCCTTGATATGGCAATTCTGGCAGGCGTTGGTATTGAATAGCGGTCCGAGGCCGTCGCGGGCGGTCGTGGTCGAGGGCGCAATCACCCACGGGCTGCGGAAGAAACTGTTACCGACGCTGAAATCCACGCGTCGCGAGGGGGGCAGGTTGGCCGAAGGCAGGGAGAACGCGTTCTGATCAGCCTTGCGCACCGTCGCGCCGCCGCCGGACTTGGCTTCGCCGGGTTCGGCCTGGGTGAAACGCGGGGCGTCATCGCAGGCACTCAGGCCCAGGGCCAGGAACAGAGCGCATAAGCGAAGAGGCAACGACAACATCGGAAATCCTGCGGGACGAGTGAAACGCGGGCGCAAAGTCTAACAGGGCGGGGCAGTTTGAATAAGAGGAATTATCGTTTGGTTTGATCGGGGGGGCACTTGATTTCCTGTGGCGAGGGAGCTTGCTCCCGCTGGGGTGCGAAGCAGCCCCAAAACCAGGCGCCGCAGTGCAACAGGTAAATCCAGCCAACCGGTTTGCGACTGCTGCGCAGCCGAGCGGGAGCAAGCTCCCTCGCCACGGGTTCACTGTTGTTCTGTAGGGGAGACCACCGCCCCTGGCACCAACGGCAATTCCAGCGTCGCAATGAATCCGCCCTCGGGATGGTTGGCCAGTCCCAACGTGCCGCCATGGCGTTCGCCGGCGCGGCGGGCGATCGCCAGGCCCAGGCCGTGGCCGGCGGCGGTCTGGCCGGGGGCGCGGTAGAACGGTTCGCCCAACTGGCCCAGATGCTCCGCCTCCACGCCAGGCCCGTGATCGCGCACGCTGATAAGAATTCGTTCCCCCTGGCGCACCGCGCGCATTTCAACGGGTTGCCCGTTGGGACTGAAGCGCTGTGCATTGCGCAACAGGTTGTCCACGGCCCGCTCGATCATGGTCGGCCAGCCCTTGAGGGTCAGGCCCGGTTCCGTTTCCAACTGCACGATCTGCTCCGGTGAAGCCATCTGGGCGTCTTTTTGCAGGTTGATCAGCAGACCGTTGAGATCAACTTCTTCGGCGCTGGCGTTGTCGGCATCGACCCGCGCCAGAACCAGGATTTCACTGATCAGCGCTTCCAGGCGATCACATTCGCGGGTCAGGCGCGGCCAGAGTTTTTCGCGCTCTTCGGGGCTGGCCCGCTCCGCCAGCGCCAGGGCGATGCGCAGTCGGGCCAAGGGCGAGCGCAGTTCATGGGACACGTCGCGCAGCAATTGGCGCTGGCTGGCGATCAGGCTCTGCAGGCGCGCACCCATGCGGTTGAAATCGGTGGCCAACACGCCGAACTCGTCCCGTCGGTTGGCCAGCTTGGCGAGGCTGTTCTGCTGGTAGGTCGCTTGTCCCAGATCGTGCACCGCGCCGCGCAGCCGGCTCAACGGCCGGGTGATGGAAAGCGTCACCAGCAGGCTGAACAGGGTCAGCACCACCAGCGCAATCGCCAAGGCGCTGAGGGGCCAGAGCAGGCTGTCGCGATGCCAGGCGTCCAATTCGGGGTGGGGAATGCGATAGATGAACAGATAGGTGTCGCCGGTCTTGGCGCTGGTGAATTCGTCGGTCAGGCGCCGCCAGGGCAGGCGGCGTTCGTCGTTGTTCTGTCGCGCCTCGAAGGCCGCGGCCCGATGTGGGAACGTGCCGCGCACCACCGGGTCGCCGCTTTCGTTGAGCACCTGGACATCGACGTGATACTCGCGCTTGCGTTGTTTGAGGATGTCCTGGGCGGCATCTTCGCCCTGGCTTTCGTAAGTCTGCGTCCACTCTTCGGCCAGGGTGTTGAGGCCCGGATGGCGGCTGAGGATCCAGGCGTCCTGGTTCAACATATGGCCCAAGAGAATCGAAAGTCCCGCCACCAGAGCGATGGCCAACCAGAAGCTGGCCAGGACGCGCCAGAACAATGAACGCACGGAGTTATCCTCGAAAACAAAGAAAGCCCAACGGCGATGTGCCGTTGGGCTGATGGTGCTTCAGTGCATTATTGCGCTTTTTGCGGCTGTTGCGCTTTCCAGGCCTTGAATTCGGCCCACTCGGCCCGACGTTCGGCGCGTTTTTTCTGGAGCGCATCGAACGCCTTTTGCTGCTCGGGTTTCAACAGACCGCGGATCTGCGCATCGACTTTCTGATGCCGAGCGTCCATTTCATCTTTCATGGCTTTCTGGTCGGCTGGCGAGAGCTTGGCCAGGTATTTGTCCACCAGTTCCCGTTGTTCGTGGCGTTGCTCGCCCATGATCTGGCGGATCTGCTGGCGTTGTTCACGGCTCAGGTCCAGTTGGCTGTACGGGCCTTTATCGTGCATCTGGCCGCCGTGGCGCGGGCCATCCATCGGGCCCATCGGGCCTGGACCTTCGGGCATGGCCATGGCGACGGTCGGCAGGGCAGCGGCGAACAGCAGGGCGGTAAGGGTCTTGCGCATGGTGTCTCTCCTTGTCTCATTCCCGGTCAGTTCCGGATGTGTGCAGATTACGGAGATCAAGGTCAGCGGCGGTCAGGGGTGGGTAAAGCTTGGGTAAAGACGTTTTTGTGCAGACCTGACAAATCTCGGAGTCTGAACACAATCCCCGTGGCGAGGGAGCTTGCTCCCGCTGGGCCGGTCCGACGCTTCGGGCGAAGCGGCCCCAAAGATCTTGCGGTTGCTGCGCAACCGAGCGGGAGCAAGCTCCCTCGCCACAGGGAGCCATGTCTCTTGGTCCAAGCCGTGTTCAAAGGCTGTAGTAATACCCCCGGCTACGCAGGGCCACGATGCGCGGCCTGCCGTCGGGGTGGGGGCCGATTTTCTTGCGCAGGTTGCTTACGTGCATGTCGAGGCTGCGGTCGTACAGGGTCAGCTTGCGGCCCAGGGCGATCTGCGCCAGCTCCTGCTTGTCCAGGGGCTCGCCCGGCTGCTTGAGCAACGCTTCGAGCAGGCGGCTTTCAGATACGGTGAGGGTTTGTTCCTGTTCATCGATGTTGACCACCCCCCGCACGGGGCTGAAGGTCAGGTCACCCAGTTCGATCTGGCTGGAAGCCGCCGCCGGATGGCTGCGGCGCAGCACGGCCCGCAGGCGGGCGGTCAGTTCCCGTGGGTCGCAGGGCTTGGCCAGGTAATCGTCAGCGCCCAGCTCCAGGCCAAGGATGCGGTCCAGCGGCTCGCCACGGGCCGAGAGCATCAGCACCGGCAGCTCCGGGTGATCGTTGCGCAGTTGCTTGAGCAGTTCCAGGCCGCTGCCGTCGGGCAGCATTACATCCAGCACCACCGCCGACGGGGCGGTTTCGGCCAGGGCCTTGCGGGCGCTCAGGCCATCGTGGCAAGCACGGACCTGGAAACCTTCCTGGCCCAGCCAACTGCCAAGGAGCTCACACAGCTCCTGGTCATCATCTATCAGTAACAGCTCGCTCATGACTCACTCAATTTAGCCATTGCCGACGTTGTCTACGTCCACCGCTGGCAAAGATACCGCAGAGCAGGGCCAATAGCGCTACCCCGGCGCCAATGACGAACCATTGCTGTTGGTCAGTCAGCAGGCGTGGCAGGGGGTTGGCCTGGGCTTCCTTGAGTTGCAGCCTCAGGCGCTGGTTTTCCTGGCGCAGCCGTCCCACCAGCGCGGTCTCACGCTCGCCGTTGGCGTTCTGCAGTTGTTGAGTCAGTTCTTCACGCATGCGCTCGCTGTCTTTCAAGCGTTGCTGCAGTTCGGTGATATGGCCACCCGCGCTCAAGGACAAGGGCGCCGAATGAGCGGCCTCCGTGCTTTCCTCGCCGTGGGCGGGCGCCCCGATCGCTAACGTGACCAACAACAGGCACAACGGACCTTTGCGCATTGAAACTCCTGAATTCCAATCGAGATTAGGCTGATTAGACAGGTTGTCGGCAGGCCGACGAGAACAATGAGCAAATGAGCAAATGAGCGCAATGAGCCAGGACGGCTCATCGCGCCCGGAGGGTTACGGCAGGACTTGCTTGAACGGCTTGACCATGACATTGGCATAGACGCCGGCCGTCACGAACGGGTCGGCCTCGGCCCAGGCTTGCGCGGCGGCCAGCGAGTCGAACTCCGCCACGATCAGGCTGCCAGTGAAACCGGCGGCGCCTGGGTCGTTGCTGTCCACCGCAGGGTGCGGCCCGGCCAGCACGACGCGACCTTCGGCCTTGAGCTTTTGCAGGCGCTCCAGGTGCTCGGGGCGGGCGGCCAGGCGTTTTTCCAGGGAATCGGCGACGTCGGTGGCAATGATTGCGTAGAGCATGTCAGTCCTCGGTTTTTGGCGTGGTGGGGTCGGCATCGTGCAGGTGGCGGGACAGGTAGATCCCCTGGCCGATCAGGAACAGCAACGTCATGCCCAGGCTGCCGAAGACCTTGAAGTCGACCCAGTACGCCTGGAACGTGAACGCAACGAACAGATTGGCGGCGCCGCAGAACAGGAAGAATGCGATCCAGGCGATGTTCAAGCGGGTCCAGATCACTTCTGGCAGGTTGATGGCGTGCCCCATGATGCGCTTGATCAACAGGCGATCGCCAATGAAGTGGCTGCCGATGAAGGCCAGGGCAAACAGCCAGTTGACCACCGGGGCTTTCCATTTAAGGAAGGTCTCACTGTGGAAGGCCAAGGTCAGGCTGCCGAATACAAGGCAGGCAATCAGGGTCAGCCACTGGCTTTTCTCCAGCTTGCGCTGGGAGATGAACAGCGCGCCGTAGACCACCAGGGAGCTGATGATCAACACCGCGGTGGCGCTGTAGATACCGCCTACAGTCAAGGAGTGACCGGCAATGTCGACGGTTCGGGGATCAAGCTTGTAGACGATGAAAAACAGCAGGAGCGGGATGAAATCGATGAATTGTTTCACAGTGGCAGCCAGGAGCAGGATGTGGCGGCATAATAACAAACATCCTTGGCCGCGATAGGGCCAGCTGATTTGAGGTAACAAAGTCTCGTGAATGTTGATTTGCACTGCCATAGCACGGCCTCCGATGGTGCCCTGGCGCCTGCGGTTCTGGTGGCGCGGGCGTACGAGCACGGCGTGCGAGTCCTGGCCCTGACCGATCACGATACCCTGGAAGGCCTCGATGAGGCGCGTAGCGCCGCGACCGCCTTGGGCATGCAGTTGGTCAACGGGGTCGAATTGTCCTGTACCTGGGGCGGGGCGACCATCCACGTGCTGGGCTACGGTTTTGATGTCAACGCACCGTCCCTGGTCCAGGCCATTGCCGAGCTGCGCGACGGTCGTTGGCTGCGTTCCGAAGAAATCAGCCGCAAGCTCGCCCTCAAGGGCATGCCCGGTGCGCTGGAAGGCGCCCGGCAGATCCAGCAGGAGCTGGGCGATAGCGGCAACGCGCCGGCCCGGCCACATTTTGCCGACTGGATGGTGCGCGAAGGTTTCGTCAAGGACCGCGCCGAAGCCTTTCGCAAATGGCTGGGGGCCGGCAAGCTGGGGGACGTCAAGCAGCATTGGCCGACGCTCGAGGAAACGGTCGGGACGCTGCGGGCCGCCGGAGCCTGGATCAGCCTGGCGCATCCCTGGCACTACGATTTCACCCGCAGCAAACGCCGGCGCCTGATAGCCGACTATATTCAAGCAGGGGGCCATGCCATCGAAGTGGTCAATGGCCATCAGCCGGCCGAACAGGTCGGCAGCCTGGCGATCCTCGCCCGGGAGTTTGGACTGCTGGTGAGCGCCGGCAGCGATTTCCATGGCCCGGGGGGCTGGTCCGAGATTGGCGAATACCGCCCCTTGCCGGAAGATCTGCCACCACTATGGTGTAGATTCAAACATGATCCCGTTATCGCTGACGTCTGAACAGGTAGAACACGTGAGTCAATTTTTCCAGATTCATCCGGAAAACCCGCAAGCGCGCCTGATCAAACAGGCGGTGGAAATCATCCGTAGCGGTGGCGTAGTGGTTTATCCCACCGACTCGTCCTACGCCATTGGTTGCCAGATCGGCGATAAAAACGCCGTCGAGCGGGTAAGACGCCTGCGTCAGTTGGATGACAAGCACAACTTCGCGCTCATCTGCAGCGATCTTTCACAGTTGGGGTTGTTCGCCAAGATCGATACCGGCACCTTCCGCTTGCTCAAGGCCCATTTACCGGGACCGTACACCTTCATTCTCAATGCCACGCGGGAAGTCCCGCGGCTGCTGCTGCACCCGAAAAAGCGCACCATCGGCCTTCGGGTGCCAAGCCATCCCATTGCGCTGGCGCTGTTGGCGGAGCTGGGTGAGCCCTTGATGAGCGTGACACTGATCATGCCCGGCGAGACCGATCCGTTGACCGACCCCTACGAGATTCGCCAGTTGCTCGAACACCAGGTCGACCTGATCATCGACGGCGGTTCCGGTGGCATGAAAGCGTCCACCGTGATCAATCTGGCTGACGGCGAGCCGCAAGTGGTGCGCGTCGGTTGCGGTGATCCGACGCCGTTCATGGTCGAGGCCTGAATGTCGGTGGTGGAAACGGTTGTCGACAGCGTAGACAGCCAGGCCGGCGCGCAGCAGGAGTTGCCGTTCGCCATGGTCTACGGCCAGGCGGTCATGGAAATGCCGTTGGACCTGTACATTCCGCCGGATGCGCTGGAGGTTTTCCTTGAAGCCTTCGAAGGCCCGCTCGACCTGCTGCTGTACCTGATCCGCAAACAGAACATCAATATCCTCGACATTCCCGTGGCGGAAATCACCCGCCAGTACATGGGTTACGTCGAGTTGATGCAATCGGTGCGTCTGGAGCTGGCGGCGGAATACCTGGTGATGGCGGCGATGCTGGCCGAGATCAAGTCACGCATGCTGCTGCCGCGCTCGGCCGAGGTCGAAGAGGAAGAAGACGATCCCCGGGCCGAGCTGATCCGCCGCTTGCAGGAATACGAACGCTTCAAGGCGGCCGCCGAAGGCATCGACGGCTTGAGCCGGGTGGGGCGCGATGTGGTGGTGCCCAAGCTCGATGCCCCCGAGGCGCGGGCGCGCAAGTTGTTGCCCGACGTCAGCCTCGAAGAGTTGTTGATGTCCATGGCCGAGGTTCTGCGCCGGGGCGATATGTTTGAAAGTCACCAGGTCAGCCGCGAGGCGCTGTCCACCCGCGAGCGCATGAGCGATGTGCTGGAGCGGCTCAAGGGCGGCGGTTTTGTGCCCTTCGTCGAGCTGTTCACCGCCGAAGAGGGGCGGCTGGGCGTGGTGGTAACGTTTATGGCGGTCCTGGAATTGGTCAAGGAATCCTTGGTCGAGCTGGTGCAGAATGAGCCGTTCGCAGCGATCCATGTGCGAGCCCGAGCCGAATAACGAGCAAATCAATGAACCTGACTGAACCCCGCGAGCTGGCGCCGTTGCTTGAAGCTTTCCTGTTGGCCTCTGGAAAGCCGCAATCGATGGAGCGGCTGTTCGAACTCTTCGAAGAAGGCGAGCGGCCCGAGCCCGCCGTGTTCAAAAAAGCCCTGACGCTGTTGGGCAAATCCTGCGAGGGTCGGGCTTTCGAGCTTAAGGAGGTGGCGTCCGGGTACCGCCTGCAAATCCGTGAGAAATTTGCCCCGTGGGTAGGGCGCCTGTGGGAAGAGCGGCCTCAGCGTTATTCCCGGGCGCTACTAGAAACCATGGCGCTGATCGCCTATCGCCAACCGATCACGCGCGGCGAGATCGAGGATGTGCGCGGCGTGGCGGTCAACAGCAACATCGTCAAGACGTTGCTGGAGCGCGAGTGGATCCGCGTCGTCGGCTATCGCGACGTGCCGGGCAAGCCGGCAATGTTCGCCACCACCAAGGCTTTTCTCGATCATTTCAACTTGAAGAACCTCGACGACTTGCCGCCGCTGGCCGAATTGCGTGAGCTGGAACCCGAGCCGATGCTGGAATTCGACGATGCTCCAGTGCCCCAGGGCCTGCAGGAATTGGCCGATGCCAGTGCCGAGCCGGAGGAACCGAAGGAAGAGACCAGTTTCCATTCGTTGCTCCTGGAACTGGACAGCATGGAGGAGGGCCTTAAGACCGACTTCGACGACCTTCTGCGTGAAGGTCCGGCCCCTGAGGAGGAGACGGATGAACCGACGCCGCTGTTGAGTGAAACCGAGCACGCGCCGCAGCCAGAACCTCAAGGGGACATTCTCGGCGTTGCCGAGGCCCGGGAAAAACTGCTGGCCGCCGTTGCCGCCCTTGCGCCGCCGGAACCCGAACTGAGCGAGGAGGAGGCCGAAGCCCGCGCCCTGGCTGAAGCGATCGAAAACGAACGGCGTCAGTTTGAGGATTGAATCTATCGACTGACACACCGCTGTCCCCTTGTGGTAGCGATGAAACTCCACCAACCTGCGCACCACCGATCAGCGGAAAAAACGCTGCGTGCATTCAGATCAGCTAGTCTCTGATGCGCAATCACCTCAACGAGCGTATGATTCGCGACCCTTTGGCGATCCCTTCGCCGAACGACCTGTTTTCAAGTGCCAGGCCAAGCCTGGCTCGACCACACCGGGAGGTGCCCAGAAATGAACGACCAAGACCAGAACGACAGCCAGGAAATCGGCCCAGCAGGCGAAAAGCTACAGAAGGTCCTTGCCCGCATCGGCGTCGGTTCGCGCCGTGACGTGGAAGCGTGGATCACCCAGGGCCGCATCAAGGTCAATGGCAAAGACGCCACCTTGGGCCTGCGCGTCGACATGCACGACGCCATCACCATCGATGGCAAGGTGATCAAGCGTGAAGAGGCCGCCGAAACGGTGCGCCGCGTGATCATGTACAACAAACCCGACGGCGAAATCTGCACCCGTGACGACCCGGAAGGCCGTCCGACCGTGTTCGACAAGATGCCGCGCCCCAAAGAAGGCCGCTGGATCAACATCGGCCGCCTGGACATCAACACTACCGGTTTGCTGATGTTCACTACTGACGGTGAGCTGGCGAACCGTCTGATGCACCCTTCCTACGAAATGGACCGCGAATACGCCGTGCGTGTGCGTGGCGAAGTCGACGACGAGATGATCGAGCGCCTCAAGGCCGGCGTCGTGCTGGAAGACGGTCCCGCGCGTTTCACCGACATCAAGCAGGCGCCGGGCGGTGAAGGTTTCAACCATTGGTACCACTGCGTGGTGATGGAAGGTCGCAACCGTGAGGTGCGGCGGCTGTGGGAATCCCAGGGACTGGTGGTCAGCCGCCTGAAGCGCGTGCGTTTCGGCCCGGTGTTCCTCAACTCCGACCTGCCGATGGGTCGCTGGCGTGAAATGACCCAACAGGAAGTCGACATCCTGGCGGCCGAAGTGGGGCTCAAGCCTGTGGCGATGCCGCAGATGACCGCCAAGAGCAAGGATAAGCTGGAGCGGATGCAGCGCAAATCCTCGCGTCCGATGGGCAAGACCGAGCGCGTGCGTACGCTGCGCCCGGCGGCCGACGGCGTAGCGACCGGCCCGCGTCCTTCCCGCGAGCCGCAGATCGAAGGCGAGCGCCCCGCACGCAAGCCAGCACCTCGCCAGGACGGCGAGCGTGGCCCTCGCGCACCGCGTCCGGCCAACGGTCGTACCGAGCGTGGCGAAGGCCGCGCCCCGGCTGGCCGTGGTACGCCCGTCGCGGATCGCCCGGCCGACACCAAGCGTCCGGCCAAGCCTGCGCCGAAAAAGCGTCCGGGCATCATCCTGGCCGATCGCGATGCACCGTCGGGCAAGCGTCGTGGTGCGCCGGCGGGTTCGGGACAGCGTCCGGGGTTTGGGCGTCGTAAGCCGGAGTGAGGCAGCGGTGAGTTTCTAGCTGCAAGCTGCAAGAAAAAACGCCAACCGTTGGGTTGGCGTTTTTTTTTCTGGCTTTTAGTCAGGCAGTGCTTTTGAGTCCGCCTTCGCAAGCAAGCTCGCTCCCACAATGGAGCGGCGCCGAACACACATCTCCCAGTCACCAAGATCAACTGTGGGAGCGAGCTTGCTCGCGATGGCGTCAGCAGCCCCACAACCGATCTCAGCCTAAAGCACAAACCGCCCGTCGAACATCGGCTCGTTGTCCAGCGCCAGCACACCGCCTTCGAAAATCAGATCCAGATGATGGCTACCCTTGGCCCCTCCACCGAGGCCCAGGTGCAAGCCGCAATGGCGCTCCTCGAAACCGGCATTGCGGGCATACAGGCTCTTGACCCCTTCGTTGGTGCCGATCCCCAGTTCCTCGATGCGCCGGTTGGAAGGATTGGCGTCCAGGTACCGGTTGAAATCGTGTTCCAGGCCTGGGACATCGGTGGCGATTTTCTGGATCGTGGAATCTTCGATCCACAGCTCCAATGGCGATTGCAGCACGCCGTATTTGCGGGCGAATGGGATCGTGCTGAGGAAGGTCCCGACGAACTTCACACGGCCATTGATGGTGTCGCTGTGGGTGGCGATTTCACCAGGCGCAAGGTCGTAGTTGCCGACGCCGTTGATGTCCGTCCACTTCTTGACACTGTTCAGTGGGGTGTCGAAATACGATCCATGGTGGTCCTCGAAGCTCAACGTGGTGGCCTGGGACATGCGGCGGATCAGGTGGCTGTTGAGCCCGGCGATGCGCTGGGGAATAACGCTGAAGGTGTCATGGAAGTACTCGCCGTAGTCCTTGAACAGCAGCGATTTCTTCCAGTTATCCGCCATCACGCCCTGCAATGCGCGGACGAAGTCCGGGCCATCGGGGCGCGGGTTGGGAAGGGTGGATGAGTCGTAGAAGAAAATGTACAGATCGCTGTCGGCAATGGCTTGGGACAGCCGCTCGGTGGTTTCAATGTCCAGGCGCATGGTGCTGAACCGGAACGGCGAGGCGCCGGCCTGTTCGGAAATGCTGGCGACCAGCGCTTCGTAGTCTGCGGTGTGGCCGAGCAAGACCTTGGCGGACTGGATACCGGCCAGGGCGGGATGATGTTCGAGGTAGTAAAGGAAATGTGAGATGGCTCGTTGTGTGTCCATGCTTATTCTTCCCTGACGATTGATTTGGCGTCCTGACAGCAAGTGGCGGAGCCGACCGGCCGGATCAGCTCCGCCGGGTATCGCTTACAGAGGCCACATCGCCGTGCCGAACGGAACGACGGCGTCGGCTTGCATCATTTCAACGGCGGCTTCATGGGTCGGTGCCTCGAACCATTCGTCCAGTTGCAGTTCGGTTTCCAAGTCTTTGTCCAGTGCTTGCATAGTGAATCTCCTAGATGACTTTTGCGGAAAACGCGGGCCGATCCGGCGAGCCATGCCCGGCGGAATCGGCACCGCAAAAACTCGCCGGCAAGATGCCTTGGCAAGTGGCTGAAAACCTAGTCGACGGTTTTTTGGAATGCAAAAAATTATTTTATTTTTTTCGTTTGAACTTTTTGTTCCATTTTCTGCGACCCGGTTTACCCCTTGCAAAACAGCCGACTGGCATTCTTTTTTGGTTAGGTAGCTATCTACCGTCAATTTGCAGTCAGCTTCTGAAAACCTCCTGAACGGAAAGTTTGCGTTACGGCTTGTAAAGAAACGCTTACGGAGATTGCCCGTCTCGCTGGCAATGCCCGGCGCTTCTCCCAGCTGTAAGAAAAAACTTCCGCGCCGACTTGTCGTTCCTATTTCGAAAGGCGCCGGGCCGCTTGTTTCACGGGCGCTTCAAGGGTGAGATGCGTCCCATGCCTGTCGTGCAGGCGAATAACAACAAGGAGGCGCAATGAACGCCGTAGCTCCGTTTCCATTCTTCTGTGGTGACGCTTTTTGCATCGCTCACATCAACGGCTCGCAAGAGCCCGGACATCTTTTCGCAGCCGCCCGACACGTTCGAGGCGGCCCCGTGCGATCCCGGCAAACGACACGCTGATCCGGTGATGTCTGGCAGCAGGGGGTCAGCGGTGTACAATGCGCCGCGTTTTACTGTGACCCTTCGCGTACCCACGCATTTTCAAGGTTATCCGCCTTGTTCATTCCGCCACGCCACAAGCGTGTCGGGTTCGATTTCGTCACAGATAAAAACAAACAGGTGACGCATGACCGTTGTAAAAACGCTGAATTCCTGGTGCCTGCGCTGGGGTTTGATCGGCGCTGCTTGAGATCCGATTCGAGCGGCAACGTCTAACGAACATCATCAAACCTTGCGTGAGACCCTTTTCATGAGTGGACAAAACTCGCATTCGGGCGAGCTGAAACGCGGCCTGAAAAATCGCCACATTCAACTGATCGCCCTTGGTGGCGCGATCGGCACCGGCTTGTTCCTCGGCTCGGCGGGGGTGCTGAAATCAGCCGGCCCGTCGATGATCCTCGGCTATGCCATCTGCGGCTTCATCGCCTTCATGATCATGCGGCAGTTGGGCGAAATGATCGTCGAAGAGCCGGTGGCCGGCTCCTTCAGCCATTTCGCACACAAATACTGGGGCGGTTTCGCCGGGTTCCTGTCGGGTTGGAATTGCTGGATTCTGTATATCCTGGTGGGCATGTCCGAGCTGACCGCGGTCGGCAAGTACATCCATTATTGGGCCCCGGATATCCCGACCTGGGCGTCGGCGGCGGCGTTTTTCATCCTGATCAATGCGATCAACCTGGCCAACGTCAAGGTCTTCGGCGAGGCCGAGTTCTGGTTCGCGATCATCAAGGTCGTGGCGATTGTCGGCATGATTGCCCTGGGTAGCTATCTGCTGGTGAGCGGTGACGGCGGCCCGCAAGCGTCGGTGACCAACCTCTGGTCCCACGGAGGGTTCTTCCCCAATGGCGTGAGCGGGCTGGTCATGGCGATGGCGATCATCATGTTCTCCTTCGGCGGCCTGGAGATGCTCGGGTTCACCGCGGCTGAAGCCGACAAGCCGAGAACCGTGATCCCCAAGGCCATCAACCAGGTGATCTACCGGATCCTGATCTTCTACATCGGTGCCTTGGTGGTGCTGTTGTCCCTGACGCCATGGGACAGCCTGCTGACCACGCTCAACGCCTCGGGCGACGCCTACAGCGGCAGCCCGTTCGTGCAGGTGTTCTCGATGCTGGGCAGCGACACCGCGGCGCACATCCTCAACTTCGTGGTGCTGACCGCTGCACTGTCGGTGTACAACAGCGGCACCTATTGCAACAGCCGCATGTTGCTGGGCATGGCCGAGCAGGGCGATGCGCCCAAGGCGCTGGCGAAAATCGACAAGCGGGGCGTGCCGGTGCGTTCGATCCTGGCTTCGGCGGCGATCACGCTGGTGGCGGTTCTGCTGAACTACCTGATCCCGCAGCATGCGCTGGAGTTGTTGATGTCGTTGGTGGTCGCCACGCTGGTGATCAACTGGGCAATGATCAGCTACTCGCACTTCAAGTTCCGCCAGCACATGAACCAGACTGGCCAGGCGCCTTTGTTCAAGGCGTTGTGGTATCCGTATGGCAACTACGTCTGCCTGGCTTTCGTGGTGTTCATCCTCGGCGTGATGTTGCTCATCCCTGGCATTCAGATCTCGGTCTACGCGATTCCGGTGTGGGTGGTGTTCATGTGGGTGTGCTATGTGATCAAGAACAAGCGCGAGGCTCGGCATGAGCTGGCTGTGGCGGCTGCCGCCAAGTAAGCACTGCTGAAAGAAGACAAACCCGGCCGAGTGCCGGGTTTGTTGTATCTGGCAGGGATCAAGTGTTGTCTTGGGAATTCGCGGTATCCTGTGGGCCCTGACACCGGACACTTTCCATGCTGGTCATCTCCAATACCGTGCACATCCCGGACGCCGAGATCGAGCTGACGGCCATTCGCGCCCAGGGCGCCGGTGGGCAGAACGTCAACAAGGTTTCCAGCGCCGTGCACCTGCGGTTCGATATTCCGGCCTCGTCGTTGCCCGAGTTCTACAAGGAACGGCTGCTGGCCCTGCGCGACAGTCGCATTACCAGCGACGGGGTGTTGATCATCAAGGCCCAGCAGTACCGCACGCAGGAACAGAACCGGGCGGACGCACTGGAGCGCCTTGTCGAACTGATCCTCAGCGCTACCAAGATCGAAAAGAAACGCCGTCCGACCAAGCCGACCCTGGGCTCGAAAAAGCGTCGCCTCGAATCCAAGACCAAGCGCGGCTCGATCAAGGCCGGACGCGGCAAGGTGGATTTCTAGTTCTTCTCCCGCTCTTCGCGGTAGCGAGGGGCCTGCCGGTACAGGTAGACGCTCAGGCCCAGCCCACCCAGGGCCGCCAGCGCAGCGAACAGGAAAATCGAGGCAAAGCCGAAACCGGCGGCGATTGCCCCGGCCAGTGGTCCGGTGATGCCCAGCGACAAATCGATGAACAGCGAATAAGCCCCCACCGCGGCTCCACGGCTGGAGGCCGGCACCAGATTGACCGCTTCCACGCCCAACGCCGGGAACACCAGGGAAAAGCCGAAACCGCTCAACGCCGCGCCTGCCAGGGCCCACTGCGCATCCGGCGCCAGCCACAACAGCAACAAGCCCAGGGTTTCCACCGACAGGCAGGCAATCGCGACCCTGAACCCGCCGAGGCGGTTGATCAAATTGCCGAACAGCAGGCGCGCACCGATGAAGCAGGCACCGAACAGGCTCAGACACAGCACCGCGTTGTCCCAATGCTGCGTGGCGTAATACAGGGTAATGAAGGTGGCGATGGTGCCGAAACCGATGGAGCCCAGGGCCAGGCCGCAGCCGTGGGGCAATACTCGCCCCAGCACATGCATGAACGGAAGGCGTTCGCCGACGACGATGGGGGCCGCGGTTTTTGGCCAGGCCAACGCCAGCCCGAGCACGGCCAGCAGGAGGATGCTGACGCCCATGCTCCAAAGCCCCAGGGATTTCACCAGCCATACCCCCAACGGCGCGCCGATCGCCAGCGCGCCGTAGCTGGCGATGCCGTTCCACGAGATGACCTTGGCGGTATTCGCCGCGCCGACCCGGCCAATGCCCCAGCCAATCGAGCCCGAGCCCACCAGGCTTTCCGCGCTGCCCAGCACCAGGCGACCGATCAACAGGCTGGTCAGGCTCATGACCGGCATGCCGGCGGTCCAGGCAGAAACCAGCATGAACACGCCGCTCAAACCACAACCTGCCAGGCCGAACATGACCGCGCGCTTGCTGCCGAGGTTGTCGATGATGCGTCCCGCATAAGGACGGCTGAGCAGAGTAGCCAAATACTGGACGCTGATCACCAGCCCGGCGATCACCGCGCCGAATCCCAGCTCACCGTGGACGAATCCGGGCAACACGGCCAACGGAATGCCGATGTTCAGATAGCCGATGAAGGTAAACAGGACAATGGAAACGACTTGCAGCGTGACCGCCATGGGGCGCTGGGAATCTGGCATGGGGGAAGGTCCACGGGGCAGCAGGATAGATAGGCTGCTTATGATAACGGCGACCGACAGGATGGAGCGTGGAAAAGTAAAACTATTTGCCGGACGGAGATTCAGGTGTGGTCTTGCCAGCGACCAGGTGCGTGGTGACAAGTGCCGCCAAGGCATTTTCCTGCGTGCCGAACCGCGCCAGCAGGGCGGCCTGTTTCTCGGGAGAGAGGCGGGTCCAGATCTCGACCATTTTTTCGGCGGTGCCGATCAACACGCTGGCCTGGGCCGGGCTGAAGGAGGAAGTTTCGTCGGTCATGGTGGGCTCGGGTTCAGGCGGTGTGGAAAGCGCATCTTAGCGCTTTCCACACAGTCTGGTGGTGCGGGTGGATCAGTCTTCGCTGTCGGCCTGACGGCGTTCAGTGGCTTGCTGCGGCTCGGTTTGCTGGGAGGCGGGTTGCCCTCCGGCTTGTAGCGGGGTCGTCTGCTCAGGTTCGTGCAGGCTAGGGAAGGGGAGATTAGGAATCTCGTGCATATCGCGCTCCTCGCAAAGTCTGTTGGATAGATCTGGTAGATCCGCGCTTTTAAAAAGCCTGGGCAGGATACCCCAGTAGAAATGACAAAAAGACTTTTAAATTCAGATGGAGCGACCGATGGGCTTGTCTGGACAGGTCATGTCCAGCCAGCGAAAGCAAGCTTGCTACCGATGGTCGGCGAGGCTCAAGAACAAGGCATTCAAGCCGATCTCGTCTAGGAATTCTGCACATGCAGTTGCGAGAGCAGACCCAGGACATGGACGTCCTTTTATTCGAAGAGATCGATTCCATGTTTATACAAAAATCCCTGAGAGCCCAGATTCTGGCTCTCCTGAGCGGCAGCCTGCTGGCGATGCTGTTGATCGCCCTGGCGTCCTTTCACTTTCTTTCCGATGGCATCCACAATTATCGAAACCTCATCGATGGCCCTTTGCGCGCCTCGCAGTTGATCGACGAGGCCAACCTGCAATTCAAGGTGCAGGTCCAGGAGTGGAAAAACGTTCTGTTGCGCGGCAAGCAGCCGGCAGAGTTGGAAAAATACTGGAAGGAGTTCGACGATCGCCAGCGCGATGTCCAGAACCTTTTGCGTGAGTTGATCAAGCATGACGGTGTTCCCGCACCGATCAGGACACGCATCGAACGTCTGCAAAGCGAGCACGCACAACTGGGCGCCGCCTATCAAAAAGGCCGTGATGCGTTTGTCGCCTCTGGCGCAGACGCCGCGGCGGGGGATGCGGCGGTCAAGGGCTTCGACCGTGCCGCCAGTGACCAGATGAGCGAGTTGGTGGTGGAGCTGCATAAACTGGGCAATGAGCGATCGGCGCTGATCAGTGCCGGTGCTGATCGCACGATCCTGCTGGGCACCGTGATCATGCTGGTCTCGGCTTTGCTGGTCGGCATGCTGAGTCTCTGGCTGGTCAACCGCAACCTGGTGCAGCCAATCCGTAACCTCATCGAATACGTGACTCAACTGAGCCGTGGGCGTTTCGCCGAGCGTGTATCGAGCACGCGTCAAGATGAACTGGGCGACCTGGCCCTCGCGGCAAATACGCTGCGTGACTTCCTCGCTGAAACCTTCAACCGCCTGCAACGCAGCGCCACGGAGCTGGACAGCGCCAGCGGCGAGCTCAACGCCATCGCCAGCCTGATGAGCCAGGGTACCAGCGAGCAATTCGAACGCACCGATCAAGTGGCGACCGCGATGAATGAAATGTCCGCTACCGCCCAGGAAGTCGCCCGCCATGCCGCCGACGCGGCGCGGGCGGCCGATGATGCCGATCACTCGGCACAGTTGGGCGAGAAGGTCATGCACGGCACCATCCACACCATCACCCAGATGCGCGGCGAGATTGCGAACACCGCCACGGTGATCCGTCGCCTGGAAACCGACAGCGGGCGCATCGGCAAGGTGCTGGAAGTGATTCGCGGGATCGCCGAACAGACCAACCTGCTGGCCCTCAACGCCGCCATCGAAGCGGCCCGGGCCGGTGAAGCCGGGCGCGGTTTTGCGGTGGTGGCCGATGAGGTGCGCAGCCTGGCCCAGCGTACGGCGGCGTCCATCATCGAGATCAACCAGATCATCCAGACGGTACAAACCGGTGCGGTGGACGCGGCCCAGGCCATTGAAAGCGGGCAGTCGCGCAGCGAGGAAAGTGTCGAGCAAGTGACCCAGGCCGGCGAAATGCTCGAACGCATTACCCAGGCCGTCGAAGCGATTCGCGACATGAACCGCCAGATTGCCACGGCGGCCGAAGAGCAGACCTCCGTGGCTGAGGACATCTCCCGCAACCTGACTGAAATCACCTGTATCGCCAGCACCAACCTGGATAACGTCCAGCGTACCGAAGCGGCCAGTCGGGATTTGCAAGGGTTGTCGGGCCAACTGAACGAAGTGACGGCGCGGCTGAGTGCCTGACTATCTTTAGTTATTAGACCTTATATCTGTGGCGAGGGGATTTATCCCCGCTGGGCTGCGCAGCGGCCCCAAACCAAGCAACCCGATTTGTCAGAAAGACTGAGGTTCACGTCTTCAGGGCTGCTATGCAGCCCAACGGGGATAAATCCCCTCGCCACAAATTAATACGGGGCGCAGAGGACCACGTTCAATAATCGCGCCGCTTGCGAAACGCCCAGCGGCCGGCGAACAGTGTGAAGGTGGCGACCAGCGCCACCAGGATCCAGAAACCCTCGGGATCGCTCGCCAGCGGCACGCCACCGACATTCATGCCGAAGAAACCGGCGATGATGTTGATCGGCAGTGCCAGCACCGTGACCACCGTCAGGGTGAACAGTGTGCGGTTGCTTTGTTCGTTGAGGTTGGCGGCGATTTCTTCCTGCAACAGCTTGATCCGCTCGCCCAACGCGGTGAGGTCGTTGATGATCAGGGCGAACTCCTCGGTGGATTTGCGCAGCTCCTTGACGTCTTCTTTCTGCAACCATTGCGGCGGGCGATTGAGCAGCCGCAGCAACGACCCCGGTTCCAGGGCCAACAGGCGTTGCAGGCGCACCAGCACCCGGCGTTGGCTGCCCAGTTCGGCGCGGTTGGTCGAGACCCGCGAAGACAGCAACTGGTCCTCGATCTGGTCGACGCTGAGGCTGGTCTTGCGCACGATCTGGGTCAGTACCTCGCCCTGGTCGCGCAGCAGATGCACGAGCAATTCCAGTGGCGAGCGAAAGCTTTCCCCGGCCTTGACCGATGAGCGCAGCTTGTCGACCGAGTGCAAGGGCTGCAACCGTGCGCTGACGATCAGCCGACTGCTCACGCAAACCCATAACGTGGACACATCCGAAGACACCATGTTGCTGAGGTTGAATACGACGTCGTTCACCACCGCGAGCAAGGCCGAATCCACGTGCTCGATGCGGGTCGAGCGCGAGCCTTCGTGCAAGGCTTCGAAGAACTCTTGGGGCAAGGCCAGGTGATTTTTCATCCAGCGCTCGCACGCGGCGTGGGCGAGGTTCAAGTGCAACCAGAGGAATTCATCAGGATCCTGGGGTTGCTGCAGGCTTTGCAGGGCCTGGGCCGAACCGATCTCTCGCCCGCGCTCGCCGGGGCGGAAGCTGAATCCGTAGAGCAGGCCGAACAGATCCGGGTCGCGATGGCTTTGGTCGATGCTGTGGTTCATTGAGGCTCGCTGGCGGGGAGTGCCCGTCGCGGCGACAGGTTCACTTGAGCGGCATCATTGCAGGGATTTTTGAAGGTTTTGTGACGGTTGGGCTGTGGCGTCCCGGCCTGGCACAGCTTTACATACGTACGTGAAAAAGCCGCGCAACTTGAAAGTTGGGCGGCTCTTTTCGCGACTGATTAATTATCTTGCTTGTTGCTCAGAACTTTACCAGTGGTGGCGTCAAAGTCTACATCCCATTCTTGACCTTTGGCGTCGCGCAGTTCCACTTCATATTCGTAGCCGTTGAAGTGATTATCCAAATCGGTATCGGTGATGGTCGCGCCCGGGTGCAACTTCAGGGCTTCGGCATTCATCGATTCCAGGGATTTGATCTTGCCTTCCTTTACCAATTGAGGAATCTGGTCGACGCGAACATCAGCCTGGGCAAGGCCAGCGGTGAGGGTCAGGGCAGCAGCGGTGAACAGGGCAGTCAAAGTTTTCATGTTGTATTTCCTTGGTGTCGTCAAAGGGTGAGTCGTTTAAGTGGGTTCAGATTATCTCTGGCAACTTAATTCATCCTTAATTCGAAAAACTTTGTTAAATGCCCTGATCCAGCACTCGCTCAGTAACCGTTCTTCTTCAGTAGTTGCGCCACGGTTCCTGTTTCGGGACGCTTGAAGTACTTGAGCAACTCACTGGCCCGATTGGTGAAAATGCCATCCACGCCGGCATCCATCACTTTCTTGAAGTCCACCGGCTCATCCACGGTGTAGACATGTACCAGCAAACCCTGGTCGTGGGTGTACTGGTTCATCCACGGTTTCACCAGGTCCGCATAGCTCTGGCTCCCGCCATGGGTCAACGCCGCCGAAGGGCCGGTGCCGATGGCGCCGTGGGCCTTGGCGTACTGGACCCATTGCTCGAACTCGGCCTTGTCCTTGGGCTCTTGCTTGGCGTAGTACACGGCTTTGTCGGTTTCACCGGACTCGCCGAACGTCACTTTGGATTTAGGCTCGATGTTGCCTTCGCCCACCCACAGCAGCAGGATTTTCGGAACCTTGGGCATTTCCTGGTGAAGCAGTTCCAAGCTGCTCTTCTCGAACGTTTGCAAGACAACTTTGCCTTTGCCCTGGCCCACGCCGGTGGCGCGTTTGGCCAGCTTGGACCCGGACGGACTCAGCCAGCCACGATCCTGCAATTTGTCCTTGAGGTCGCGTTCGATGCCGGGAAACAGCTTGGGCTCCTTTGTCTCGATGTACAGCCCTGGTTTCTGCTGGGGGTTGCCCTCGGCGATGCTGATCACCTCGTCCAGCGTCAGGATTTTCAGGCCCACAAAGGAAGGCCGAGCACGGTCCGGATAAGCCGCGTTGTACCAACTGCCGGCGTCCAGCGTCTTGAGTTCGGCCATCGTGAACGCGTTGGCGGTGCTGTCCTTGCGCTCGGGAAACTTGGTCGCGACATCGGTGGTGCGCAGCAGGGTATCGTCGTGCAAGACGAACAGGACGCCATCCTTGCTACGTTGCAGGTCGAGCTCAAGGTAGTCGGCACCCAGGTCGCGGGCCAACTTGTAGGCGGCGGCGGTGGATTCCGGTGCGTCGAACGATGCGCCGCGATGGGCGATGACCGCTGGATGTGGAATGCCCTGACGGTTCGCCAGGGCTTTGGGTTGCGGCGCCTCGGCGGCATGTGTCGGACCGAGTCCGAGCAACAGGCTCAACATCAGGGCGCTACGAGTAAAGGTGAGGGGCATGCTCGAGATCCTTTCGCAGGTTTCTGTAAACCTCTCTTTTAACAACTGAACGCTGCGGACGCTATCGCCATACCGACATTGATCTGCGTAAAGCAGATTTTTCCCACGCCACTAGCTCACAATAGCGGTCGATCAGCCAGCATCATCGTGACTGACACACCGCCATCGCGAGCAAGCTCGCTCCCACAAGGAATTGGTGCTCAACAACGAAGGTGTGACCACCGGGGAATAGTGTGGGAGCGAGCCTGCTCGCGATAGCGGTGGACCAGCCAGCATCATCGTGACTGACACACCGCCATCGCGAGCAGGCTCGCTCCCACTAGGAATTGGTGCTCAACAACGAAGGTGTGACCACCGGGAATAGTGTGTGGGAGCGAGC